>CBFHYI010000016.1:0-30419 GCA_965660025.1 uncultured Ilumatobacteraceae bacterium | reverse complement strand
CTTGACCACATCGTGTTTGCAACGCCAGATATTGCTATGAGTTCAGAGTGGCTTGCCGACCTCACCGGCGTCATCGCCACTGAGGGTGGCCCCCATGTCAACAACGGAACACGAAATCGGTTGTGTTCCTTTGGTGACACCTATCTTGAGATCATCGGGCCTGACCCAGAGCAAGGTGACCCAGGTGTGCCGCGATCATTCGGAATTGACGAGTTGGAGACCCAACGGGTCGTCACATGGTGTGCTCGACAACACGATCTGTCATCGGTAGTTGCCTCAGGTGCAGAGGTGGGTCTTGGTTATACCGAGCCTGTAGCGATGCGACGGGTTGCCCCCGAGATGACACTTGACTGGCATTTGAGTTTGCCGACAGGCGACACCGAGGGCGGAATCTTGCCGTTCTTTATTGATTGGGGTCAATCGAGACACCCATCGGAAACCGCTGCGCCCGGACTCACCGTTGCCGAAATGCACGGCCTTCACCCTGATCGAGAGCGCGTCAACGAGTTGCTTGCTGCGCTCGGGGAGACGATGAAGGTCGAACACGCTGACTCGCCCGGACTTCATGTCGAATTGTCCGGCCCCTCAGGCTCGATCGTGCTGCCCAACTAATCGTCGCGTTGACAAGTAGTCGGCAATTCTCGGCGAACCTCGGCTAGGCGAGGCAACTGAGTGGTTGGCCGCCGTTGTAGGCAACCATGTCGCCGATTGCGGCAACGATGTCGATCGTGCTTCCAGGCTCAGCACCGTTGAGTTCGAACATTGCTCGATGAAGGTTGCCGACGATTCGCTCGGGGTCAGAGAGTTCTCCAAATTCGCCAAGGTCAGTTTCTCTTGCTGCCTCTAGGGCACTTACCTCATCTGCAATTGCGCGTCGGGCAAGATCGATAATGAAGTTGTCGTAGGCCCGGAGTTGATCGATGACCGTGAGATCGCAGACAGGCCCGTGCCCAGGCACGACCACATCGGCATCAAATTCGCTGAGCCGATCGAGTGCCGCGAGTGAGCCAGTAACCGAGCCCATCACCATGAACGGTGTTCCGCCGTTGAAGACGAGATCTCCCGTGTAGAGCACTTTTCGGTCGGGTAACCAGACCACGATGTCGTTGGTCGTGTGAGCAGGTGTTCCGATGTAGTGAAGTTCTGCTCGAATGTCGCCGCAATGCACATCGATGTGATCGTCGAACGTCACCATCGGCGGCTCGATCTGAATGTTGCCCCAATCAACGGGTTCAAATACGCCCTCAAAATGTGGCAGACCGGCTTCAAGAATTGCTTCTCGGCATCGACGGTGACCGATGATTGCGGCTGGTTTTGTCAACCAGTTTCCGTGGGTGTGATCACCATGGTGATGTGTGTTGACCACGGCTCGTATCGGACCTGAGTCGAGGCGCTCAACCGTCTCAAGAAAGAGGTTTGTGCGACGTTCTGTCGAGCAGGTATCGACGATGACGGTGTCGCCCCCGTTGGCAAGAATCCCGCAGTTGTTGATCCACCACGATCCATCTGGCTGGATATAGGCAAAGACGCCGTCGTCGATGTTGACGACTTCTGGTGGCTCAATATGGCCGTGATCATGTCCGTGGTGACGACTCATGATCTGAACGGTACGAAACTCGCCAAGCGAGGTCAACAGTTGCGACAATGTGGCAATGAGTGAGATTGAACAGCGAGTGCTTGACGTCGTGACCGCGATCGGTGTGCCGTTCGAGGCAATGCCATGTGATCCCGATCTCGCCGATACAGCCGAGTTCTGTGAGCACTATGGGTTCTCACCCGATGACTCAGCGAACACGATTGTTATCGCATCGAAGGGTGAGTCGCCAGTGTTCGCTGCCTGTGTAGTACTCGCGACGAGCCGGCTCGACGTTAATGGGGCCGTTCGAAAACGGCTTGGGGTCAGAAAAGTCTCATTTGCTCCGGCTGACCTCACCGCGGAGGTGACGGGAATGGTGATGGGTGGCGTAACGCCATTTGGCCTTCCCCACACGATTCCGCTGTGGATCGATGCTGCAGTGATGGAGCGCGAACGTATCGTTGTTGGAGGGGGAAGTCGGGGGCTAAAAATTGTTGGCACCCCAAAGATGTTGGCCGCGTTGGCGAACGCCGAGGTTGTCGAAGGGCTCGCTCGGCCGATCACATGAACTATCGGGTCTAAAGGTCCTGAGCGCTGTTGCGGAGACGCTGCAGTGGCACGAATTAAGGTGCGAGCATGACAACCTCCTCGTTGTTCATCATCTTGTCTGGAATCGCTCTTGGGTTTGTGTTGGCAAAGAAATGGAAAGAGCGATCAGACAAGAACCAGCGGCCAAACTGAACTCGCAAACGTCGTCGTTTTTGTCGCAGAGGCTCATGATCGAGCCGTGACTCAGGATGTGCTGGTTCGAGAGCGACCAACTGCACGACATACATTGCTGAGTAACCGGCCCTCGGGCATATTCACGATGAAGGAGTTGTCGTCATGAGCGAACAAGCAGCAGTAGTAACCGAAGTACGAGGTCGAGTTCTCCTCATCACCTTGAACCGGCCCGATCAGATGAATGCGGTCAACACAGATCTTGCACAAGGTCTTGTGGCAGCTGTTCGTGAACTCGATGAGAACCCTGAACTCACCGCTGGGGTACTGACGGGTGCCGGCCGCGGATTTTGCGCAGGAATGGATCTCAAAGCATTCCTCACCGACGGTCCGCCAGTTGGGTTCAACGAGTTTCTAGAAAACGGTGCGAAAAAGCCGCTCATCGCCGCAGTTGAAGGCTTCGCCTTAGCTGGTGGCCTTGAAGTTGCGTTGACCTGCGACCTCATCGTTGCCGCCGAGGGCGTGAAACTTGGAATCCCCGAAGTCGGTGTTGGGCTTCTCGCCGCAGGCGGAGCGTTGCTCCGGTTGCCAAGTCGTGTTCCGTATGCGGTCGCAATGGAGATGGCGCTGACGGCAGATCCGATTACTGCGGAAAAAGGCGCGGAGTACGGGCTTGTTTCTCGGGTGACTGAGAAAGGTGGGGCGGTCGAGGGAGCGATGGAACTTGCAGATCGCATCGCTCGAAACGCGCCGCTTTCAGTTGCAGCATCGAAGCAGATGATTCAGGCGGTTCAGGGTCGAACCGAAGCCGAGTTTTGGGAGCACCAACGCCCGGTCATGGCTGCAGTGTTCTCATCAGAGGATGCCAAGGAAGGCCCAAAGGCCTTCGCAGAAAAGCGCCCACCATCATGGTCGGGTCGCTGAGGCACTGCGCTGCGGTAGTCAACAGAGGCTTGGGCGCCAGGCCTTAGTGAAAACCATCAGTTTTCTGTGGGTGATTCGTGCGAAGCGGGCGCGCGCATGTCAAACTGCTGATGTGCGAATCGATGCAAATTTTTATGGTGGAGTACCGATGCCTGATGCCGGCTACGGGGGGCCAGACCCCGTAGACCGCCGCTACGACAATCCAGACTTCATCGCGTGCTACGACAATTTGACGGCCTGGGCGAAAACGATGGACCGGCTTGGCTACGACACGATGTGGCTTACCGAGCACCATTTTCAATATGAAGGCTATGAGGTGACGCCGAACCTCATTTTGTTTGGGTTGCACCTCGCGAAGGAGACAGAGCGCCTACGCCTCGGACAAATGTTCAACATCGTTCCGCAATGGCATCCTCTTCGTCTCGCAGAAGACGCTGCGATGATGCAGATCCTCACCAATAATCGGATGCAATTCGGTGTTGGCCGCGGCACGGTTCCACGCGAGGCGCAGTCGCTTGGTGGGGTTGTTGCGTCAGGTGACAATGAGATGTCTGCCGAGCTTGACCGTGTCAACCGCGAGATTTTCGAGGAATCGATGGAGATCATCAAAGAGGCTTGGTACAACGAGCGCTTCTCGTTCACCGGCAAACATTTCGTGTTGCCTCCTCCCGGTATTCCAGATCGTGGTTCTACCGTCCAAGACCTCACCCTTATTCCGAAGCCGATCGCACCGATCGATGTGTGGCAAGCGGTCACCTCTCCTGCGACACTCGAGTACACGGCTCGCGTTGGACACCACGCGGTCATGCCCGCCCGCGGCATCGAAAAAACGAAGACATGGTGGGACGAGTTCGGCACCAAGGCAAACGAACACGGTTGGGAACTTGGTCAGGGTGACCGACGCTGCTTAGCACTCAATGCTCATGTCGGCTGGACCTCCGATGAGGCCCGCAACGGTGCACGCAATGCCCATGACGAATGGATCAAGTTCCTATCGCCATACGGTCGATTCCGCAGTTACTCAATGCCTGATGGGTCTGAGACTCCGTTTGATCACAAACCAAGCCTTGAAGATTCGATCGATCAAGATGTGATGGCAATCGGGTCTGTCGAAGAAGTCGCAGACACGATGGGCCGTTATCGAGATGAGGTCGGCGTCGAGCACTTCGTGCTGTTCTTCGATATGCCGGGTCTCACACAAGAAGCGATGAACGAGCAACTTGAACTCATGGCGACTGAGGTTCTTCCCCGGATTGGTGCCGATCTGAATTCCTAAAATGCGGCACAACGTTGCACTCGATGGCCTTTCGCTCTTGGTCGATCGAGGTGGGAGCGGTGAGCCGTTCATCTGGGGTCACGGGTTGACCTCGTCGATGGATCTTGAAGGAGACTTGCTTGATTTCGATTGGCCTTCTATTGCCGCCCGCAGCGAGGTCATTAGATATGACGCCCGTGGCCACGGAAGGTCAACGCTGACACCAACACTCAGTGACTACTCCTGGCAGCGCCTCGCCGATGACCAACTCGCTCTCGCCGACGCACTCGACGTAACGACCTACATTGCGGGAGGCGCGTCGATGGGAGCCGGCACCGCTCTTCACGCAGCGGTCGCAGCACCGTCTCGGATTAGGGGTTTGGTGCTGGTGATTCCGCCAACGGCTTGGGAGACTCGAGACGCTCAGCGAGCGCTCTACCTCGAGCGCGCTGACCGAATTGTCGCTGGAAATATCGAGCACGTCATCGAAGCGAGTCGGCGTATACCTCCACCCGATCCGTTTGGCCCAGAGTGGCATGATCGAATGGAACGCAACTTACGAACTGCCGATCACCAACAGATGGCGCACGTCTTGCGGGGCGCCGCAACTGCTGATTTTCCAACACGAGACCAGGTGAGGAATATCGCTGTCCCCGCGTTGATTCTTGCCTGGTCAGGTGACGCCGGGCATCCGGTGAGTAGCGCCGAGGCTCTGCATCAGCTGATTCCCACATCAGAACTCGCGATTGCGACGTCCGCACATGATGTTGCAACGTGGTCGTCGCGAATAGTTGAGTTTCTGGGCTCGTTGAACTGATCGTGAGCAACGGCAGATGATTATGCGGTGCCAAGATGAGACAGCCAGAACAATCCTGATGCGCGGTGCGATGAAAATGAGCCGTCGATGCGCAGCAATGCGTCGTCGATGTCGCGATCTGTGATCGGACCTCCCCGGCTTGCGGCAAGGATTGCCGCGATGACGTGAGGGGTGAATTCAGGATGGGGTTGCATTGTTAACACGTTGTCGCCGCTGAGCCCCGCAATTGCGCACCCAGGTGACGTCAGGTAACACTGTGTTCCCGGGGGAACGGTGTGAACTTGATCTTGGTGGAACGCCAGCAGACGCAGTGGGTCGGTTGGATCTGCATGCGGTCCGCTGAGAATCTCGTAGCTTTGCGCAGCGAGATTCCACCCGGTGGTCGAGGGGCCGACGTCGGCGCCCATCGCTGCTGCGACCACTTGATGCCCGAAACAGATTCCCCAGGTTGACGTGTCGCTCTCAAGTGAGGAACGTACGACTGACAGCAAAGGTGGGATCCAGTCATGCGGTTCATACACGCTGGCGCGACTGCCGCCGATGACGACAGCGTCAAAGGATGTGACATCGTCGGGGAGGTCCCCGTTATGGGCACGGAAAACCGAGGTCTCAAGAACGTCGGGTGCGGCCAAGTTAAGAAACTCGGCATACAGCGTTTCGTATGGCGCGTACTGCGTTGAAATACGACGACCTAGGTCGTCGCACAGCACGATTGCAACTCGGATCACCTGCGCACATTACCGACGTGAGTGGGCGGTCACTCGAGATGTTCGAGTTCGTTGTTGTTCCACATTTCGACGAGACGGAACTTTTGAATTTTTCCCGATCCGGTAAGAGGAAACTCGCTGGTGGCAAACCAACTTGCTGGAGTTTTGTGGGGTGCGAGGTGTTCACGTACCCATGCTCGAAGTTCAGCAACCGACGGCGACGCGTCAGGGGTTGGTCGTATGACTGCACCAACGGTTTCACCCCACTTATCGTCGGGTAGACCGATCACTGCGACCTCGCTGACCGAGGGGTGACGGAACAACACCTCCTCGATCTCTTTCGGATAGATGTTTTCTCCACCGCGAATGATCATGTCTTTGATTCGGCCAACGATGTAGCAATACCCGCGCTCGTCCATCGAACAGATATCACCTGAGTGCAGCCACCCGTCAGAGTCGATGGTTTCTTCTGTCGCTTCAGGATTGTCGTTATAGCCCAGCATGTTGAGATATCCGCGAGTGCAAAATTCTCCGGGCTCACCGATGGGGACCGTATTGCCATCCGGATCAACGATCTTGATCTCAACATGTGGAAGCGCAGTCCCAAGACTGTTGGCCTTATCGTCGACGCCGTCATCAGGTCGCGTCATTGTTGCGACGGGCGACATCTCTGTCTGGCCGAAGACAATCGTGAGTTTCGCCCCAACTTCGCGTTCAAAACGCTCGACGAGTGCTGCGGGCACGGTAGAGCCACCCGAGGTAATCGTGGTGAGCGATGAGAGGTCACGGTCTTTGAACGTTGGGTGCTCCATCATTGCGATGAGCATCGTCGGGACGCCACCGCCGAGGGTGACGCCGTACTTTTCGAACGTATCGAGCACGTGGCCGGGCTCGAATTCCTCGATGATCACAATCGTCAGCATTCGTGTGCCAGCGGCGAGCACGGCCAACACTGATCCGCCGGTGTGAAAGAGCGGCATCGCTCCCATCATGACGTCGCCCGGCTTGCTCCCATTGCGAAGGGTGCTGTGCAGCGCATTCGTAACAATTCCTCTGTGATGCAGACTCGCCCCTTTCGGGAAGCCGGTCGTTCCCGAGGTGTACTGAATCATGACGAGGTCACCCGGGTCGGGCTCCGGCAGCGGCGTTGTTGACGACCTTGCATGTTGAGCGACAGAGGTGAGCTCGCCCAACGAAGACACCTCGCGAACCGACGGGCACCGCACCATGAGTTGCTCAGCGATACTCATGAGATTGCGGCCGCGGTAGTTGGTCGATGCGATCACGCCGACCGATGTTGACTGGTTGAAGACGTACGCCGCTTCGTCCTCGAGCAGGTTTGGGTTCACTGTGACGATCACCATTCCGGCGAGAGCGATTGCATACTCGGCAATGACCCACTCAGGAAGATTCTGTGCCCAGATCGCAATGCGGCTGCCGGGTTCAAACCGTTCAATGAGATCACGAGCCACAGCCTCTGCATCTGAGAGCAATTCGGCGAATGTCCATGTTGCGCCCGTGTTTGACGCAATCAGAGCAGGTTGATTGGGACGCTCAGATGCGGCGCGTCGGAGGACACCGCCAAGGGTGAGATCAAGGATTGCTGGCTCGCTCGGGCCAATGGTGTGGCTGATGGTGAGCGGTGGAGTTGTCATTGGGTCAACCTTTCGGTGTCGTTGCCAGCCATCGTCTATTGGGGTGATTCTCGTTCGCCGTAATCACCGAATGGTCGATCACGCTCCCGAACAGCCTCTCGAAAGCCGACGTCTTCTGAGCGAGCGACGAAGTCTTTTCCTTCTTGGCTGTGCCGAGCGACTCCATCAAAGAGAGTTCCGAGCCGTCGAGATGCCGGCGGGTCATACATATGGTCAGCGACCGCATTAAGCGATCTCGTGATCATTTCGAGTTGGTTGGTTGGCACTTGAGCAATTCGTGTTGCGAGTGCCCATGCGTTGTCGGCGAGGTCATCATCGGCTGAGACCTGAAGAATGAGACCCATATCAAGAGCCATTTGGGCGGTGATCTCGTCACCGGTAAGCATGTAGCGACGTGCCTGTTGCAGTCCCATTCGAGCAACCCATGTCCACGGCGCTTCAGGGATGCCCCATACCCGAGATGGCGGGTAGCCAAATCGCGCTGATTCTCCTGCGACGATCATGTGAGCATTGAAGACAATGTTGCTACCCCCGGCGATACACCAGCCGTTAACCGCTGCGATCGTGGGCTTTATCGAGTCGTGCAACTTTGCCCAGGTCGCCGCGAATTCGCCGATCATGTGAAGGTCAGATGCCGAGTCCCACGCCCGGGAGTTTTCGGCCTGCTCATCATCTGCCTGCTCACCAGTCGCCCAGCCAAGGTCGTATCCGGCGCAAAACGCAGGGCCCTCGGCGTTGAGCAGGAGCACGCGAATACTGTCATCGTGCTGAGTCGAATCGATCGCGTCTGCGAGCTCGTCTCGAAGCTGTGGGGTGATGGTGTTGTACTCGCCGGGACGGCACAGCGTCATGGTTCTCACGCCAGCATCATCAGTTATCCGAACGGCATCCCCCATAGCTCCCCCTCAGCCGAATTGCTAACGAGACGATAGCAAAGCCACCTTCGGTGGGCGGCTTTGGCGTGCTCCGTTTGAAGCCCGCACGCGCTCGCCGTCTAGCGTTTGTTGTCAGAAGAAGGGAAACCCATTGAGCGAAGTCATGTCACATCCCGAATCTGCAGAGCACAAAGAAGTCATTGTGATCGGCGCCGGTGTCGCCGGAATTTACGCGCTGCACCGCCTTCGGAACCTTGGCGTCGATGCCCTCGTGATCGAGGCCGGAGATGACCTCGGTGGCACGTGGTACTGGAATCGATATCCGGGGTGCCGCTTTGACTCTGAGAGCTATTCGTATGGCTACTCGTTTTCTAAGGAACTGCTTGATGAGTGGCACTGGAAAGAGAGGTTTTCTCCTCAGCCTGAAAATCTGAAGTATCTCCAATACGTTGTTGAGAAGTTCGCGCTTCGCGATGGCATGCGCTTCAACACGCCCTTGGAGAACGCCGTATGGGATGACGAGGCCAACCGTTGGACTCTGCATCTTGGTGGTGGCGACGTCATGACCTGTGATCTCTTGTTGCCAGCGATTGGTCTTCTCTCCGCCCCGACGCTTCCGAGATACGAGGGTCAGCAAGACTTCACCGGACAGTCATTTCACACCTATCACTGGCCGAAAGAGCCAATTGATATGTCAGAACTGCGAGTGGCCATTGTTGGAACTGGCGCAACCGGTGTACAAATCATTCCCGCCATTGCAGAGAATGTGAAGTCGCTGCATGTGTTCCAACGGCGCCCAAATTGGTGCGCTCCACTCAAGAACGGACCTATCAGCGACGAAGAAATGGCTGATATCCGCACTCGGTATGACGAGATTTTCGCTCGTTGCGCGGAGACTCCCGGCGGGTTTATGCACGGTCCGATCGATGGGTCGTTCCACGATGCAACCGAGCAAGAGCGGTATGAATTTTGGGACGAGCTCTACGACAAGCCTGGGTTTGGCATATGGCTGGCTAACTACCGAGAAGTCTTGATGGAAGAAGATGCGAACGCGAAGTTCTCATCGTTTATCGCAGACAAGATTCGTGAGCGAGTGAATGATCCGGCGGTTGCAGAGAAACTCATCCCGAAGGACCACGGCTTCGGAGTGCAGCGAGTGCCGATGGAGACGAATTACTACGAGGCATACAACCGCGACAATGTGACGCTCGTTGATATCTCGGAGCAGCCAATTGACCGAATCGTTCCGGAGGGCATCAAGACCTCGGCAGAGACCTACGAGTTCGACCTCATCATTTACGCAACCGGTTTTGATGCCATTACTGGGGCATTTGACCGCATTGAATTCATCGGTCAAAACGGTCGGCGACTACGAGATGAATGGGAGAAAGGGCCACGGACCTACCTCGGGGTGCAAGTTGAAGGGTTCCCGAATCTCGTCATGCTCGCTGGCCCTCAGGGTGCATCGGTATCGACGAACTTCCCACGGGCTATTGAGACTTCTGTTGAGTGGGCGTCAGATCTCATCGAACATATGCGAGCACAGGGATTGCGGCGGGTCGAGTGCACCAAAGAAGCGCAGGATGCGTGGGTTGTTGAAATCGAAGAGCTCTACGGCATGGTGCTGCTGCGAAACGCAAAGAGTTGGTTTACCGGGTACAACTCAAACGTTGATGGACATGACATCAAGCGCCACATGATTTACAACGGAGGCGCACCTCGCTATCGCCGTCGACTCCAAAAAGTGGTTGCAAACAATTACGACGGCTTCGTGCTGAAGTAGATGACACTGGCTGCAACCGATGACAGAAGGCGGAACACATCAACGGCCTCCATCGGTGGACGCTCTCGCCCGCTCACTTGCCGGTCAATTTGAACTTCCACACGCCGTGCTCGTCGACTGTGCTCGACATGCAGTTGACCAGCGACCTGGTGACGTTGAGGAAGCGGCTCGACTATTTGCAGAGCAGTTCTACTCCTCATTAATTGGCGAGGTCATTAATGCGACGGGCGTGCTGTTGCATACGAACCTTGGACGGGCGCCATATCCGGCCCCACCGAGTTCGCGGGCAACCTCAGTTGAATTCGACCTTCTCGACGGCGTTCGGGGATCGCGTCATACTGGAATTGCATCGCTGCTTCGGATATTGACAGGAGCTGAAGATGCGCTTGTCGTCAACAACAACGCATCGGCGGTGCTTCTCGTGCTTTCAGCGCTTGCTGAGGGTCGCGGGGTGGCAGTCTCACGTGGCGAAAGTGTTGAAATTGGCGGCGGCTTCCGCGTGCCAGACGTAATGCAACGATCGGGAGCACGGCTCGTCGACGTCGGTACAACCAACAGGACGCGACGCAATGACTACCAACAAGCTTGCGATGTCGCCGAACACGACATCGCCATGGTGTTAAAGGTGCATCCCTCCAACTTTTCGGTCGAAGGATTTGTTGAAGCCGCATCGGTGCGGGACCTTGCCGACTTAGAACCTGTACTTGCGGTTGATCTCGGATCGGGCCTTCTCGACTCGGAGGCACCCTGGTTGCCGTCAGACATGCGACCGTTTCCCTCATGGATCACCGACGAGCCCTCGGTGAAGCAAAGTATTGATGATGGTGCCGACATCGTCATGTTCAGTGGTGACAAGTTGTTGGGAGGGCCACAGTGCGGCATCATCGCTGGTCGCTCAGACCTCATTGAGCGGTGCGCCCGCCACCCGTTGATGCGAGCACTCCGTCCCGGTCATCACGCGCTTGTTCCGCTTCAGCATGTGCTGATGTCGTATCTCAACCGAACCGCTAGCGACGACATTTTGTTTTGGAAGATGGCAAGCACGTCACCCAACGATCTCGCAGCTCGCGCAGAACGAGTGGTTGCGCAGGCCGGTCGTGGAGAGGTGCGGGAATCGTTGGCAGTGGTGGGAGCTGGAGCTGCCCCTGCGGCAACGTTGCCGTCACGTGCCGTCGTGATGCAGGGCGATCGAGCTGGCGAACTTCGTCGGGCACTTCCGTTTCCGGTGATCGGCCGAGTAGCTGACGGTTACACCTGGGTCGATATGAGGTCGTTTGATCCGTCTGACGATGACAACATCGCCCTCGCGCTCGCCGCGCTGGAAGGTTGATATGGCGGTCATCGCAACCGCCGGCCACATCGACCATGGCAAGTCGGCTCTCGTTCGGGCAATGACTGGCATCGAGCCCGATCGATTCGAGGAAGAACGGCGACGAGGTCTCACGATTGACCTTGGCTTCGGACATGTCGCTGCGCGAGATGGCACCGTGCTCGACATCGTTGACGTGCCAGGTCACGCTGACTACCTGAAGACGATGATCGCCGGCATGTCGCACGCTTCGATTGCGTTGCTTGTCGTCGATGCAGTCGAGGGATGCCGGGCGCAAACTCGTGAACATCTTGCGGTCATCGATTCGATCAGGCCGTTGGCCGGAGTTGTTGCGCTGACCCGAGTTGACCTTGTGAGTGCTGATCGCAGAGTTGAGGTTGAGAGAGAGGTTGATGAACTGCTTGCCTCATCACCTATCTCGTGGTCGCGCCCGTTGTGTACCTCGGCGGTAACCGGAGAGGGCATTGAGGTTCTCGTCGACACGCTTGCGGAAACAGTTCGGGAGGTCGAAGCGAGTGAGCAGGCGTTGAGCGAGTTGCCGGCACGTTTGTTCGTCGACCGGGTGTTTTCAGTGAGCGGCGCAGGAACCGTGGTGACAGGAACATTGTCGTCAGGGTCAATATGTGCCGGAGACGAGTTGGTCATTGCGGGAACCGGTCAGCGCGTCAACGTGCGGTCGGTTCAGCGACACGGCACCAACTGTGACCAAATTGCTGCGGTGAGACGAACGGCTATCAATCTTTCTGGTGTCTCATCCACCGACTTGGGTCGCGGCGATGTCATCGTCGCCGCAGCACGTTGGGCTCATACCGATGTTGTTGATGTGCAGGTTGAACTCCTTGAAGGAGCAACGATGAGAAATGGCAAGGGCTTTAGCGCGCATATCGGTTCGGCACGCAGGGATGTCACTCTTCGCCCCGTTGGAGGCCCCGATGGCGCTCAGCGAGGGTGGTTCCGGATGCGTTTCCCGAACGCGCTGCCTCTCGCTCCGCGCGATCGATTTCTGCTGCGAAACCACGGCTCTGGGGCAGTCGTCGGTGTTGCAACAATCTCCGATGTCTCACCGGTCGCCGCCCCGTCTCGCGCAACTCCAGATGGCTCGATCGACCAGCAATTGAGTCATCATGGATGGGTGGCTATCGAGCAAGCCGAGCGTCTCACCGGGCGTGTCGTCGAGCCGTACGTTGAGCGATGGGTTGCGGCGAAGAGTGTGATCGATGAGTCGATAGCGGCTCTGCGTGAACGTCTCGCTCAGTCGACGATCGAGACAGCGGAGTGCACCGAGGTTGAGCGGGCACTTCTGCAGACAATGGAGGGTGTTGTCATCGAACACGGTGCAGCGAGAATCGGTGAATCAGACCCGGCACTCGAGTCCCCACTGGTCGACCGACTACTTGCCGAGGGAGTCTCCACCGGCCCGATCGAGGTGAGCGATCGAAAAGTTGCTGCTCGACTCGTCCGTCTCGGTGTGCTGGTGAGTCACGATGATGTCTACTTCCATGTTGATGTCATCCGAAGCCTTGAACCGATTCTCGAGATGCTCTGGTCGGCCGACCCAGATGGATTTACGGTGGCAGAACTTCGCGACGCACTTGGCGTGACCCGCAAACATGCTCTTCCGCTCGCGAATTGTCTCGACCAGATGAGGATCACTCGCCGCGCCGGTGACCGAAGGGTTCGTGGACGCGGTGAGTAGCGATAAGCGGAGGTGGACGGGAATCGAACCCGCCGGACGGAGTTCATCCGTCCCAACCGTGTTGAAGACGGCGGAGCCCACCAGGCGCTCGGACACCTCCACTTCGTAGGGTACCGTTGTCATATGCCGACCCCAGCACAAGAACTTTCTTCCACAGATCTCTCTGACGGACTCACTGTCGTCGTGAAACGAGATTGTGAGACCTGCCAGATGGTCGAGCCGGTCATCGCAAAGATCGCCTCGGTGCTTCCCATCCGGGTGATTACACAAGATGACCCGTCATTTCCGGGCTCAGTCGATCGCGAGCACGACGATGAACTGGCATTCTCGTGGCTTCACGACATCGAGACGGTGCCGACGCTCATCAAGGGGAGCTCGCAGTCTGAAAACGAGCGAACAGTTGGCTGGTCGCAGGCGGAGTGGCAGCGGATCACCGGCATTGATTCTTTAGGGGCTGACCTTCCCTTGATGCGACCGGGATGCGGTTCGATGAGCGTTGATCCAAATCTCATCGACACATTGCGTGCACGTTTTGCAGGTGACGGGCTTGCGGCCCGAGAAGTTGAATTTGCTCAGGCTGAAGATCCGTTTGAAGCGATGTTCGAACGCGGGTGGACCGATGGGCTTCCGGTTGTTCCTCCCACAAGGGAGCGGGTGTTGCAGATGTTGGAAGGAACGACGCGAGCAGCTGATGAGGTGGTCGCAGTCACTCCTCCTGACCTCGTTGAACTTACGGTGGAAAAGATCGCAGTGAACGCGGTGATGGCCGGATGTCGCCCCGAGTATTTACCGTGGGTGATTGCTGCGATTGAGGCCGTGTGCAATGACACGTTCAACATGCATGGTCTTCTTGCAACGACGATGCCCGTGGGGCCAGTGTTGATCTGTAACGGGCCCGGCACGAAGGCCATTGGGATGAACTCAGGAATCAATGTGTTCGGTCAAGGAAACCGGGCCAATCTCACTATCGGTCGAGCCGTTCAACTTGTGATCCGAAACGTTGGCGGTGGCCGTCCAGGTGAAGTTGATCGCGCAACTCACGGAAGTCCCTCGAAGATTTCGTTCTGCTTCGCCGAAGACGAGGCGGGTTCACCATTTCGCCCGCTGTCAGTGCAGCGGGGAATCGACGAAGGTGTTGACGCGATCACCGTGTTTGCTGGCGAGGGCCCAAAATGCATTGTTGACCAACTTGCCCGAACTCCAGAACAACTCATTGCAACCCTTGCCGATGCATTGATGGGGCTTCATCACCGAAAACTCGTCGTTGGATTCGACGTCGTGCTAGTGGTGAGTCCCGATCACTCTCGTATCTTCCACGAGGCGAAATGGAGCGATGCTGAGGTTCTCGAGGCGCTGTATGCCGCAACTGCTCGACCCGGCGCCGAACTCGTGAGAGGCGTTGGTGGCATCGCCGAGGGTGTGCCGGAAGGATTCGGCGAAATTCCTTCACTGCCCAAGTTTCGACCCGATGGAATCCTGCTTGCCCACGCCGGCGGGGGAGCGGGTTTGTTCTCTTCTATGATCGGCGGTTGGGTGAATGGAGAGATGGGCAGTGATCCCGTCACCATCGAGGTTCGTCCATGACGGTCGGGTCAATCGTCTAAGGTGGCGGTCGTGAACGAAAATCTTGTCCTCGACCCGACCGCAGAGCGTGCTCCAGCGACACGCACGCGGCTCGCAAGGCCAGAGTCACTCGATGGGCAGACCATTGGCCTCCTCGATATCTCTAAGCCACGCGGTGATGTGTTTCTTGATGAGATCGAGCGTCAACTGGTCGAGCGTGGCGCAAAGGTTCAGCGCTACAAAAAGCCGACATTTTCAAAACCTGCCCCGGTCGACCTTCGACATGAGATTGCAACGCAATGCACGTTGGTGATCGAAGCCCTGGCCGATTGAGGCAGTTGCACGTCGTGCAGTGTGCACGACATCGCTGATCTTGAAAGTCGTGGAGTGCCTGGCGTGTTCGTTGCGTCGAGCGAGTTCGTAAGTGGTGCGGATGCTCAATCTGCAGCGCTCGGATTTCCCGATGTGGCGCGCATTTTTGTTGAACATCCGATTCAAGACCGCACCGATGACGAAATGCGGGCCATTGCGGCTGGTGTGATTGACTCGGTCATCAACGAAATTACCTCCTGACCTTCCGGCCTCTCTCTGCACGTGTGGCACGTGTCAACATGTGATGAGCCCTGACCTTGGGAGGTTTGTTATGAGCGAAGCAGTCACAAAGGTTTCGATTGGCGACAATCTTGACTGGCCCCAAGTGGTCGACGACCTCAACCGTTTGTTGCGTCTTCGCACGACACCGATCGGGATGAAAATGTTTGCGACCCGTGACGAAATGGAAGCAATTCCAAAGATTCGCCGACCGCAATCAATTCACACGACAGACCAAATCGTCGGTCAGGCAAGTCGACTTGGTTGGACCGTCGGAATCACTGTGGATGATCTTGTTGGCGATCAGTGTTCAACCGTCATCGGCTTGCATCCTCGTGACGAAGAATGGCTCTCAGGTGAACGCATGACGGGGGTCTGGTACGAAACTCTTGAGGACGCATCTGCCCATCAACATTCGATGACGACAGTGCCGTTCGGACAGTACGAGGCGATGGCAGTATCACCGCTTGCGAGTGGCCGACTCAGCCCACCAGATATCTGTCTCATTTATGCGACTCCTGCCCAGATGATTTTGTTTATCAACGGGCTCCAATGGACAGGGTTCAAAAAACTTGAGTGGGGTTGTGTTGGCGAGTCATCGTGTGCCGACTCCTGGGGGCGGGCGCTCTCAACTGGCGAGCCGAGTCTTTCCATCCCGTGTTTCGCAGAGCGGCGGTATGGCGGCGTCATGGAAGATGAATTGCTCATGGCGATTCCGCCGCGTTTTTTGCCAGGAGTGATCGCTGGCCTCGAATCGCTATCAAAGAATGGACTGCGGTATCCGATTCCGCCATACGGGGTGCAATCTGACGCCACGGAGGGTCTTGGCCGAAGCTACGGGTGACCGATATCGGTGCGTGGTTGTCCGCGTGACAGACTGAGAGCGTGACCACGCGACCTCTTCATGGACGAGCACGTCGCCATGCGGCCGATCGTCATACGAGCGGATGGTCGGTGCAGTCTGAAGAGTGGCTCGTCGTTGAACAGCCACTCGCCATCCACGTCGATGGTGAAATCGTTGCGACAACAATGTGCACACCAGATGACCCAGCCTCGTTGGCGGTTGGGTTTTGTATCGCTGAGGGAATGCTTGATCGAGATGTCACCGCCGGGGTTTCTGTAGATCGCTCGGGTCCGACGGTGACCGTGCACGTAGAGACAGGTCACTTGCCGGGCTCATTTTCAGCGCGCCTCGGAACCGTTTCATCATCGTGCGGGGCATGCGGCACCGCTGACATGGCAGCCCTTGTTGCAGGTGTGGCGCCAGTCGACGCAGGACGGCAACCCGATGGCGATGTGGTGTCTGCTGTTGCGTCGAACCTTCGCTCTCAGCAAGAGGTATTTGCACTAACCGGTGGTTCTCACGCGGCGGCAGCGGTGACGGTTGACGGTCAGGTTGTTGACATCGCAGAAGATGTAGGCCGGCACAACGCGGTCGACAAAGTTGTCGGCCATCTGTACAACAGCGGTCGACTGCCTGCGACCGATCTCATGCTCGTCATCAGCGGACGCGCAAGTTTCGAAATGGTGCAGAAGGCCTGCGCAGCAGGGTTTGGAACGCTCATCGCAGTGAGTGCTCCGTCGTCCCTTGCTGTCGATACTGCCAGGCGTGCTGGATTGCGTCTTATCGGGTTCGCCCGCGACGATCGGTTTACTGCGTACGTCGACCCTTCATCGTCGCCGACGCATTGAGAACACGATGATTTCGTGGCGTCCCTTGCGTCTATGGCCGTGGCGGTGGCACCTTCGTCGCCCCCGACCATCGCTATGGGTGAGTTGGCGGCCGAATGGCGTTGGGCTCGTGAAGCCGAATCACTATGGCGAGATGCTTCGAACGGTGTGGGCAAACCGTCGTAACTTGAAGTACGGATGGAACGTACTGACCAAGGGGGCCTGTGATGGGTGTGCTCTTGGCGTGGCCGGGCTTCACGACTGGGGGCAAGACGGCATCCACCTGTGCAGCACGCGACTTCGGTTGTTGGAGTTCAATACCGCGGGCGTAATGAACGCTGATGCGTTGTCAGACGTTGCATCGATCGCTCATCTCGACGGGGCAGGGTTACGAGAACTTGGTCGACTCGGCTACCCAATGCGACGGCGGGAGGGAGAGCGCGGGTTCTCGGTGGTGAGTTGGGATGAGGCGCTATCGCTCACCGCCGATGCGATTCGTTCGACCACTCCCGACAGGGCTGGCGTATATCTCACGAGTCGAGGGCTGACGAACGAGGTGTATTACGCCGCAGGAAAGGCTGCGCGTTCGATGGGTGTCGCATCGATCGATTCTGCGGCTCGTGTGTGCCATGCGCCATCGACGGTGGGGTTGAAAGCAACGATCGGTGTTGCGGCAACGACGTGTTCGATGGAAGACATCATTGCGTCCGACCTGATCGTGATTTGGGGTGCAAACCCTGCGGCAAACCAGCCGGTGTTCACGAAGTATCTCTATCTTGCGAAAGCACGAGGGTGCAAAGTTGTCGTCATCAACCCGCTGCTTGAACCCGCTCTCGACAGATATTGGGTTCCGAGCAACCTTGAATCCGCAGTATTCGGCACGCAATTGTGTGACCTGCATGTGCCGGTGCGCCCTGGGGGAGACGTGGCGCTGGCCCAGGCGGTTCTGAAACGACTAGTCGAGAAGAATTCGGTCGACGTTGAGTTCATTGAACAGTGCACTACCGGGTGGGCTGAACTCGTTGAGCAATTGAACGGCTTTGACGAAGCCGATCTGCTCGCAGCATCTGGCGTTGATGCTGGCACAGTTGCGGCACTTGCTGATCTCTACTCGGAAACAAAGTCGGCGATTTTCGTCTGGTCGATGGGCATTACGCAACGTGCTGATGCCGTCGACGGTGTACGAGCGATCGTCAATCTTGCCCTTTCGAGAGGAATGATCGGTCGCGATGGGGCAGGCCTCATGCCCATCCGAGGACACTCTGGGGTGCAGGGCGGTGCCGAAATGGGGGCGTATGCAACTGCGCTTCCTGGCGGTGCAGATCTCAGTGATGAGAACTGTCGTTCATTGGGTGACAAGTGGGGGTTTGAGATTCCGCGGGAACCAGCGCGGACCGCACCTGAATTAGTCGAGGCGGCTCTGGCCAAAGAGATCGACGTGCTGTTGCTCTCAGGCGGCAACATGGTCGACGTCTTGCCTGATCCACAGCGTGTTTCATCGGCGTTGTCGAAGGTGAAGCTACGAGTACATCTTGATGTCGTCGCAACAACGCAGATGCTCGTTGACGGTGAAGACGTGCTGGTATTGCCCGTGCGAACCCGTTATGAGCAAGAAGGCGGAGGCACGGAGACATCGACGGAGCGCAGAATTATTTTCTCCCCCGAGATTCCTCGCACTGTTGGAACGGCAAAGAGCGAGTGGCGTCTTTGGGGCGAGATTGCGAGCAAAGTTGACCCCTCGCATCACAAACTCTTCAACTGGAGCGATAACCAGCATCTTCGCGCCGAGATTGCCGACGTCGTGCCGGCCTATGCCGGAATCGAAGGCCTCTCTTCCACTGGAGATTCAGTGCAGTGGGGCGGCCGTCATCTGTGTGCTGGAGGAAAGTTTCCGACCGCAGATGGGAAGGCCCGATTCACAACACCGACTGCGAGGCCAGCGACTCTCCCAGATGGCGCATTCTTGCTATCAACGCGACGCGGCAAGCAGTTCAACTCGATTGTGCATGGTGCTCGTGACCCCCTTACCGGAACGGCCCGAGACGCAGTGTTTATGAATCGAGTCGACGCAGCTCGTCTTGGTCTGACCAGTGGTGACCCGGTGTTGCTTGAGTCTTCGGCAGGACATTTCGATGGAACCGTTCACCTCGCCGACATTGCTCAGCAGTCGCTTCAGGTCGTCTGGCCGGAAGGCAATGTGTTGATGAGCGCAGGGATATCTGATCGCGAAAGTGGGATACCGGATTACAACGCCGTCGTGACCGTCCGGCGCCGATAGCCGAGTCGAGTTCCTTGTAGAGAACTCGCCAAGCTCTCGTTCATACCGCTGATTGGAGGCGCTCGACGAGCACCTCAACGCCGGGGTGCTGGGGAGCTCCGGCACGCTGACAGATCACGAGGTTGCGGGTGACCATTGCGTCACCGATTTCCACGTCGAGGTGCGAGGGGACTTGAGCGATTGGCAACACACCCCACCCGAGACCAAGACTCACCATTTGTGCGAGTACATCAGGTTGATGACTTTCAGCAACAACCTGTGGCAAGGCACCAATATCTCGAAGACTGCGCTCGATAAGTGACCTGGTTTGCGAGTTCTTAGGGAACAGCACCCAAGGGCCCCACTTTCGTGCGGGAAGTGACCCGGTGTCGGGAGGCCGAACCACGACGAGTTCCTCTTCAAGTAGATGAGTAGATGTGGTCGACGGAGGTGTTTCAGACGGTTGCACACACACGATGAGATCGAAGTCAGATCGCCGAAGTCCCGCGAGAAGTTCGCTTGAGGGGGCAACGGTGAGGTGGAACCTGATGTTAGGGAAGTCAGAGCGGAACGTTCGGAGCACCTCAGGAAAGTGCACCACTGCCCCTACATCGATCATTCCAACACGTAGTGCTCCCATTTTGAGGGTGTTTACACGTTCTGCCCACTGAGCCAGATCGTGAGACATCGCTTGCACGGATCTTGCATGTTGCAGCACCGGTTCGGCGAGGTCGGTGAGTACTCGACGACGGCCTTGCCGATCAAAGAGCTGAACTCCAACGCGACGCTCGAGGTCTGCAAGACCTTGGGACAGCGCCGGCGCCGATACTCCAATCGATGCAGCCGCAGCTGCCCAGGTCGAGTGGTCGGCAACTGCGACGAGGTACTCGAGTTGACGAAGTGGAATATCGAGAGGGTCGGCCACCTGAACACTTTAGTTAAGCAACTCTTAACAAAAGCAAATCTTAAATCACTATCACTTATCTTGGAAGTATGTCTACGAACAACATCACACCCGCTCAAGGACGACTCGGGGTACTGCTTCCCGGCATGGGGGCGGTGGCATCAACATTCATCGCCGGCGTGATGGCAGCCCGCCGAGGAATTCACCCGCCGATCGGTTCAGTGAGTCAGATGGCGAATATTCGGTTGGGAGGCCGAGAAGAAGACCGCAACCCGTTAATCCGAGACTTCGTCTCACTTGCTTCGCTTGACGATCTCGTATTTGGTGGGTGGGACCCGATTTCGCCAAATGCGATGGAGGCAGCAAAAACAGCCGGAGTGCTGCAAGGGGGCGACCTCGAAGAAGTGGCGAAGGAGCTTGAAGGCGTTGTTGCCATGGAAGCCGTCTTTGACGAAGAATGGGTGTCGCGCTTATCAGGTGTTCGGGTGAAGGCCATTCCGAATAAGTGGGATCAAGCTCTGGCGCTCATCGACGACATCAACCGATTCCGTGAAGAGAACGAGTGCGATCGCCTCGTCATGGTGTGGTGTGGGTCGACCGAGGCGTATCAGGAGCCGAGCGCTGTCCATGCATCAGTGGCTGCATTTGAACAGGGCCTGAAGGACAACGACGCCAATATCGCTCCAAGTCAGATCTACGCATACGCAGCGCTCCAGTGCGATGTCCCATTTGCGAACGGGGCGCCAAACCTGACGACCGACCTCGACTGCATTGTCGAGCTCTCGAAGCAGCGCAATGTGCCGATCGCTGGAAAAGATTTCAAGACCGGACAGACATTGATGAAGACGATTCTTGCTCCCGGGTTGAAGTCCCGCATGCTCGGTCTCCGTGGCTGGTACTCAACCAACATTCTTGGAAACCGAGACGGCGAAGTTCTTGATGCGCCAGAGAACTTCAAGACCAAAGAGATGTCGAAGCTTGGAGTGCTTGGCGGCATTTTGCAGCCGGAGGTATACCCAGATCTTTACGGCAACATCGACCATGTCGTTCGTATCAACTACTACCCGCCACGTGGTGACAACAAAGAAGGATGGGATGCCATCGATATTTTCGGGTGGCTCGGTTACGAAATGCAGATCAAGGTTGACTTCTTGTGCCGTGATTCAATTTTGGCCGCTCCCATCGTTCTCGATCTCGCGCTGTTCATGGACCTCGCTCATCGCGCCGGTGAGTCAGGCGTTCAAGAGTGGTTGAGTTTCTATTTCAAGGCGCCACAGGCAGCAGGTGCTCGTGATGCAGAGCAAGATATTTTCATCCAGCAGACGAAATTGAAGAACACCCTGCGGGAATGGATGGGTGAGAAGCCTGTGACCCACTCAGAAGCTGGCTGACCGCCAACTGTTCTTGTGGATAGTGATGGCAGCAGTGCCATCAGGAACATCCATGTTCGCGGCATTGGCTTGAACTGATGGCAATTTTTCTCGCAGTGATCTCCGCCGTGCTGTACGGCTGGTCGGACTACATGGGTGGCCGCGCGACCCGTCACATGTCGGTGTTGCGCGTCACGCTGTACGTGGAGTTTCTTATGACGGTGGCGTATGTTGCGCTCGTCATCGTCGACCCGGCACCCTTCGTATTTCGAGATGTGATGTGGGGTGCAATCGCTGGCATCGGCGGCGTAGGCGGGGTAGCGGCGTTCTACTTAGCATTATCGATGGGGGCAATCAGCGTTGCCTCACCAGTCGCTGGAGTGCTTTCAGCGGTCGTCCCAGTCATCGTTGGCATCGCGTTGGGCGAACGTCCAGGCGGCATCGCAATGCTCGGCATTCTGCTTGCGTTGTCATCGGTCGTCCTCGTGAGTGGAGCCTTGTCGTCTCGCCGCGCCGAGGTCACGATGCCTCGACGACAAGTGACCCTGGTCATCGTCTCGGGGTTGCTCTTTGGGCTGTGGTACGTCGCCCTCGATATGGCCGGGTCAGAGAGCGGATGGTGGACTCTGCTGGGCTCGCGAGCACTCACGGTCCCCGCGCTCATCATCGCCGCATTTGTACTTCGCGATCGACTTAAGGCTGATCGGGCATCATCATCAGGAAACCGCTGGACCCTCGGAGCATGGGCGACAATTCTTATAGCGAACCTTGCCTATTTGGTAGCCGTGAGATCTGGCTTGCTTTCCATCGTTGCGGTAATTGCTTCGATGTATCCCGCGAGCACGATCGGCCTCGCAATACTTCTTGATCGAGAGCGGCTATCAAAGACCCAGTGGCTCGGCGTTGGGGTGGCGGGGTGCGCGCTAGTTCTTGTCGGTGTTGGCGCCTGAGTTTGCGTCAACAATCGCTTGCGACTCTTTGGCCGCTGCAGCAAAGATTCCCTTTGCCATCAGCGAGGGCTCAGACTTTCTTCGTAGAAGGTAAATAGCGCTTCGACGTTGGTGAACCTCAGGGTCGTCTGGAGCAGCCCATCCCGCAAGATCGGCAAGATGGCAAGCAACACGAAGATCATTTGCGGTGGCCTTACGTTCTGCTTCGGTGAGCAGAGCATCAGGCCCGCCGGTCATGCTGGCGAGCACTTCTGCGAGCCGAGCGTCGGGAGCAGGCTTGAGGCGGCTCGGAGCTTTGTCCCACCAGCCGCCGAACATACGCCAGATATTGCGCACAACGAACTCTGGTTCATCGTAGAGAGGACGCAAATAGGGCAGTGCCAACGTGTCAGCAGGGAGAGACACCGTATGGATGATCTCATCGAGAGTGGCCCCATCGTTCATGAGGTCAACAACTGCCGACACAAGATATTCAAGTGCTGAAGCGATGTCGTTTAGCACTCGTTGGATTCGTTCGTTGCCGGTGATGGGAAGTCCGTGGGCGGGAACGATGAGTTCGGGATCCATCGCTGCCATCGCTCGGAGTGCCGCTGCCCACTCTCCTGGGTATCGCTGGACTTTCTGAGGGTTGCCGGCATTGGGGAAATTCCAGATGAGGAAATCGCCGGCCATGATCGTCTTCGACTGGGGGAGCCAGAACCAAAGGTGGTCGTCAGTTTCGCCTCGAGCGTGGTGAGCCTCGATGTCGACCGCTCCGATCGTCATCGAATGATGATGTTCAACCTCAAGCGTGGGGCGAAGAGTTCCTTTCGGCAGGAAACTTCTCCATTGCCGTTCAGATGAGGCGGGCGCAAAGTCGCTCGCCGGGTCATCATCTTCGGTGACGAGGCCAAGATTGAGGTCGGCGCGAATGCCGCCAAACTGCCGGAGATTGATGTCTAAGTTCCAGTTGTTGGTGTGTTCGTAGCGATCAAACCGGTGGGCAACATTGCTGTGGCCAACGACGACGGGTGATTCCCATCGTGCCGCGAATTCTCGGCTTCCCCCGACATGGTCAGCATGACCGTGGGTGTACATCAGATGGGTAACCCGCTGTGGTCGCCAGCGAGCAATTTCATCGACTACTGCGCGCCCGGTGTTGCCGGCCGATGTGTCAAAGGCGATGAGTCCCTCGCCGCTGTCAACAACGACGGAGTGACTAAAACTCTCGACGATTGCGAGGTCATCCCGAAGCTCGGATAGTTCTTGAGTAACCCGGTTAACGGGAGCATCTGCAACCCCGCTATCGACGACGCGCGATGAGAAATCGAGAAGATCAGCCATATCGCAACACTACGCAATCTTCAGATCGCCATCGGTCGCTAAGCGCATTTCGTTGAGAGCGTCTGGTGAGCTCGCCGAAGTATGCGAAGTTCATCTATCGAGCCCACATCAGTTAGCGCATCCGGATGACACGCATAGCGATCGCCAAAGTGTGTATTCGCATTTTCAACGCAGTATTCAACGGGTTCTCACAGCGGAAACAACTCGGTTGCGCCAAATGATGTCGGCTAGAACTAGGACATGGCGCAAATAGCCAGTTCTCGGTACGCACTCTCCGCGGCGAACACCGAGCGCGCCCGGCAGGCTGGATATGTCGACGCTCAATGGCCACTTCCCGCAATTGACCCCTCCCGACTGCGAGAATTTCAGCAGCGCTCGAACGCAAGGGCAGCACTGAGCACGGCGTTGTGGTTAGCGCTCCTCGTGATGTCAGGTTGGGTGGTCATCGCCACGTGGTGGTCATGGTGGTCGCTTCCAGCGATCGCGGTGTACTCAGCTCTGTACGGAGGTGCGAGCGATTCGCGGTGGCATGAGATGGGGCATGGAACCGCCTTCAACTCTCGCCGGCTCAATGACGCGGTCTATTACCTCGCATGTTTCATGCTGTTTCGAGGGCCGACAGTATGGCGGTGGTCGCACTACCGCCATCACACGGACACGATCATTAGCGGCCATGATGCGGAAATAGCGTTTCAGCGACCGCCCAGCATCGCCCGAACTATGTGGCGTTTTACCCACATACAGGGCGGACTTGAACTGCTTGGTCGGCTTCTTCGTCACTCGGTTGGTCGTCTCGATGCAGAAGCACGAGAGCTCGTTCCCGAGCACGAACAGCATCGGGTTGTTGTCGAGTCTCGGGTCATGGTGGTGATCCTGGCTGCAGCAGTGATGATGAGCGGCTTGTTGAGTAGCGCTGTTCCCGTCATCTTGGTTGGAGGGTCAACAATTCTCGGTGGCTGGCTTGTCGTCTTCTTCGGAATTACTCAGCACGCAGGGTTGCAAGAAGATGTTCTTGACCACCGCCGCAATACAAGGACAGTGATGATGAACCCGGTCTTCCGGTTCCTCTATCTCAACATGAACTTTCATGTTGAGCATCACATGTTTCCGAGCGTCCCCTACCACGCGTTGCCCGCACTTCACTTAGAGATTGCGCCTCAACTCGCTCCTGCCCTTCCCTCGACAGGTGCCGCGTACCGACAGATCTTTTCCGCAATGCGGAAGCAGCGAGACGATCCGTCCTATGAAATTCCGATTGACCTGCCGACGATGACCGGTGGAGAAAAAGCGATTGATATCGGCGCAGAGACTTGGATGCGTGGCCCAGAGGGACAGGTCATTCTTGGCCTTGAAACCTCGCTTGGCGATGGAGAACTTCGACGAGTTGACGTTGGTGATCGCAGCCTCGTCGTTGGCCGCACTGAGAGCGGAAGGTTGTTCGCCTGCGACGGGTGGTGCTCGCACCAAAGGGTCCATCTTGCTGGCGGAGCGATTATTGGTGAAGAAATCGAGTGCCCGAAACACAATGCCCGATTCGATTGCTCGTCAGGAGAAGTCACACGGAAACCAGCGCGCGAAATGCTTCGCACTTATCCTGTCAAGGTCAGAGAGGGTCGCATTTCAATCGATGTCTCTCGCAGTGATTCAGTAGGGGGCTGAACCACCTTTTTCCAGAGGCGCTTCGACTGACCGAGCTTCGTCGAGCTCACCAGCAAGAGCGGTTCTCAACGTTGGAAGATCGGTGGACACAGTGATCATCTTGAAGCCTTGACGTCGGCGAAGGGCGGCAAGATCTGACGTTGCGTGAATTCCTGGCGTCACTCCATGGCGGGTACATGCCTCAACGATCGTTGCAAGGGCATTATCAAACACGGGTGTTCCGTCGTTCCCGGCTGCGCCAAGTCCAAGGCTGATCGCAAGATCTGCGGGGCCAACGTATGCGGCGTCGACTCCATCGACGCTGAGAATGTCGTCAACGTTGTTGAGGGCTTCGACTGTTTCAATCATTGGGATAACGGCAATGTGAGCGTCCGCCCAGGCGCGATAATCTCCGTGGCGTGGAGCGGAGACTGCAGGCCCCCAGCTTCGACTGCCGAGCGGGGCATAGCGAGCTGCTCGAACAGCCGCTCGGGCCTCCTCAGCTGTGTTCACCATCGGAATGATGATGCCGTGGCATCCCGCATCAAGCATCTTGCCGATGATGCCGGGTTCGTTCCAAGGCACTCGCGCAATAGGGATGCCACCACCGAGCTCGATTGCTTGAATCATTGGCACGACAGAGTCGTACCCGATCGCCCCGTGCTGAGTGTCAATACATACGTAGTCAAATCCGGCTCGAGCACACGATTCAGCGGTGACTGGAGATGGTATGAATGTCCATGCGCCCAAAGTTTCTTCGTTTCGATCCCACTTAGTTCGCAGTGTGTCTCGCTGTGTCACGTCGCCGCTCCTTGTCATAAGGCTTTTTCGTGAGGGTATTCGGGGAGAGGGCTATATCGAGAGTCGATTGGGTGCGTGACGTTTACGAGAACCGTGTGTGCTCACCGTCAGGAAGAGGAACTGCAAACGTGTTCAACGTGAATGAGACAAGGGTGTAGTAGCCGGCGAGCGCAACGATCTCGACAGCGGTTGGCTCGCCAACGATGTCGACGAGCCGAGACAGTTCCTTTTCTGGAATAACACCATGCTCTACAAGCGCACGCACCGCCGAGAAAATCTGTCCATGAGACGCATCACTTGTCGCAGAACGAACAGCAGGTTCAGAGCCTGACTCGATAGCTGCGATCAATTCTTCAGACATCCCGGCGCTTCGGGCGATCCCTGCGTGAGCCCAGAACTCAAATTCGCTTTTCCAATGCGCTCCAACGGCGAGAATGACTAACTCGCGGGTGATGGCGTCAAGGCTTGAAGAAAACCGAAGTTGTTCACCCGCAGCAGCAAATGCTCGACCGATATGCGGAATCTGCAGCCAGGCATTGAACGGCCCGGTGAGCGCACCATCTTGGACCATCCATGGTGCGGCACCCCGCGGCCCTCCGGTGATGTCGTTCCACAGTTGGGTTTGAGACTCGTTGAGATCTGCTTCTGCGAGAGCTGGAAGATGGCCGACCCGTCGGTTATCTGTCATATCCGACACCGTAGGCGCGCCTGTCGGCGTGGAGCGTTATGAGACCTTTGGCATGACGTCTTCGGCAAGACGGTGGAGCTGGTCGTCGACCTTGTCGTAGGAGTCGCCCGGCATCGCCGGGAAGATGATGAGGTTCTCGAGCCCGAGTTCGTCTTTGTACCTGCCGATCGTTTCCGCAACGTCTTCTGCGGTGCCGACCGCCCATGTTCGCTGTCGATCCATTGAGTCTTCGAGGGTGGGGATGAGGCCCGGAGGAGACGGCTTTCCATCGTCTCCCATGTAGCCCTTCGACCATCCGTAAGGACCAAGAAATTTCCAAAACTCATCATGGCCGGGTCGCACTGATGCGATCGCTTCTTCTCGGGTGTCGCCAACGCAGGTGCATAACACCAGCGCTCGCTTCTCACCCTGGGGTAGATCATCGCCGTGGACAGATGCGTAGGTCTCTGCAAAGTGTTCCCACCGAGCACGAGTAAATGAGTGGTGATTATTCCAAAACACGCCACCCCAACCAGATGTTGCTACTTGATCGAGCGTTGGTGGAGATGTGATGGCCTGCCATGTTTCGTAGGGGTAGAGCGGACGTGGAACGAGGCTGAGTTCTTCAACAAAGCCCCCTCGATCTGGAATGCCAGCAGGTGGAAAGTCAAAGACGTCGCCGTGAAACGAGAATGACTCGTTGTTCATTGCAAGGTGAATGACTTGCATCGCCTCGTCAAACATTGCCCGGTTGAGATCATCCGCAGCCTTTGCATCGGGGTTATCAAAACTGCCGATTTTCGTGCCGAGTGTCTCAGCCTCCCGTGGAACTGTGCCTCGGCCAACCCCAAGAATTCCTCGTCCGCCTGAAATGTTATGGAGCGTCGCGAAATCCTCTGCCAGTTTCAGAGGGTGCCATTGGGGGACGATGTTGAATGCCATGCCAATACGGATGCGTTTGGTGCGTTCAGCAAGGATTGCTCCGGTGAGAAGTCCGTTGGGGATGATCTCGTAGCCCTCATATTGGAAGTGGTGTTCGGTGAGCCAAAATGAGTCAAAACCTAAGTCGTCGGCGAGCACTCCCATGTCGAGGATTCGTTCGGTGGCGTGCCATACCGCAGCGTTGTCATAGCGGCGATCGGTTGGTGCTGGCAGCCCCGCGCCTGCGTCGTCCATCTCGACGCCGCCGAAGAGGAAAATTCCGGTTCGCATGACGACCACTGTAGATGATCGTTCGTCTCTCTGTTTCAGGCGGTGATCGTCAAGAATCGGGAGATATGAGCAATTGGACAACGATTCGTTATGACATGCCGGTTGAACGGGTAGCGAGAATCACGCTCGCTCGTCCAGAAAAGGCGAACGCCCAGGATTACACCATGCTGAGCGAGATCAATGAGGCCTTCGATCAGGCGGCCAATGACCCCGAAGTTCGCGTGATCGTGCTTGCAGCTGACGGAAAGCACTTCTCGTCAGGCCACGATCTCGCAGCGGGCACGTCGATGGATGACATTGATGCGATCGGGACGTGGTGTCATTTTGATGCTCCCGGCGCTGAGGGTTACATGGCAACCGAGGCCGAGATGTACGTAGGACTCTGTTGGCGTTGGAGAAACCTTCCGAAGCCAACGATTGCGCAGGTGCAAGGCAAGGTCATTGCAGGAGGACTCATGCTCGTCTGGCCGATGGATCTCATCGTCTGTGCTGATGACGCGTCGTTTTCCGATCCGGTTGTTGCGTTTGGTGTGAATGGCCACGAGTACTTCACTCATCCGTTTGAGGTCGGGGCTCGTCTTGCGAAAGACATGCTCTTCACCGGACGCGCTATCACCGCTGATGAGGCCCATCGTGCGGGAATGGTGTCGCGAGTGGTGCCGCGTGACGAACTCGAAGACACCACGTTGGAGTTGGCATCTCACATCGCAAAGCGTCCGATGTTTGGCCTCAATCTTGCGAAGCAAAGTGTCAACCACACCTTGGACGCAATGGGGATGTACACCGCTATCCAGTCAGCATTTGGATTGCATCACGTCGGCCACAACCATAATTTCCGTTTACACGACATGTTGGTTGACCCGTCAGGAATCGATGTCATTCGTTCAGAGGCGTGACAGCCGCGAGGTTCGTTCGATCGCGTTCGGCGTACGCGCCTGGACGCTTGAACATCGAGCGATGCCAGCGTCGTGGGGTGACCGCGATTGCTCGTGGCTCATCTTCGAACATCCAACGAGCAAAGTTTCGTCGTCCCCATCGGCCGCTTCTCGCAACGATCGTGAGCGCGGTCTCTGCTCCGCGTTGTGAGGCAAGAATTTTGCCCAGCCGGACTGACATTCGATGGTCAGCAACAAGTTCGTGTCGAACAGAGCGCTCGTAACGTTCTGTGACTGCGGTCGTCGATCCGCCGTTGAGAATCGACTCGGCTGCGAGACGTCCGGTGAGCAGCGCTTGGCCGATGCCCTCTCCCGTCATAACATCGGTTGCCGCTGCGGCATCGCCGGTAAACATCACCGAGCCTGAAATCAACGGTAACTCGCCGACCCGGGCTGGAATTGGCCAAGCGGTGTGGCGATCGATGAGGGTGCAGTCGTCGCCGAGCGCCTCACGGATGTGCGGACGCTCAAGCAGGTCGCGCCAGATGTTCGCCATGTTCTTCCCCGAGAGGATTTCACCGCGAGGCATGCCGAACCCGATGTTGACGTCGCCATTGCCGAGAGGGAATGACCATGCGTAGCCCGGCAGTAAATCGCGCTCAAACCAGACGATGAGTTCGTTGCGCGCTGGCCCTGTGGCGCTCTGGCCGTATTGACGGAATGCATGCCACTCACCTCGGTAGCCCTCCGGAGTGAGCCCGAGTTCGCGGCGAACGGTGCTCCACATGCCATCAGCGGCAACAACAAACGATGGGGTGACCGGACCGAGGCCATCGAGATCAACGGTGACCACGTCGCCCGCTCGCGATGCCCCGTTCACACCGACGCCTTGAAGGACCTGCGCCCCTTCGCGTTCTGCGGATGTAAGCAATGTGGCATCGAGGTCGAGTCGACGGGCGACAGCGGCGTAGGTGCCCGTTGTCGGCAAGGGGACGGTGAATTCTCTGCCGGCGGGGGAACGAAGACGGGCGCCACCAATTTCAGTAAATGAGGTGATGTCGTCGGTTGGCACTCCGAGATGTTCAAGCTCTCGCAGCGCAAGGGTCGTGAGACCGTCACCACAGCACTTATCTCGCGGGAAGGTCGCCTTGTCGACGAGAGTGACCGATCTGCCGGCTCGGGCGAGTGAAATTGCCGCTGCAGAACCGGCGGGGCCTCCACCGACGACGAGCACGTCAACCTTTGAAGGCACAGCGTTT
>CBFHYI010000015.1:0-31022 GCA_965660025.1 uncultured Ilumatobacteraceae bacterium | reverse complement strand
GAGGAGTTCTCTGCCGACAATATTCGTGAGAAGTTGCGCGTCATTCTGCAGATGGCCGTGGTTCTCACTTATTCACTGGGGGTTCCTGTCGTCAAGGTTGGACGCATCGCAGGCCAATTCGCAAAACCCCGCTCTTCAGATACAGAGATCGTCGGAGATCTCGAATTGCCATCGTTCCGCGGCCACATCGTCAACCATCCGACCACTACCGAAGCCGCCCGACTCCCTGATCCCGACCGACTCGTACAGGCCTACCACCAATCAGCATCAACCTTGAATCTCGTTCGAGCATTCACCAAAGGCGGTTTCGCAGCCCTCGACCGGGTTCACGCATGGAACCAAGAGTTTGTTGCATCAAGTGAAGAGGGCCAGCGTTACGACAACATGGCAACCGAGATCGATCGGGCACTTCGCTTCATGAGCGCCATCGGCATGGATACCGACACCAACAGCAACCTCCGCGAGGTCGATGTGTGGACAAGCCACGAAGCGTTGCTGCTCGGTTACGAAGAGTCGCTCACGAGACGCGACTCAACAAGTGGCAACTGGTACGACTGCTCTGCACACATGCTCTGGATTGGCGAGCGCACCCGCGAGCTCGACGGGGCGCATGTCGAATTTCTCAGAGGCGTGAGCAACCCGATCGGCTGCAAAGTTGGCCCGACAATGACGGGCGATGAAGTCATTGCGCTCTGCGAAGCCCTCAACCCAGCAATGATTCCTGGCCGGCTCACCCTGATTAGTCGCATGGGTGCCGACATCGTCGAAGACCGCCTACGCCCGCTATTGCGTGCGGTGAAAGACGCTGGGCACCCCGTTGTCTGGGCGTGTGATCCGATGCACGGCAATACATTCACCGCCGAGAACGGACGAAAGACCCGTCACCTTGACGCCGTGATCGCAGAGATCGAAGGTTTTGTACGAGCCCACCGCGCCGAAGGAACATGGCCTGGCGGAATTCACGTCGAACTCACAGGTGATGATGTCACCGAATGCCTCGGCGGAGTCGACGCCATCGTCGACAGTGATCTCGACGACCGATACGAGACGATCTGCGACCCTCGCCTCAACGCCCGCCAGGGGCTCGAGCTCGCATTCCGCACCGCAGAATCCATCAGAGATTCGCTCGACACGTCGAACTCCTGATCGTCATGAGCGCGTTGGACCGAGTCACCTCGTGGCCGGTACCTCATAGCGCGGCTGCCATCGTTCGGTCATCTGACGGGTTACCTCCAGCCACCTACTCGTCAATCGGAGACACCGACCACTCATTCCGACTTGCGTCACTGACCAAGACCGTCACCGGCCTCACTGCGCTCATCGCATGCGAAGAAGGGTCACTCAGGCTCGACGACGTCGTTGATCCTGCCATGTGTTCAGCCTCACTCCATGAAGGAACAACGCTTCGACATCTGCTCGCTCACGCAAGCGGACTCCCCTTCGACGGAGCCTCGCCGATCGCCGCTCTCGGGCGGCGACGAATCTATTCAAATACCGGCATCGAGATGGTCGCCGAACTCATCACTGCGTCGACAGGGATTGCCTTCGACGATTATCTGAACGAAGCGGTCATCGAACCTCTCGGCATGACGTCAACCGAACTGCTTGGCTCGCCCGCCTTTGGTATGTGGTCAACGATCGACGATATGGCTCTGCTCCTCAGTGAATATCTCCAACCGTCGCTCATCAGCCCCGAGACACACGCAGACTTCATCGCCGAGCAGTTCGTGGGCATTGCCGGAACGATTCCGGGGCTCGGAAGGTTCGACCCGTGCCCTTGGGGTCTTGGTGTCGAACTTCGTGGCGCCAAAGATCCGCACTGGACCGGCAGACAAAATGCGCCATCAACATTCGGCCATTTCGGCGGTGCCGGCACGATGATGTGGATCGATCCGAGCCTTCGTACCGGCCTCGTTGCCCTCACCGACCGCCCATTCGACGAATGGAGTGAACAAGCTATTTCGCTGTGGTCAGAACTTTCCGACGCCACGATCGAAGAAATCCATGCGTTTGAGGCTGTGTCATGACGACCATCGGGCCGATCATGTTTCGCTCCGGCGATCGCATCTGTTGGAAGTCGACAGGCGAAGACGGCCTTCCAGTTCGCAAATACGGTTTCGTGAATGGCCGACCGCACAGCAACGGTCGGGTCGTCGTCATGTTCGATGGTGACCTCAAAGGAGAGACCACCGTTGCCACAACCGAACTCCAACCGGTCAGCATCATGACCATCGACCTCATCATCGATGATCTTGAGTTACTCAACGACCCAACACTTCGACAAGCGCTCGTCGGCCTCTGGGAATCTGAAGTAGACCTTGCCGGACTCGTGGTCGAAGACATCGTCCACCTCGGGACTGGTGTCCGAGATGTCACCGGTCTCGGGTACGCCCTCGCCGAACTCCACTCCGCCGGAGAACTCTATGTGCTTCGGGCGGTCATCGATAACGATTACATCATCGTCAGCGCCGACACTCCTCGGCGCTTCGAACGACAACGCCGCTGACCGTTTGGCCAGCGGCGTTGTAATGCGCTTTCGAGAAAACTCGGAGCGTCAGGAAAGACGCTCGACGACCATGGCCATACCTTGACCACCGCCGACGCACATCGTTTCGAGACCGTACTGCTTGTCGGTCGCCTGAAGTCCATGAATCAGCGTCGTCATGATGCGAGCGCCAGTCATTCCGAACGGGTGGCCAACTGCGATCGCTCCACCGTGCACGTTCAACTTGTCGTGCGGAATTCCAAGGTGCTTCGCTGACGGCACCACCTGGGCTGCAAATGCCTCGTTGATTTCAACAAGGTCAATGTCGTCGATCGACATCCCAGCGCGGCCAAGAGCTTGACGGCTTGCCTCAATCGGGCCGAGACCCATGATCTCAGGGTTAAGCCCCGAGACTCCTGACGACACGATGCGTGCAAGCGGGGTGAGCCCAAGCTCAGCGGCCTTACGATCGCTCATCACCATCACTGCGGCTGCACCGTCATTCAATGGGCACGAGTTACCGGCGGTGATCTCACCGTCTGGGCGGAACACTGGCTTCAAACCGGAGAGACCTTCAGCGGTGGTTCCGGCGCGGGGACCGTCGTCAGCAGAGACCACGGTTCCGTCGGGAAGTGTGACCGGAGTGATCTCATCTGCCCAGAAACCATTTTCAACATTTGCAACTGCACGCTGCTGTGAGAGTGCTGCGAATTCATCCATTTCTTGACGGCTCACGTTTTCAACCTCTCGCACATTTTCTGCTGTCTGGCCCATGGCGATGTACATATCAGGGAGGCCTGATGATGGGCTCCAGGTGCCTTGGCCGCCACCGGCTCGTGATGCAGTGCGCTCGCCGGCTGAAGAGAACACGCTGTTTGGTGCGGTGTCGCTGGCGCCCGATGCATAGCGACTCACCGTCTCAACACCTGCTGCGATGAAGCAGTCTCCTTCGCCGGCCTTAATGGCGTGAGCAGCCATGCGAATGGTCTGCAACGATGATGAGCAGTAGCGGTTGACCGTGACGCCGGGAGCTTCGTCAAGTCCAGCGAGCACTGCGGTCACGCGGGCAACATTGAACCCCGCTTCTCCCGCAGGTTGCCCGCAACCCATGATGAGGTCTTCAACGTCAGACGCCGAGACGCTCGGCACTTTTGCCATCAGCGCCTTCACGATCTGCGCCGAGAGATCATCGGGGCGAATCGAAACGAGCGAGCCTTTCGCGGCACGGCCGATTGGGCTACGGGCGGTTGCAACAATTACTGCTTCAGTCATGCCGTCACCTTAGTGATCAATACCCTTCCTAACCACCATCGCAGCCAGAGGCCGATCAGCAAACGGTCATCTTGCCGATGTCGTCGTTAGCGGGTATCGACGACAGTGAACGCCTCGGCAAACGCATCTGCGCCGAAGCCTGCAACTTGAGCCGTCTCGGCATTCCATTCGCGAACTCGATCCATCATTCCCGATGGGTCACGATGCTGGCTCTCATGGCAGAGCAACGCAGAAATTTTCCGCTCAATCTGTGGGGTGATCTCAACGAATTCGTCAGGCTCCGGGTGACCCATCACCCATATTTCGTCGACAGACCACGGCTCTAACCCGTCGGTGATGAGATCGGTGAACGCATACGGATTGCGAGCGTCTGGGTAGACCGCGGCGATCGCTGATTGAGCAACAGCAACGTGGTCGGGATGACTCGCATAGATCCTGCGAAGGTTGAGCGCAGGAGACTGAGTGAGCACTACCTGAGGCCGATATTCACGAATGACTCGCGAAAGGTCATGTCGAAGTTCGAGCCCTGATTCGACTTCTCCATCCATCCAACCGAGGAACACAAGGTCAGACACCCCAACCTTGCTCGCTGCTTTTGTTTGCTCCTCGCGCCGAATCGACGCCATTTTCGGGCGCGGAATTGAGTCGTCAAAACCACCGGCTTGACCGTCGGTCACAATGCAATATGTGACCGTCGCACCCAGGTCGGTGAGGTTGGCGATGGTACCCGCAGCACCAAAGTCGACATCATCAGGGTGAGCGGTAATGACTAACGCACGTTCGATCTCATCGAGGCTGAGCACGTCTCACAGACTAGAACCGATCTACGCTCCCGCCATGGACGAGGTCACCTTTCAACCACCGGCGGGCCTGCCCGACATTTCACAAATGCAGTTCTGGACCGCTCCCCGATCGGAGCGTCTTGATGCATTCCGGGTCCTTCGTGACACCCCGGGCCTTCCGAAGTACCCCGAACGTTTCCTCGAGGGTTCGCCATTTCCTCCGGGGCCCGGCTACTTCGCGGTTACTCGTCATGAAGATGTCTGGGCGGCAAGCCGTAATCCAGAACTTTTTTGCTCTGGGCTTGGCTCAAACATCACCGACCTACCCCAAGAACTGAATGAGTTTTATGGGTCGATGATCAACATGGATGACCCGAAGCACTTTCGACTTCGGTCGATCGTGTCGAAGGGTTTCACTCCACGACATGTCACCGATCTCGAAGACATCATCAGAGCAAAAGCAATAGAAATCATCGACCGGATGGTTGCTGCAAACCCAGACGGCACGGCAGATTACGTCGAGCAATTCGCCGGACCCCTCCCCCTCGAAATCATTTGCTCGATGATGGGCATCCCAGAATCTGACTACGCGTCGGTTTTCGAATGGACAAACACCATCCTCGGAGCCAGCGACCCAGAGTTTGGTGGAACCTACGAACGACTCATGGAAGTCTCCCTTGAGATCTTTGCGTATGCCCAAGAACTCGGTGAGCGCAGTCGCGCCAACCCAAGCGACGACATCACTTCGGCGTTGATGGCTGCCGAAGTTGATGGTGATCGACTTAGCCCTCAAGAGTTTGGATCGTTTTTCATTCTTCTCGTCGTTGCCGGCAACGAAACGACCAGGACCGCTCTCACCCACGGTCTGCACGCCCTGACTCACAACCCTGACCAGCGCGACCTCTGGTTTGGCGACTTCGATACCCATGCGAAGACTGCGGTTGAAGAGATCGTCCGGTATGCAACGCCGGTCATTCATTTCCGTCGCACGGTGACCGCTGACACCGAACTCGGAGGTGAACAACTCTCGGCCGGCGACAAAGTGGTGTTGTTCTACTCGAGCGCCAACCGCGATGAACGCGTGTTTGATGAGCCCGACCAGTTCGACGTTGCTCGCCCTATGCAACCCACGCAGGTTGGCTTCGGTGCTGGCGGTCCACATTTCTGCCTCGGTGCGAACCTCGCCCGCCGAGAACTTATTGTTGCGTTCGAAGAACTCCATCAACGTCTTCCGCTCCTTCGAAGCACCGCTGAACCCGACTACCTTCAGAGCAACTTCATCAACGGAATCAAGCGACTCCCCTGCACATGGAATTAGACGACAACACCACGGGCACCACGCTTACCCACCCCACCCGGATTCGGTGGGTAGATGCACTCACCACTGCTGGGTGGTGCATGTGGCTTGCGTACCTCGCCCTCGTCGCAATTGAACTTCGGCGCGCATTTGCCATCACCACCTCACGTTTTGAAGACGGAGTATGGGGCCAACGAGTCGAAACGATCTCGTTCGTTGCCATTCCACAGAACAGCATCGTGCTCCTCATCGGGGCGCTCTGCGTTGCGCTCGCGAGCATCGTGTGGATGAGTATCCACCCAGACGATCAGCCACCACGTCGTTCCCTCCAGCGTCTCGCCACCATGATCGGTGGCATCTCAATCGTGGTCATCGGGCTCGCCCTGCTTGGCGTCGGGGGAATCCCGTTTCGCTACGCCGATCCTCTCGCTGACCTTGGTGCACTTGTTGGTCGCATCGCCGGCATCGCAGTTGCCGCAGCGTCTCTGCGACTCACTCGGCTTGCCGCCGACAGCTAACCGCGTTCACATGCCGAGATCGCCGGTAATGAAGTGGCGGCGGCACAACAGTTCATACCGTACGACGTCACCAAACATTTTTTGTTCGCCCGGTGCCACCGTGTCACCGACCACAACAGTCTCACCTTCGTACACGATGAAATCATTCACTACACGGGCGTTGTGGGTGGCACGACTTCCACACCAGCAGCGCGCCTCAACCTGCAGAGGTACCCGTTCATCGGCGACTTCGAGCATTCGTTTTGTTCCATCGAACAACAAGCCTCGGAAATCGGTGATGAGGCCAAAGGCGTACACGTCGACCTCCATCTCATCAACAATTCTCGCCAACTGGTCAATTTGTTCAACGGTGTAGAACTGCACCTCGTCACAGACCAAGTAGTGCAGGGGCCATTGTTTAAGCGCGAGCTCGTGAAGGTTGACTTCTGGAGACACGTGAATGGCAGGAGCCGATACTCCCAGCCGGCTCGAGACCTGCTGGCCTTCGCGATCAAGACATGTCAACAGCAGCCCGTAGAGTTCTCGGGTTGCGAGGTTGTGATGGATCTGCAAGGCCAGGGTGCTTTTCCCTGACCCCATTGTCCCAAAGCTGAAACGCAGCGTCCCCATCGCTTCGAAGACTAGTGGTCACGTGTGGCAATCAAACCACGGTGCAGCCGAGACGAAATTCCCCGGTCAGCCGCTCGCGTTATGACATGCTCATAAGGCGTCAAAAACCCTAAGAAATTAGGGGTCTGGCACGATCCACACGACGCTCGATGACTAGCGTTTGATGAACGACATGACACCGGTCAACGCTGACCGGAGGGGGATGGAAATGACCGACACGATTGACCAGGCCGAATCGGCTGAGGTACTTGACCGACTTGTCATCCGATTCGCTGGTGACTCCGGTGACGGAATGCAGCTCACTGGAGACCGATTCACTTCGGTAAGTGCCTCTTTCGGTAACGACCTCTCGACGTTCCCAGACTTTCCCGCTGAAATCCGTGCTCCTGCCGGAACCGTCAATGGTGTATCAAGCTTCCAGGTACAGATCTCTGACCACGACATCACCACCCCTGGCGATGAGCCCACCGTGCTCATCGCAATGAACCCGGCTGCACTCAAGGCCGACCTGCACCGGCTCGAGCAGGGTGGAACACTCATCGTCAATACTGACGCATTCGATGAGCGGAACCTCGAAAAAGCCGAGTACGCATCAAACCCACTCGATGACGGCACGGTGACCGGCTACCGAGTGCTCCGCGTGCCGATGACGTCGCTCACGAAAGACGCCTGCGAACCCCACGGTGTCAAGCCCCGTGATGCCGAGCGGTCAAAGAACTTCTTCGCTCTCGGTCTCGTGTCGTTCATGTACTCGCGACCGACGGAACCCACCCTCGAATGGATTTCTGAGAAGTTCGCAAAGAACGAGCAGGTCGTTGCCGCGAACACTGCGGCGTTTAAGGCAGGCTTCAACTTCGGTGAAACGACCGAGATGGTTGGTCAACGCTATGAGGTCAAGCCAGCGACCCTTCCATCTGGCGAGTACACGTCGATCACCGGGAACACCGCTCTTTCGTGGGGTCTCATCGCAGCCGGCCAACTCGCAGACTTGCCGGTCACCCTCGGGTCATACCCGATCACCCCAGCGAGTGACATTTTGCATGAACTCTCGAAGCACAAGAACTTTGGCGTCAGAACCGTTCAAGCAGAGGATGAGATCGCAGCTGTCGGCGTTGCCCTCGGTGCGTCGTTTGCCGGGCATCTCGGGGTCACGACGACCTCAGGCCCCGGTGTCGCACTGAAGAGCGAAACCATCTCGCTTGCGGTCTCGATCGAACTTCCAATGATCATCATTGATATCCAGCGAGGCGGGCCATCGACCGGCCTTCCGACGAAGACCGAGGCCTCCGACCTCAACCTTGCGATCTACGGCCGTCACGGTGAGGCGCCTTTGCCGGTGGTCGCCGCAAAGAGCCCGGCGGACTGTTTTGATGCAGCCATCGAGGCCGCTCGTATTGCGTTGAAGTACCGCACACCCGTCATCTTGCTGTCGGACGGATACATCGCTAACGGCTCTGAGCCGTGGAAACTTCCCGACATCTCGACCTACGAAAAGATCACCGTTCCGTTTGCGACGGAAACCAACGGTACCGACTCCGAAGGCCGTGACATCTTCCACCCGTACCTGCGTGACCCGGAGACTCTCGCCCGCCCTTGGGCAATTCCTGGAACGCCCGGTCTGATGCACCGCGTCGGAGGGCTCGAGAAGCAAGACGTCACCGGCAACGTGAACTACACACCTGAAAACCACGCGCTTATGGGCGACCTTCGAGCCGACAAGGTGGCCGGCGTCGCGCGCGACTATGAGCCAACCCAAATCATGGGCGACGAAGACGCCGAGGTGTGCATCGTCGGTTGGGGATCAACATGGGCAGCAATCGACTCGGCAGTTCAGCGTTGTCGTCGAAACGACCAAAAAGTTGCGTGGGTGCACATCCGCAATGTGTTCCCCCTACCGAACGATCTCGGTGACATTCTTCGCCGATATGAGCGGGTAATCGTTCCAGAACTTAACCGAGGCCAGCTGTGCAACATGTTGCGCGCCAACTACCTCGTCGATGCCCAGCCACTCTCCAAGGTGGCGGGTCTTCCATTTTCCGCCAGAGAAATACAACACGTCGTCACAGAAGGAGGCCAGTCATGAGCGATACCGCAGTGACTCTCACCACAAAGAAAGACTGGTCAAGCGACCAAGAAGTTCGCTGGTGCCCAGGATGCGGCGATTACGGCATCCTCCAAGCGGTTCAGCAGGTCATGCCCGAACTCGGAGTCGCCCCCGAAAACACAGTCTTCGTCTCAGGTATCGGCTGCTCAAGCCGCTTCCCGTACTACATGAACACATACGGCATGCACTCCATCCATGGTCGTGCGCCAGCAATCGCGACAGGGGTCGCAACCGCTCGACCCGACCTTGACGTCTGGGTGATCACCGGTGATGGCGATGGGCTCTCAATCGGTGGAAACCACCTCATTCATGCCTTGCGCCGCAACGTCAACCTCACCATCTTGCTGTTCAACAACCGCATCTACGGCCTCACCAAAGGCCAGTACTCACCAACTTCCTACGTGGGCAAGGTGACGAAGTCGACACCGTTTGGCTCGATCGACCCACCATTCAACCCACTTGCAGTTGCTCTCGGGGCCGAAGCATCATTCGTCGCTCGCACCCACGACCTCGACCGCCAGCACATGATGGAAACCTTCAAGGCTGCTCATGCTCATCGTGGCTCATCGTTTATTGAGATCTACCAGAACTGCAACGTCTTCAACGACGGTCAGTTCAACGGAATCATTAAGCGGTCAGTCCGCGACGACATGATGATCAACCTCGTCCATGGAGAGCCGATCACGTTCGGTTCAGATGTGGCCAAGGGAGTCACCATGGGAGACGATGGAACCTTGAAAATTGTCAACGTTGACGACGTCGGCATCGACAAGATCCTCGTGCATGACAAGAACCATCACTCGCCGTCGCTCGCGTTTGCGCTTGCCCGTCTCAACCAAGATGACAATTCGCCGACACCGTTTGGCATCTTCCGTTCGGTCGAGCGTGCAGAGTACGCAAGTGAGGTTTCCGCCCAGGTTGCGCTCGCATCAGAGAAGTCGGGGGCTCCCGACATGAATGCTCTCCTGCGTTCAAACGGCACCTGGATGGTCGACTGAGTCGGTTGCCCATCTCGATGTCTGTCCGTGTCTCACGGTCAGACAGGCCGTAAATCGATTACGAAGAACTCAATGCCCCGTGCCGCTGACGTAGGCGAGCGCCAGCCCCGAAGAGCCAGCAACTTCCGAGCGCCGTCACGACCGCGATACCGGCGAGAATTGGCACGAATGAATCAACCGCCTTGTTCACGGTGCTCACGAGAAGTGGGTTCATCATGCCCACATACGCCACCGCGTAAAACGACCCAGTGAGGGCTCCCCTGTCTTCGGGGAGACAAATGATGTCAACGAAACGCAGCCCTGATGTCATTGCGAAACCTGATGCAGACCCCATCAGCACAGCTGCGCCGATCACCAGCACCCACGTATCGGTTGCAAATGCGATGGCCCCGAGGGTGGTTCCGGTCGCTCCGCATGCGAGGGCGAGCGGAGCCCCTCGATAAGGGCCGATACGGCCAACAAGCGCCTGGGCAGGGAGCGTCGACCATGTCACCACGAAGCCGAGCACGCCTGAGATCAGCACTGCGATTCCTGGCATCGCCGGCTTCAGTAACACGGGGAAAAGGCCAAACACGAGCGAAGGCATACCAAAGACACCTAGCGCAGTCGGTGCGATCACCAACGCGAAATCGCGCCCGGTTCCTTTCGGCATACCAAGATTTGGTCGGATCTTCCTTGTGACGTCGCGTGTCACGGTTTCTGGAGCTCCCATGACCAGCCACATCCCGATCACGATCAACAAGATGTGGATCAGATAAGGAATCACCAGTGGCGCCGGACCCCACTGCCCAATCACTCCTGCAACAACCGGGCCTGCACCGAAACTTGCGAACATCACAGCTGCAATTTGCCTAGTTGTCAACATCGGGTTGCTGCTTCCGACCTCCTGAGTCCACGCGCTTGCGACAACGAACACGATTCCTGAGACGACCCCGAGCAGAAACCTTCCCAAATACAACATGCCGACCATGCCGCCTCCGAACATCATCACCAGGCTTGCTGCTCCAGACAGTGCCACCCCTGGAAGAATCACCACTCGTCGCCCGAGAACATCAGATGCGGGCCCTGAAAAGACAAGCGCAGGAGCAAGACCGATTGGGTAAATCGCAAACAACGCAGTGAGAGTCCACGTGCTTAACCCGAGGCGGTCTTCGTAAATGAGGAATAGTGGCGTTGCGACATTTGTTCCGAAGCCAACGGCAAACAGCGTGAACAAGATTCGGAACTTCGCTGATAGCACACGACGAACCTAGACCCGCCACCTCCACCGGCGTGCACTGGAGTAATTTCGTTGTGACGCCCGGGTTGAAGAAGTGGCGACGCCCCACAACATGATGATTACCAACACTCGAACACAGGTGCTTGGCGCTCTGGCCATCGTCACCTCACTCGGTATTGCCACCGTTGTTTCAGCGGAGCCCACCGATGATGCAGAGCCCGTTGCTATCCCCGCGCCGCCGGCCATCGACTACGTAAATAAAGATCCGTGGGAGCACCCTGTACGGCCCCCGGTCTGCAACGAGGCCCAACTCGAAATGGGCGATGTACGAGCGTGTGTCGTCCGCACCTACGGTGGCCCCACAGAACATGGATGGGCAACTCCCCCTGCGCCGGGCGTAGGTGAAGCCTCCGAATGGCTCTGGAATGGGTACAGCTACCGAGGATCTCCGGCGTTGGCCGGATGGGAAGCCGAGCAGATCACCTCAAATGAACAACGAATCGGCAAGGTGTATGCCGGAGATTTCGAGTCACACGTCGGAATCGCTGCGATCTTCGAAAACTTCCTTGTCGAGATCACTGCACGTGGCTACGAGCTTCGTGACGCCCACGGGTACGACTTCCGTTGCACCAACGCAACAGGCGGGTGGTCGTGCCCGAACGGCAGCGTCAACGATCTCTCGTTTCATGCCTGGGGTCTCGCGCTCGACATGAATGCCGACGCCAACCCAATCGAGGTGTACCAAGACCCGTCAGGGGGTGACGCCTGCGAGGTTGCGATGGAAACCGACATGCCGCAGTGGGTTATCCAAACCGCTGAAAAATGGGGGCTCTACTGGGGTGGGTACGGCTGGGGTGATGGCTGCGCAAGCCCGTCGACCTCCGCCTATCGAGACCCACCGCATTTTGAGTTCCGAGGCACTCCAGAGATGGCGGAGCAAATTCTTAGGTTCAATCTTCGAAACGATCCGGACCTCGGTTGTTACGACGTTGTCGATCTCGATGGAACCGAGCGCATGATCTGCAATCGTGAGTTTGTCGTCGAAGCAGGTTGGCGGGTCGCAATCGACCCCAATGCCCCGGCGGGAGCGACTGCAGCAATCGTCAATCTCACTGCAACCGCAGCCTCCGAGGATGGGTTTTTCTCTCTCGAGTCATGTGCCGCCCGCGCAACGGCATATCCAGAAACCTCAAACGTCAATTTCGTGAAGGGACAAGATGTAGCGAATCTTGCCGTCATTCCACTCGATGCTGACGGTCGGTTCTGCCTCTTTCACTCGGTTGAGGCCCACGGGGTGATCGATGTCCTCGCGTTCCTCACATCATCAACCGATGTCACCACGTACAGCGTTGCTCCACAAGCCCCAAGTCGAATCGTCGACACCCGATCTCAACCGTCATGTGATACATCGTCAGAATGTGGAATTCGCCCCGCCGGCGATCAAGCAGCCATCGTGATCGAGGCTGCGCCCGTCGAGCCATACCTTGCAAATCTCACCGTCACCCGGTCGTCTGCGCCAGGCTTCATCAGCGCTGGCGGTTGCTCCCAGGTGGTCGGCGGTGGCGGCGTACCAACATGGTCAAATCTCAACTACCGAGTCGATGAAGACCGTGCGAACCTTGCGATCATTCGGCCCGACTCGAACCTCGCATCGTGCGCATATTCGTGGGGAGGAACTGATCTCATCGTCGACGTGCTCGGCACGCTCTCCAGCACCGACCCGTCAGGGCTCGCCTGGACGCTCACACCACCCGAGCGCATTCTCGACACACGTCGTTGTGACGACCCCCCTTGCATATTCGGCATCGACAACGGCGAGGTATTACGCATCCCTGTTGACAGCGATGCCCCGTTCGTGGCCGTCAATGTCACGGCCACCGACGCGCTCGAATGGGGCTTTGTCACCATCGATGCATGTTCAACCCTTGATGCCCTCACCGGTTCACCGACCACATCAACTGTCAACATCGATACAGGGGCGACTGCGGCCAATCTCACATTGGCGGCTGTTGAAAACGGAGAGATCTGCGCCTGGTCATATGGCGAAACACATCTCATCGTCGACGTGCAAGCCGAACTCAATATCGACGGCAACCTCAGAATCAACCTTGATGAGCCCCTCCGCATCTATGACGGTCGCAAAGGCGGCACCGGCCTCATCGATCGGTGACGGCAGCTGCCCGCTCTCGATAAAACTCGTCAAGCTTTCGTCCACCGTCGTCACCGAAGAGCAACTGCGAAATTTCAGCGAGACCATCAGAGCCCACAAACTCGTCGTCTGCGACGACGAGGTCGATCTTTGAACGACGCCGCATGAAGTCATCAAGCTTCACAATCATCTCGTGATCAGCGGCATTATGGAGTTCAACTCGCAGGTAATCAGCCGACTCCATGACATCGGTTGCCATCGAGGGGTCATCGCGGATGTGTTCGAGCATGTCGAATGCTCGCCGGCCGTAGCGACGCCACAGTCGAACCGACAGCGGCTCGGTATCAGGCTTCGACCGCATTTCATCGAGATGCATGAGGTGCGCCTGACGGAAGAACTCTGCCCTGCTCGCCTGATCAGGCTCCCCGTACCAGTTTCGTTGGTCGGTCTCGAGGGGTACGCCTAACGACTCAATTTCAGAGGCGACTTCCGCTCCCACGTTGAGACAATCGGTAAGTTTCCCGCCAAACACGGTGACTACTGACCGTTGCGCATCACACTCGACTTCGTGACGGCGACTGAGCGAGGTCCACTCTTTTGATCGCCAGTCGTCAGATCCTTCGCCTTCAACTTTCACCACGAGCGGACGCACACCACTGCGCTCCGCAATGATGTCTGAGGCCTCCAACGGCTTCTCAAGGTTCATTCGGGCGTTGATCTGTTCGAGCAGGAAGTTCCGGTCTTCCTCGGTTACAGCAGTATGAGGATCGTCGACACGAGTGTCTGTCGTGCCGATGACCGACCTGCGCCCCATTGGAATCACGTAAAACAATCGCTGACTGTCATCGAAAAACGCAAGCACCCGGTCATGGTCGGTCGTCGTGAGCCGGGGCACGACAAGGTGAATACCCTTTGAGTACACGATGCGATGCGTGGTCGTTGTTCCCCATGATTCATTGAGCGCATCGACAAACGGGCCAGCGGCATTCACCAGCGTTTTCGCCGAGGCGGTCATCTCATCACCGGTGGCGACATCACGTAGTTGCACATGCCAGCGATCGTTACGCCGTTCAGCATGAGCAAGTTCAACGTAATTTGACGTCACCGCTCCGGCTTCGAAGGCCGAGCGGATGAAAGAGAAGACGAAGCGTGAATCGTTATCGATGAGATAGGCGTCCTGATACTGAATCGCCCCCCGTGCAGTTGCGGTTGAAATCGCGGGCTCAGCCTGTGCCAACCGGCGCCGAGAAAACACTTTCGGAGGTTTAGTGCCGAACCTTCCAATCGCCCAGTAGGCGGTTGCGCCAATACCCGCAAACCACGGCCGGTATGGCGCAGTTCTGTCAAGGGTGGCAAGAAACCCGATCTCACGAACATTGTCGGGGTACGACTTCATCAATTGGTTTCGCGATCGGCACAGCCCGTAGACGAGGCCGAGTTCGTAGTTTTCGAGATATTTAAAGCCACCCCAGACCAAATTGGACGACTCTTGGGAGGTGAACGCGCCGAAATCACCTCGATCGACAAGCGCTACCGAAGCACCACGACCGGCAAGCGCAGCAGCAGAGACTGCGCCGTTAATGCCTCCACCTATGACGAGTACGTCAAAGTCACCGCCATCGAGACGTCGGAGATTTTCTGAACGCTGCGCCACCCCCATAGCGTTCCACGCAAATTGTCCGAACCCAACACCGAGCCCATCCGATTCGACACAGAGTCATCGGGACAAGTAACGATGAGGTCGTGACAGACCTCTCACTTCTCGACGGACTCGCAACCACACGGGCGATTCGCCGCTACACCAACGAGCCGATTCCCGAAACAGATCTCAACAAACTGCTCTTTGCCGCGACGAGAGCACCCTCTGGTTCAAACCGCCAGCCGTTTAGATTCATGGTGTTTACCGACAGCGAACGATCGCAACACGTCAAGCAACTCATCGCCCAAGGCGCCCAATCACTCTGGAATGCAAAGCGATCTGATGATGGATACGACCAAGGTTCGGGCGTCGAAGACGATTCACCAAAAGCCCGGATGGCACGGACAATGCAGCATTACGTTGATCATTTCGCTGACGCGCCGGTGCTCGTTCTTGCCTGCCTCATCCGCTACCGCGAACCGTCGCCAACCGAAGGCGCGTCGGTATACCCGGCCTGTCAAAACCTATTGCTCGCCGCTCGGGCACTCGGCTACGGAGGGGTCCTCACCGGGTTTCAAGGATTCGTCGAAGAGGAACTCCGCTCCTACCTTGAGATTCCTGAAGAAGTTGCACTCGCCGCAGCCATCACCCTCGGGGTTCCAGCCGGCTCACACGGCCCTGTGCGGCGTAGACCCCTGTCGAACCTCGTGTTCGCCGACACATGGGGTGAAGCCGCACCGTGGGCTCACGATCCCCCAGGAACTGCCGTGTTACAGAGCCGTTTCGGACCTGCGTAACAGGTCAGACGAAGAACGAGCCGATGAGGGCGCCCAAAGCACTGCACCGAGCAAGAGAAGAAGTTGTGTGCTCATGGGGTCACAGCAACAACGATGAGGCCCTTCATGCCCAGCAATTGTGTTGGGGGCTCGCCCCAGATCAACTACGTGGTACGTCTTTCCAAGGTCGATCGCGATCGACACGTACGTCACCCGGAAGGCCAAGAACTCGTTCACCGAGAATGTTTCGCATGATCTCGGCAGTGCCACCTTCGATCGTGTTCGCTCGACTCCGCAAGAACGCAACCCGAGAGATCGAAGCAAGGCCAGAACCTTCGCCACCGGAAGCGTAGTCGTCATACAGCAGAGCTTGAGGGCCCAACAGGTCCATGCAGAACTCGTACACCCGTTTGTTGTGCTCTGCACCTGCCATTTTGCCGATTGAGCCTTCAGGGCCCGGGCTGCCCATCCTGCGGTTTGCTGCAGCACGAAGGTTATTGAGGCGAATTGCTTCGGCCTCACACCACAGCTCCATCAAACGATTGCGATAGAAGGGTTGCTGAGCATCGTCAAGCTCGTTGAACAATTCAACTGCGTGGGCGATCGGGCCGGCACCTCGTGGCGGTGTCGAACCGCCGATAGCGGTTCTCTCGTTCATGAGCGTCGTCAAACTCACCCGCCACCCCTCACCAGGGCTGCCAAGCATCTCTGCGGCCGGCACGCGCACATCGGTGAAGTACACCTCGTTGAATTCGGCGCCGCCAGTCATCTGCCGCAACGGACGAACCTCGACTCCGGGAGCATGCATGTCAACAACGAAGGCAGTGATACCGCTGTGCTTCACCGCAGTGGGATCAGTGCGAACAATGACGAGCCCCCACTTCGCGATATGAGCGAGGGAGGTCCATACCTTTTGGCCGTTCAAGATCCATTCTTCGCCGTCTTGCACCGCGGTCATCGATAAACCCGCAACATCTGAACCTGCCCCTGGTTCTGAGAACAACTGACACCACATCTCGTTCGCAGTGAACAGAGGCCGCAAATAACGGGAGCGCTGATCATCGCTTCCCCACTCAACGACGGTCGGGCCGCACATGCCGTAACCCATGGGGTTTAAGAAAAACGGATTTGCCGCTCCGGCCGCAAAAAGGCGGCTGTTGATATGGGTCTGATGCTTGGGTGAAAGCCCAAGACCGCCGTGCCCAGTTGGGAAGTGCACCCAGGCAAGACCTCGATCAAATTGGGCTCCGAGAAACTCGGGCATCGGTGTTACCGGCAGTGGACATTCCGCCAACAGTTCATCGATCAGTGCATCAATGTGTGCGAGTTCATCGGTTGCAGCCATGGCTCTAAATTATGCGATGACGTGAATCGCCACCCCATCCGGCACCTTGTGCAGTGTGGTGAAAAATGATTGAGGGGCGTGCACTGCACGCCCCTCTCATCATGAGATATCGGTAGGTGAACTGTCAGCTGCAACCAGAGGTGCTGCCGCATGACGGGCATGCATGGCATGAACCCGCACGCACCATGTGAACCCCGCATTGCATGCACATTGGCGCATCAATCGGTGTGTTGATAACACCCCGGGCTGGTGTGTTGTCTTCAACGGTTGGCGCAATCGCTCCAGACTCGAGGCCTGCGACCAATTCATCAACTGATGGCACCGTCTTGGGGTCAGCGACCATTTCGGAGCCGGTTGATGACTCAACCGTCATTTCTTCCACACCTGGCAGAGTTGGCTGCGTGCGCTCAGCAACCGTGAAGATGCCGAGTTCGGCCCGCTCGTCATATGACATGTACTCCAGGGCGAGACGCCGGAAGAGATAGTCCATGATGGAACCAGCGAAACGAACGTCTGGATCATCGGTCATGCCAGCTGGTTCGAACTTCATGTTGGTGAACGCCTCAACGTACGCCCTCAACGGAACTCCGTACTGCAAGCCGTAGCTAACTGACTTGGCGAAGGCATCCATGATGCCAGCAAGTGTTGAACCCTGCTTCGACACGGTGAGGAAGATCTCCCCTGGCTGGCCATGCGCATACTCACCAACTGTTGCGAAGCCCTTGCAATCAGCGACTCGGAACTCAAACGTCTTTGAGGTGCGAGTGCGAGGCAACTTCTGACGGACAGGGCGATGAACAATGTTCTCGACGACGTTGTTAGCAATCGATGCCGCTTCAGCAACCGCGTCGTCAGCAGAATCGTCATCTTTCTTCGCGGTTGACAACGGCTGAGCGACTTTGCAGTTATCGCGGTAAATCGCAACGGCCTTAAGGCCGAGTTCCCACGAGAGAAGGTGCAACGCTTCAATGTCTTCGACCGATGCCTCCTCTGGCATGTTGACAGTCTTCGAGATCGCTCCAGACAGGAACGGCTGCACTGCACCCATCATGCGAACATGACCTTCATAGTGAATGGTGTTGTCACCCATTGAGCAGGCGAACACTGCCACATGGTCAGCCGAGAGGTGTGGCGCACCGAGAATCGACTTGTTCTCGTCGATATACGCGATGATGTCGTCGACCTGCTGAGCCGTGTATCCGAGACGAGAAAGTGCTCGTGGGATTGTCTGGTTGACGATCTGCATCGTTCCGCCACCGACCAGTTTCTTCATCTTGACGAGTCCGAGGTCTGGCTCGATGCCGGTGGTGTCACAGTCCATCATGAGACCGATCGTGCCGGTGGGTGCGAGCACTGATGCTTGAGAGTTACGAACACCGTTGAGGGCTCCGTCGCGCGCTGCTGCTTCCCAAGAGGCTTGTCCTGCAGCAACGAGATCGTTGGGAACTACCTCGGTCATCGCAATTTCGTAACTTGCGTCGCGATGCATTCCGAGCACTCGGTTCATGTGCTCTGCATTCTCGGCATACCCCTCAAAGGCTCCGAGTCGGGCCGCTGTGCGAGCGCTTGTCGCATACGCATGACCGGTCATGAGCGAGGTGAGAGCGGCGGCCCATGCACGGCCTTCTGGTGAGTCGTAGGCGTAGCCAAGAGCCATCAACAGTGCCCCGAGGTTTGCGTAGCCAAGACCGAGCTGACGGAACCGACGGCTGTTCTCAGCGATCGGCTCGGTGGGGTAATCAGCCCGCCCGACAAGGATTTCTTGCGCGGTGAAGACCACTTCGACGGTGTGCCGGTAGGCATCGACGTCGAAGGTGCCGTCTGCATCGAGATACTTCAAGAGGTTGATCGATGCAAGGTTGCACGCTGAGTTATCGATGTGCATGTACTCCGAGCATGGGTTCGACCCGTTAATACGGTCGGTTGTTGCTGCTGTATGCCAACGATTGATCGTGGTGTCGAACTGGAGACCCGGGTCGGCGCATTCCCACGCAGCATCTGCGATTTGACGCCACATATCGCGGGCTTTCATCGTCTTGATGACTTGACCTGTCACCACTCCTACGAGGCTCCAGTCGGCATCGTCAACAACTGCCTGCATGAATTCGTCGGAAACACGAACTGAGTTGTTTGCGTTTTGGTACTGGATCGAGAACGAGTCGGCACCGTCGAGGTCCATGTCGAAGCCGGCATCGCGAAGGACGCGTGCCTTGCGCTCTTCTTTGACCTTGCACCAGATGAACTCTTCGACGTCGGGGTGCTCGACATTAAGGATTGCCATTTTGGCTGCCCGGCGGGTTTTGCCACCCGACTTAATTGTTCCGGCAGATGCGTCGGCGCCTCGCATGAAGCTCACAGGGCCCGAGGCGGTGCCGCCACCTTCCAACAGCTCAGCGCTGGAACGAATCTTCGACAGGTTGACACCTGATCCCGAGCCACCTTTGAAAATAACTCCCTCTTCTCGGTACCAGTTGAGGATGGAGTTCATCGTGTCGTCAACCGACAAGATGAAACATGCGCTCGCCTGCTGGCGCACCCCTGGGACACCGATGTTGAACCACACAGGGCTATTGAACGCTGCCCGCTGCGTCACGAGGATGTAGCGAAGTTCGTCAGCGAATGCATCTTCTTCGGCATCATCTGCGAAGTATCCACCCTCTCGGCCCCAGGTGGTGATGGTGCGAACGACTCGCTCGATGACTTGGCGAAGTGATGTTTCGCGTTCGGGAGTGCCAAGCGTTCCTCTGAAGTACTTCTGCGCAACGATGTTCGTTGCGTTAACCGACCATGTTTCTGGGAACTCGACGTCGAGTTGCTCAAAGGCAACGCTGCCGTCTTTCCAGTTGGTAATGCGCGCGTCGCGACGCTCCCACACCACTTCGTCGTAGGGGTTTACTCCCGGGGAAGTAAACAATCGAGAAATGCCAATAGTGCCATCAGGGGCTGCGAGTTCGGTGGTGTTCTCTGATGCCAATGACATGTTCTACTCCTTGCGTTTCCTTAACTATTTCCGCCCACCCGTTGACTTTGGAGATAGGACTACCGCCATATCTGCGGTGTGGACTTCTCCCCTATTGGCTGGAAATCGAACCTGATTTCCAAACACAAGATCTTGGGTAACACTGACTTTTCAATTCACCGCTGACACAACTGGTTGTGTTGAAGGCGGATTGCAATTACACCATTGTAGTTAGGCCCGTGTCAACGACCGCTCAAAAAAAGTCGAAAAATCTGGACGCATTCACCGATGTCGAACTCAGTACCGGTGCGCAGGTTCAGGGATTTTCACCCCAGATCAGAGAACCTCATGACCCCCCGACATAGTCCTCCGCGCACCGGTACTGCGAACTGATCTCACCCTAAATACGGAGCCCTGTGGAACGAAAGTGGACAACTAAGAAATCCTGTGGATGACGTGAAAACTTTTGGGGACAGTGTGGGGATGACCGGTCTCTTCGCTCAATCGAATGCCATGCTGGAGACGTGTCCGATGCGATGACCCCTCTCACCGATGACCATGTCGCGACGCTGTACGAGCACCCTCGGCAGAAACTGAGCAACGGGCGCGCACCGATCGAACTCTGCATGGTTGCGTCGCTTGACGGATCAATCTCTCTCGACGGACTTTCAGGGGGCCTTTCAAACACCGCTGACCGAAAGGTGCTCTCCACACTTCGAGTTGCATCTGGCTGCGTGCTTGTCGCTGCCGGCACGGTTCAAAGCGAAGGATACGGAACTCCCGTGAGCCCCGACCTCACCGTTGCCGTTGTGACGAACTCAGGCTCACTCGACTGGGGCAGTCCGTTGTTTCAGTCTGGACAAGCCGTGGTGATCACCCATCGGTCAGCCACACTCCCCGATGAAATTCGGTCGATACGCGCCGGTGAGACATCTGTCGACCTCATTGACGCAATCGATCAACTCCAAGATCTGGTGCCGAACGACGGTTTTGTTCAGCTGGAGGGAGGTCCAACGTTGAACGCTTCTCTGCATCAACTCGATCTCATCGATGCGATCAACCTCACGGTCTCCCCTCAACTCATCGGGGGCGTCGGTCAGCGAATGATTGAGTCAACCGATGAGCACGCCTACCGGTTCATGCTGCAACACGCCGTCACCGACGGAGACTGTCTCTTTACGAGATGGCTTCGGCGGTCTGAGGCTGCTTCGTAAGAAGTTCGATTTCGCGGTGGAAATCTGCCGCTCCATCAAACTCTTTGTACACCGACGCAAAGCGAAGGTATGCGACCTCATCGACCACTCGAAGTTGCTCGAGCACCGCAACACCGATCTGAGTAGCAGGGATGACCGAGCCAGACACCCTGACCACTTCTTCAACGTCGCTCGCCATCGTGGCGATCACATCGTCGTCGATATTTCTTCCCTTTGCAGCTGCGGCGATTCCGCTTTCGACCTTCGATCGGTCAAACGATTCTTGACGACCGCATGACTTCACAACAGTCAGAGGCACTTCTTCAATTCGTTCAAACGTCGTAAACCGATGCCCGCAGCCACTGCAATGACGCCGACGCCGAATCGACGAGCCGTTTTCAGCCATACGCGAGTCAGCGACCCGCGTGTCATCGGTGTTGCAGGTTGGGCAACGCACGCCCACACAGTAGTCGTAGGCCGTCACCGATGTGGGGCAAATGGCGAAATGTGTCGGGCTCTCAAAACTTTCTCCGCAAGACACGAAATCGATACCAGGGCATATGGTGCATGGCCACCAGCCGGGGAAAGAGCCGTTCAGGTGTTCGTCAAGGAAGGACGACTGCCTGGCCAACCTGAATCGATGGGCCGCCGTTCAGCGTGATGAGCCGATCTAGATATCGGTCAAGGTCGATATCGCCGTGATGAACTCGCGCAATGGCCCACAACGTGTCGCCTGGCTGGGCGGTAACGGTTGAGCGAACGGGTGCTGCACCGGCGACTGCGGCGGAGGCGGTCACACCGCTTGCGCCAGCCAGCACCTCGTTCACTGCGAGCCCAGCGGAAACTGTCATGAACGCAAGGATTCCACCAACGACGAGGCGACGGCGACGATACGTCGCTGCCGTCGGCCGCCGTACCGGTAGCGCAATCTGGGCGGTGTGGCGGCGAACCGTGAGATCGGATGTTGGAATTGCGTATGTGCTCATGTCGTGTCTCCTCGAAACAGTCGAACTCTCGATACAACACACCGTAAAGAAGAGGTGTGACAGCAAGTTCGTATGTCAACTCAGGTGTTCGTATGACCCTCATATCGAACACCTGTTCGAGAACAGTGTATACGAACGTTTGTTCGTGTCAACCCCCAAAACGAACATTTGTTCGACGAACAGGTGTTTGACTATGCGATCGAACGCCTGTACGATGAGTGCATGACTGGAAAAGGCATGACAGCTCGCCAGCGGCAAATCCTTGAGTTCATTGAGGCCCAGATTCAAGACCATGGGTACCCGCCTTCGGTAAGAGAGATTGGCGACGCGGTCGGCCTGACCTCACCGTCAACCGTTCACACCCACCTCAATACCCTTACCCGCTTGGGGTACTTACGCCGAGACCCCACCAAACCTCGGGCGATCGAAGTCACGTGGGACCCATCCTCCGGAGTCGCAATGGAACGCCGACCCATGCGCCACGTCCCCCTTATCGGTGATGTCGCAGCCGGCACCGATGTGCTTGCGCAAGAAAATGTTGAAGAGGTGCACCCGATACCACTCGACTTCGCAGGCGATGGTGAGCTGTTCATGCTTCGCGTGCGCGGCGATTCGATGATCGATCTAGGCATTCTCGACGGCGACTTCATCATCGCCATGCAGCAAACCTCTGCCAACAACGGCGACATCGTTGTTGCTGGAATACCCGGCGATGAAGCCACCGTGAAGACCTACGAACAGCGGGGTTCGAACGTCGTGCTCATCCCAGCGAATTCAACGATGAGCGAAATGGAATTTCCAGCCGACGACGTGTCAGTTTTCGGGCGTGTCGTCACCGTGATGCGACGTCTCTAAGCCCAGCCTCACCCCAAACGGTCTTTTGCGAGAGGTGCCGACCATTCGTTGGTTTCAGTGGCAACACCACGCTGACGAGAACGTGGGCGGACCACAAGCAGACATGCCACCGCCGCAATGAGGCAGCCAATCCCCCACCACCAACCCCGGGTTCGCACCCCTGATGGGTCAGCACCAATCGTGACAACCACATCTCCGGTGCCCACGACCTCAATCCCGTACTCCCCTGCGACATCGACCTCCACTACGCCCAGCGACGACCGCTGACCGCCAGCAACAATCCGGCTTGTCGCCGCCGCAACCGGAAACTCCGCCCTCGAACCTGTCGGCGACAGCATCCGAACCGATTCGAGTTCACCAGATCGCAAGCCTGCTGGAATCTCTCGGCAGGCCTGCTCCGCCGACAACGACAGCCCAGACTTCTCAACGCTCACGAGATATCGACCACTTGTCGGCAACTCAACGATCGATTCGCATCCGCTCACCACGCGCGCCGCCGCAACATCGGCATCGGTTGCCTGACGACTTGCGAGCAGCACCGAAAAGACCCCGAAGGCGAGCATCACTCCCGCCACGAACATCAGGAGGATGCCTCGACGAGGTGCTTGAGATGCCCCTGTTTCGTTCACGACACAGATCTTGAGAGACGGTCGGCAGCGAGCTGTATGCGCTCAGATGGTTGGACCACTGCAACCCTTACAAATTCCGAACCTGCTTCGCCGTAGAACTCTCCGGGGCTCACAAGTGCTCCCCCGTCGGTCATCAACCGTTCAACGAAAGCCCACGCATCGCCAACTGGTATCCATAAATAGAAACCGCCCTGCGGCATCGGCACGTCACACTTCGCCCATTCCGACAGAACATTGGCCATCAACGTCAACCGCTCGTGATAGCGCTCTCGCTGCTCCTCGACGTGAGCGTCATCTCCCAGGGCAGCAATCGCCGCAGACTGCGCCGGCCCGGGCACCATCATACCGACATGTTTACGCACCTCGCTGAGGTACCCAACAAGCTCCGGATCACCTGCGTAAAAGCCCACCCTTGCTCCGGCAAGATTTGAACGCTTTGACAGCGAATGCACGGCAACAACCCCATCAAGACCGTTCTCGAGAATCGTTCGGCGACGACCATCCCAGGTGAACTCGACATAACACTCATCGGAAAACACTGGGACGCCATGCGTTCGCCCCCACATCGCCGCTGCGTCCAAGTCGTCGAGCTGTCCGCTTGGATTTGACGGTGAGTTCACCCATAACAGGAGGGCCCTCTCAATGTCGTAAGGGTCAATTGAATCCAACTGCAGTTTGCCAGAGGCATCAACTGCGATAGGAACAGCCCGGCACCCTGCGAGTGTTGCTCCCATCGCATACGTCGGATACGAAATCGCTGGGTACAGCACCGTGTCACGGGTTGGGTTTCGAAGCCGCATCCATTGGGGCAGCGTCCCAACAAACTCCTTCGTGCCGATGCATGCCGCTATAGACGAAGTCGCAACATCGATCGAGAATCGCCGATCGATCCAGGCTGATACCGCCTCACGAAATGGCGCCGAACCAATTGAAGCCGGGTACCCGCGCTCGGCCCCCGAGGAACCGAAGGCGTTAATGACCGATGCAGGCGGCGGATCAAACGGTGTGCCAATCGACAGGTCAACAACGCCACCGTCATGGTGATCAGCAAGCGGCGCTAGGCGGTCGAGCCGATCGTACGGATATGGAGGTGGGACGAACGGTTCAGTCATTTGAACCCCCGTCCCTCCGTCGACTGCTGTGCATTGACTCATCTTGCTTGACGGCAACTTCAGTCGCAGTGTTGCTCGCTGCCTCCGGCGATTTCGACACCAGCCACTCGTCTAATCGACCCGCAGATGCGTCAGAAAGGCGGGCGCGAATGGTCATTCCATGTTCGCCTTCAACGGTCGAGACGACCTGGCCTTCGCGATGAATTGATGCGATGACATCGCCACGATCCCACGGCACGAGCAGTTCAACCACCGTGTCGAGAGACCGCAAACGGTCACCGAGCGTCGCCAACATGTGGTCGATGCCCTCACCGGTCACTGCGCTCACCGCAACCGACCCTGAATAATCGGCAAGCAGATCATCTGCGACGTCTCGCGCGAGGTCTGACTTGTTGAAGACGATGAATTCTGGGACATCATCGGCTGAAATTTCAGACAGCACCTCACGGACTGCGGTGATCTGTCCATCTGGATCGGGTGCAGATGAGTCGACCACATGAACGAGAAGATCGGCGGTTACCGCAGTTTCGAGCGTGCCCTTAAAAGCCTCGATAAGACCGTGCGGAAGGCGGCGAACAAATCCGACGGTGTCGGTAAGCAGCACTGGCTCACCACCCGGCAGGGACAAACGGCGAGTGGTTGGATCAAGCGTTGCGAACAGTCGATCTTGGGCGAGTACCCCTGCGTCGGTGAGACGATTCAGCAAGGTCGACTTACCTGCATTGGTATAGCCAACGATGGTGACCTCGGCGAGACCGCTTCGATCACGACGTTTCCGCTGGAGTGAACGAGTCTCAGCGAGCTGCTGCAATTCGGTCTCGAGGGCTCGAATTCGACGATTGATCTGCCGACGGTCGGTTTCTAGTTTGGTTTCTCCACCGCCGAATCGTGCACCAACACCACCACGCTGCTGTGAAAGTTTGGCTCCCTTTCCTCGGCGAAGACGCGGTAGTCGGTATCGCATGAGGGCGAGTTCGACCTGCGCCTTACCTTCTGGGGTCCGGGCGTTTTGACCGAAAATGTCGAGGATGACAGCCGTGCGATCGATCGCCGTTCGTCCAAGCAACTTCTCGAGTTGGAATTGTTGAGCGGGGTGAAGTTCGTTATCAAACACCACGGTGTCGGCATCAACTGCGAGGCACAGCATCTTCAATTCTTGAGCCTTGCCTTGACCGATAAACCACGTGTGGTCGGGGGCCGTTCGTCGCTGCGTCATCCGTCCCACAACGTCGGCTCCTGCGGTGTCGACGAGCAGTTCAAGTTCGTCGAGACCGGCCTCGGTGTCATCTTCTGTTGAACCGGGCAGTGTTACGCCGACGAGCACGATGTTTTCACGAAATGTGCGGTCGATCAGCGTCGACCCAAGCGCCTCCCCGTACGGGTTGCTCACAAAGTCACCATCACTTCACCAGTGAACACTGCGGGCCCGGTGAGTATCGCCTCGGTGGTGTCACGATTAACGTGCACGACGGCATCTCCGCCCGGCATATGGACGGTGACCGCGTCGGCACTCTGCGCAACGAGCCCCCACGTGAGCGCTGCTTCTGCCGCTGCGCATGCACCGGTGCCGCAGGCCTGAGTCAAGCCAACACCACGCTCGTGCACCCTCATCGTGATCGCGTCAGGCTCAGGTCCCGGAGACACGATTTCAAGATTGATGTGAGGTACCCGTTCACCGAGATCGCGCAGGTCGACGGCATCAACGTCGTCAACCCCGACGACCGAATGGGGATTGCCGAGCGATAGGTGTCGCACTGGACGATCGGGATGACATTCGAGTCGGTCCCAGTGCTCGGGCTCGTGGAGAGGCGAGACCAACCCCATCGAGACCGAAAGCATGACCGAGTGGTCGTCGAGTGACTCGACGAGGTGCACAGTACGAGGACCTGCATCGGTTACGACATCCACTGTGGGAAACTCAGCATTCTCTGCCATGAATCCGGCTTGTACGAGGCAACGAATTCCATTCCCGCTCATCTCTGCAGGTGAACCGTCGGCATTGATAAGTCGCATCGTCATGCTCGGCCCTGAGCCGCCGAGCAGCAACAGGCCATCTGCACCTCGACCGCCGCTCGACTTACACCACGAAATCGCCGCCGACACCCAATCGATCGACATCTGTTCGAGCGCGACCCCGTCGACGAGCTGGCGAGTGTCGACGACAAGGAACTCGTTACCGAGGCCATGATGGTGGGTGAGCCTGATATCCATTACGCCCTCAACACTACGGCAGATACTTCCTGATGGCTGGAGCGACCTCGACGACAGGATCGCTCTCGATATCAATCCATTCGATTCGGGGATCTCGTCGAAACCAGCGTTCCTGCTTTACTGCGAACTGACGGGTTCGTGTCACCGTTGCGACGATCGCCTCATCGAGGGAGCACCGTCCCTCTAGATGGTCGATAAGTTCCCGATAACCGAGGGCTTGTTGCGCGGTTCGGGACGGTTTCAGAGTGAGCAATTGCTCAACTTCGTGAAGAAAACCATCGGCCATCATGCGATGGACTCGTTCCTCAATTCGCGTCGCGAGCACCTCGCGAGGCCAGCGAAGACCGACTTGGTGGACTTCGCTTTTTGGATACTCGTCAAGCCCACGACCAAATGATGAGAATAACTCTCCTGAACCTTCGATGACTTCGAGCGCCCTCACTACCCGTCGAGTGTTGGTCGGTTCCATCCGGCTCGCTGCGACTGGGTCAAGCTTGACCAACCGGTGATGTAACGAGGGTGTGCCCTCCGCATCTGCTTCGGCTTCGAGTTGCTGCCTGATCTCTGGCCACGACCCCGCCAAGTCAAGACCATCGATTGCGGCGCGATGATAAAGACCGGTACCGCCGACCAGTAGGCCACAACGAGACGCCATCGCAATTGAACTCAACGCCTGTTCAAGGTGCTGTTGGAAGATCGCAACCGTGAATTCATCGGAGGGCTCAACGATGTCGATGAGGTGATGTCGCACGCTCTGTTGCTCTTCAACCGTTGGCTTCGCTGTGCCGATGCTCATGTGCCGGTATACCTGCATTGAATCGACTGAAACGATGTCGGTGTCATCTCGCTCGGCCGCAACCGCCATTGCTACGGAGGATTTCCCTGACGCTGTCGAGCCGATGACAGCTACTCGTGGCGGCGAGGTGCTCAGAGCGCTTCCACCGGGATTCGACGCCGATGCGTCGGTTCGGCGATGAGGTCAACGAAGTTGCCCAAGAGATGGTGGGGCGCTCCGTGGGTGATCTCAACCGTTGCGTATGACCCTGTCCGAAGAGGTGTTGGCGGGGTGAAGTGGACCAGCTTGTTTTGCCTGGTTCGACCAGCAAGCACCGAGGGATCTTTCTTCGAAGGCCCCTCGACGAGCACTTCTTCCACCATGCCAACCCGGGCCTCGTGGCGTTGTAATGCCGACCGTTCAACAACTGCTCGAAGGCGCTCAAAACGCTCGCCTGCGACAGCCGGGTCAACGAAATCGGCTTCAAGGTCAGCCGCTTCGGTGCCAGGTCGTGGCGAGAAGATAAATGTGTACGCGAAGTCGTAACCAGCGGCTGCAGTCACCTCAAGGGTCTGTTCGAAGTCGGCCTCTGTTTCTCCGGGGAATCCAACGATGATGTCGGTTGACACCGCAAGATCAGGGATACGGCGTCGAGCATCGGCAAGACGCTCAAGGTAACGATCGGCGGTGTACCCGCGATGCATGAGGGCAAGCACACGGTCGCTTCCCGACTGCAACGGATAGTGGAGGTGTTCGCAGACCGCCGGACTTTGAGCCATGGCTGCAAACGTTTCGGGACGCATGTCTTTGGGATGTGGACTCGTGAACCGCACACGGCGGATGCCATCAACATCTCCAACCGCGGTCAACAAGTCGGCGAAGAGTGGTCGAAGCCGTGCTTCGTCATCACCATCGCGACGGGCGGCACGCTGAAGATCACGCCCATACGAATTTACGTTTTGCCCAAGCAGCGTGATTTCGCTCACTCCATCGGCTGCGAAGCGCTCAACTTCGGCAACCACGTCATCGAATGGGCGGGAGATTTCTTCACCGCGAACCGACGGAACGATGCAAAATGCACAGCTGTTATCGCAACCAATCTGAATCGTGACCCATGCGGCGTAGGAAACTTCGCGCCGGACAGGCAACGCAGACGGAAACAAGACGTGCTCGTCGACAACCGCTGCTTCAAGGATTTCGGTAATCGGGCCATGCTCGCGGGCATGAGAAATGAGCTCAGCCGTGCGATGAACATTGTGCGTTCCGAGCACGACATCTACGTAAGGAGCTCGCCCCCGAACGCCGTCACGATCTTTTTGCGAAAGGCAACCAGCGACCACAATCTGGCGGCCCTCTTTCTCGTCTTTCCAGGTCTTTAAGTGACCGAGATTGCCGTACAACTTGTTGTCAGCATTTTCTCGAATGCAGCAGGTGTTGAGGACAACGATGTCAGCATCATTCTCATCGCTCGCCTCTTCATACCCGTCAGCAGATAGAAGGCCCGCGATCCGCTCAGAGTCATGCTCATTCATTTGGCACCCGTAGGTGCGAACGACATAGCGGCCAGACATGGCGCTTAGGCTAGTGGCGGTGTTCGGCAGTCCGAACCGTTCGACGATCGATGAGTCGATGTGTTTCAGCAAGTGGTTGACTGGAAACATGTCAGAAAGCGACAACCTGTTCGATCTCATCATCATCGGGTCGGGGTCTGGAAATCACATCCCAGAGTTTCTCAACGATTGGCGTATTGCGATGGTTGAGCGCGACGTGTTTGGTGGAACATGCCTCAATAACGGCTGTATTCCATCAAAGATGTTTGTGTTGCCAGCAGACCGGGCTGTCGAAGCGGCAGAAGCCCAGTCGATCGGCGTCGATATCACTGTGAATGGTGCTGATTGGGTAGCGATCCGCGACCGCATCTTTGGACGTATCGACCCAATCACAGAAGGCGGACGCGAGTACCGGGCTGAGCGCTGCGAAAACGTCACGCTCATCGAAGGGACTGGTCAGTTCGTTCGTTCTGCTGTCGATGGGATGCATTCAGTCGATGTCGACGGGCGCGTCATTTCAGCACCACATGTTCTGGCAGCGGTTGGTTCTCGCCCGATGATTCCGCCGATCAGCGGTTTGTTCGAATGCGGTTTTCATACGAGTGATTCGATTATGCGGCTCGAGCAGCTCCCACAACGGCTGGGAGTCATTGGCGGCGGGTATATCGCAGCAGAGATGGGTCATGTCTTTTCAGGGTTGGGCTCGGAAGTGACGTTGTTTAACCGGTCGGCGACGATGTTGTCTCGTCACGATGCTGATGTGGCGACGGCGTTCACCAAAGAGTTTGGAAAGCGGGTGTCGCTGCACCTCGGGTATCTTCCAAGCAAGGTCGAACGGATACCCGAAGGTATTGCCGTGCATTGCGATGGTGAGGTCGTTGTGGTTGATGAACTTTTGCTTGCAACCGGGCGTGAGCCAAATTCAGATCTGCTGAAGTGCGACATTGTTGGGCTCGCCACCCACTCTCATGGAACGCTCTCGGTTGACGAGCACATGCGAACCAATATTCCTGGCATCTGGGCGATCGGTGATGTCGCTAATGAGTACCAACTGAAACACGTTGCGAATGCCGAAGTTGAGGTGGCGTTCTGGAATGTCGCTCATCCGGAGGATCTTCGTGTTGTGACCCAACGTCATGTTCCTGCTGCGGTGTTTAGCCATCCTCAGATTGCGTCGGTCGGCATCACAGAAAATGATGCAGTTGCGTCGAACAGAGATGTTCTTGTTGGCCGCCGTGATTACGCAGGAACCGCGTATGGATGGGCGCTTGGTGACGGCCCTGGGTTTGCAAAGGTCATTGTCGACCGAGAGTCTGATCTAATCCTCGGAGCGCATGTGATGGGGCCGCAGGCTGCGACCCTGATTCAGCCGATTGTGCAGGCGATGCAGTTTTCTCAAACTGCGACCCAGGTGGCTCGTGAGGTGTACTACATCCACCCCGCGCTGACGGAGGTCATCGAGAATGCCTTACTCGATGCAATCGCCCAGCGCTCACCCGTTGGGTGATGTCGGCTGATTATTCCGGGAAATAGCCGGACACGTCAGCCAGTAGATGCGT
>CBFHYI010000014.1:0-34008 GCA_965660025.1 uncultured Ilumatobacteraceae bacterium | reverse complement strand
GCTTGCACTCGCATCAACTGTGTCTTGCCATCTGGTCGCCGGTCACGAGCATCTTCGGGAAGCCCGACCACGCTCGGGCGGGCTAGTCGAGGCGAGCCCATCATCTGTTTCAGTGCGGGACGGGTGAACATCTCAAAACTCACAAACGAGCTGACCGGGTTGCCAGGAAGACCGAACACCGGCGTGCCATCGAGCAGCCCGAACGCAAACGGCTTAGCCGGCTTAATTGCCACCTGCATCCAGCGCATGTCAGCAATACGGCCGAGCACCGCTTTCACGACGTCGTAATCACCCATCGATACACCACCACTCGATACAACAACGTCATAGTCGGCAGCAGCCGACCGCAACACCTGCTCAAGTTCGGCCTCGTCATCTCGAACGGTTCCGAGATCGAACACCTCGCACCCTGCATCGCGCAACGCGACCGCAAGCATCCGACGATTGCTTTCACGGATCTCACCCGGCGCAAGAGAACGACCATCATCAACGAGCTCATCGCCGGTCGACAACACGGCGACTCTCACCTTCGGATACACCGACACGGTGAGCGCATTGACCATCGCCAGCACTCCCAACACCGGAGGAGTGATGAACGTTCCGGCAGGCAACACGACCTCACCAGGGCGCACATCATCTCCCGCAGGACGCACAGCGTCTCCTGGCTTCACGCTTGACGACAATCGAACGACATCGTCGTCGACCATTTCAGAATCTTCCACCATGACAACGGCGTCCGCCCCAGCCGGAATGGGTGCCCCCGTCATGATCCTGATCGCCTCACCGCGAGCCAAGACTCGATCGGTAGCCGCGCCCGCAGCGACTTCAGCGACGACCTTCAGATCAACAGGCTGATCATTGGCAGCTGCGACATCGGCCGCAATGACGGCATACCCATCGACAGCAGTGTTATCGAATGGCGGCACCAACTCGCTCGCAACGACATCGGCAGCGAGCACCAGCCCCGCGGTTTCTTCAAATGGTAAGTCAATTGGTGGGCGCGCCGGACAACGCTCAAGAACGAACGATTGGGCCTCTGGCAACGGAATCACAACTCTGACGGTAACGCGAGTCGGCCGGCCTTGCGTACGGCAGACTGGACAGGTGAGCGCATTCACCCCGTTTCCCGCCGATGGATTCACGGCTCGATGGGATACGTGGGATGTCACTCATCACGAGGAACTCACGCTCCGCTGGGAAAACGAGGCGTGGACTGCCTCGGGGATGGTTGGTCGAGAACAGATTCAATATGTCGTTCGCCTCTCACCAATGTGGGAAATCCGACAATTTCTTCTCTTCCGAGATCTCGATGAACCCGATCTTTGGCTTGGCACCGACGGCCAAGGGCGCTGGGGTGAAATGAACGGAGCACATCGCCCAGAACTCGACGGATGCACCGACCTCGCACTCGGATGCACGCCGTTCGATCATCTCGTGCCCGCTCGCCGACATCAGCTGGCGGTCGACGGTGCAGCAATCATTCAGACCATTGAGGTCGATATTGAAACTCTCGGACTCACCGTCGGATTTCGTCACTATCACCGCCGGAGCGATACGACATTTCACGTCGAACACCTCGGGGAGATCACCGAGTTTTCTATCGATGCGTACGGCCTCCCGCTCGATATCGAAGGAGCATTCCGCCGGAGATGACCGGCGTCACGAGCGATGTCGTTCAACAATGTCGCGAAGTTCGCCACTTAACCCTTCGCCACCGCCGCCGAGCAAAGCCATTTCCACTGCAGCGGTGAGAAAACCTTCGGGAGTTCCTGTATCCCAACGGTTCACCATGGTTTCGACTCCGTGCAATGGTAAACGCTGCGCCTGAGCGCGGATCGCATCAGTGAGTTGAAGTTCGCCACCAGCTCCGGGGGTCAGTTGGGCAATCTTTTCGAAAATGTCAACCGTCAAGACGTATCGACCGATGATGATCAACGAGCTTGGCGCTTCGTCAATCGCCGGCTTCTCAACGAGATCGCCAATCTTTACGACTCCATCAACCATCTCTGCCTCGGGAGCAACAACCCCGTAGGCAGAGACTTCCGACCGGTCAACCTCCATTAACCCAACAACGCTGCCTAACGTCGTTGTGCAGATGTCGATCATCTTTTGAAGGAATTGCGACCCACCCATGATCTCGTCAGGGAGCGACACGACAAATGCGTCACCATCGACAACACTGGAAGCACACCCCACGGCGTGTCCGAGACCCTTGGGGTCTTCTTGGTGAACAATGCTCACCCTCCAATCTCGCCCGATCGATGCGAGACGATCGGCCATGGCATCGTTACCCTTTGCACGCAACATGCGTTCGAGATCTGGACGAGCAGCGAAATACTGCTCAAGCGCAGGCTTTGCGCTACTGCCAACGATGACAACGTGATCAATTCCTGCGCCAAGAGCCTCATCGATTACCAACTGAATCGCAGGGGTGTCTCCGATCGGCATGAGTTCTTTTGGCACAGCCTTCGTTGCCGGCAGAAACCGCGTGCCAAGCCCGGCCGCTGGGATAACGAGAGTTCGTACCTCCACGTGTCCGACGATATCCTGCGAACTGTCATGCCAACTTACGTATACAAATTCGTTGACACCGGAGAGACCATTGAGGTGCAGCAGTCGTTTAGCGATGATGCACTTACCGAATACGCCCACCCCGATTCAGGCGAGGTACTTGCGGTAAAGAAAGTCTTTCAGCCGGTTGGTGTGACGTTTAAGGGCGGCGGCTTTTATAAAAACGACAGCCGGGGTGGATCGTCGAGCAAGTCAACCTCCTCGACGTCGAGCACGCCAAGCTCGTCAACTTCATCTGATTCGTCTGCGTCAGCTGACACCTCATCATCGTCGACCTCAACGAGTTCGTCGACGACGTCGTCAACAACCGATTGACGTGACATCGTGCTCGCTCCATGGCGAGCCCCCAACACTTCCCCGGTTCCTCCCACCCGCGGGTTATACACCTGCGCACAGCGCTCATCAATCGAGCTTCACAGGCACGACGGTGGCGAGCCCGACACCCCCTCATCGTTGACGTCGCCACCGTGCTCACCGCACTCACTCTGTTCGCACTGTTGATGGCAGATCGTCAGCGCCTCGTACAAGAACTTGCATGCACTACCGGCAACTCGCCGTAAAAGAACTCGACGGCAACTTCCGGCGACTAGCGGTACGCCACAACGAGCACGACCACACCGAGAATGACTCGGTAGACGACGAACGGCGTGAAAGAGCGAGTCTGCACGAACCGCAACAACCCTGCCACCGCAAGCCAACCCGACAGAAGCGACGTCACACCACCGGCCACCATCGCTCCGGCCAACCCGTCTGGAACACCATCTGACACCAGTTGCGCCATCTCATACACGAACGCTCCAAAGATCACCGGAATGCCCATCACGAACGAAAAGCGAACCGCTGCCTCACGCTCAAGCCCGAGCAACCTGCCTGCCGAGATCGTGATACCTGAACGCGAGGTTCCAGGGTTCAGAGCGAGCACCTGAGCACACCCGATCGTGGTTGCGTCGCGCAACGTCAACGACTGCAATGGTCGTTTCTGCGCTGCCCGGTCAGCTACCAACAGCAAGAGCCCAAATCCAATCAATGACCAACCGATGACTTTCGGTGTTCCGAGACGCTCATCGATCCACGAGTTCAGCACCAGGCCAGCAGCTGAAGCCGGTATCGCCGACACGATGAACAACCATGCCAGCCGCCCCTCGGTCGATGCCGTAGACCGATTCGTCGCTGCATGAAGACCGTCGACGACATAACGGCGAAGATCGTGACGAAAATGCACAACCACTGCGAGCAACGTTCCGAAATGCAACGCAACGTCAAACGCTTGAGCAGCTGAGCCTTCAGGGCGACTCCACCCAAATGCTCGAGGGACAAGTTCAAGGTGCCCGCTCGATGAGATCGGCAAGAACTCAGTGAAGCCCTGCACGAGGCCGAGCACGAGCGCATGGAACATATCCAATGGTTATGAACTTCCTGACACCATCACATCACGAATGACAAGCGACGGCGCCGATGCGCGCATCGGCAACCATTCGAGATCAGCACCAACCTCAACGATGTCATTGAGGAGACGTTGAATCGTGCTTGCAATCGTGAACTCTCGAACCGGTTCGGCAATCGCTCCATTCCGAATCGACATTCCGGTTGCTCCAACAGAAAAATCGCCACTCACGGTGTTCACGCCCGAATGTAAACCGCTCACACCCTCGATCAGCACTCCGTCATCAATCGATGCGATGAGATCTGCCTGCGCCCGCTCACCTGGAATGAGCTGCAATGCAAGGCAGCCAGCCGACGGCGACCCTGCGTATCCGCCTCGCAACGCGTTTCCTGTTGTGCCTTCACCCGCCCGTCGGGCCGAATAGCTTGAATGCACAAAGCCGCGCAGCTCACCCCCATCGATCAATACATTGCGCCGAGCCGCAAGGCCCTCGCCATCAAGATCGGTTGCGGTGTAGGCCCGCCGATCGGTCGGATCATCAACCAAGGTGAATGTGGGGGCTGCAATCGATTCGCCTACTCGATCAGCGAAAAGGCTTCGCCCTCGCACCACCGCGTCCCCACTCAACGTTGAACCAATGATGCCCAAAAGTTGAGAGGCAACAAACGGGTCGAGCACTACCGTCGTCGAGCGCGATGCCGGCTTCGATGCACCCAGCAGGCGGGTGGCCCGGTCGACCCCATCACGCGCTGCGCGTTCAACATCGAATTCTCCCGGGTGAGCCCCGACAGCAAAGCCAAAACCAGTTCGCGTGCCATCGGTGTCATCGGCCAGCGTCGACACACTGAGATAACACGAGTTCGATCGGCCGTATCGACGAATACCCGTCGTCGTCACCACGAGACCCTCGCCACCGCCATCAACAAAATTGGTGTCATCGACACGAATTCGCGAATCGCGATCAAGTGTCATCTGTTCGAGTTTCTTCGCAAGTTCAATCTTGTCGGCGGTCGGGTAACTCTCAAGTTCGTCGCTCCAAAGCTCCTGTTCGGTCACGTCGACGCCATCGGGTTCGGCAAGGGCCGCCCACTCATCTACCGAACTAAAACTCACATTTTCTCGAGCCTCAGCCAGCACCTGCGATGCGATCTCAGCATCGAGTGTTCCGGCGTGTGCAAACCCGGTACGGCCATCGTTGATCACCCTGACGCCAATTCCTGATGACATCGCTGACACAAAGTGCTCAACGTCGCCGTTATGAACGCGCACTTCAGTGCTCGAACCTCTTGAGATATAGACCTCGATCTGCTCGCTTGGGTTTGCTGTGTCGATTAACGAATCGGCAAGCGCGAACAGTTCTGAATTGCTGTCAGACTCGCTCACGCAGCCGTCCCGCCGATCGTCATCGATGACACGCGAAGGGTCGGCTGACCCGTACCGACCGGGACTCCTTGACCATCCTTGCCGCACGTACCGGGACCACCCATTGAAAAGTCTGTGCCCAGCATGTCGATATCGCTGAGAACTTGAGGCCCGTTACCAATGAGATTTCCTTCACGCAGAGGTTCAGTGATCTGGCCGTTCTCAATGAGATACGCATCACGCATTCCGAACACGAAATCACCAGAGGCCGTATTCACACTGCCGCCGCCCAGTTTGGCGACATAGACACCGTGCTCGGTAGACGAAATGATGTCATCGGGATCATCTTCTCCAGCGAGCACAAACGTATTTGTCATGCGCACCATCGGGAGGCTTGCGTAATCCTGGCGGCGGCCGTTACCCGACGGTGACCTCTGTTCATCTCGCGCCCGAATGTGATCCCACATGTAATCGACGAGCACACCATCTTCTATGAGCACATTTCGACGGGTTGGCTGACCCTCATCATCAAATGACCTCGTACCCCACTCGCCATCAACGGTGCCGTCGTCGACCAGCGTCACCAGCGGAGACGCAACAAGTTCGCCCACTCGACCCGCATACACACTCGCACCCTTCGCAATGTGGTCGGCCTCTAACCCATGGCCGCAGGCCTCATGGAACAGCACACCGCCAGTGCCTTGCGCAATCACCACCGGCAACTGCCCGGAAGGAGCAGGTCGAGCATGAAGTTTCCGAACCGCTTGTTCTGCGGCCTCAGTTGCGAGATCGGCGAGCGAATAACGATCGAAGACCTCCCAACCTCCGGTGAAGCCAAGCGACTCGGCGCCTGTCTGCATGCCGAGGTCGCCGTCTGCGACGACGCTCACTCGAAACAACACTCGTGTGACCTCATCAGTAACAAAGACGCCGTCAGAATTCGCGATCAGCACTGAACGGTAACTGTCACTAAGACCTGCACTCACCTGAGTAACTGCACCATTGATGCCGCGCGCAATCTCATCGACTTCGGCCAACATCTCGACCCGACGTGCCTTCGGCACCGCCTGCGGGTCGACCTCGACCTTCGTGCCTGCGCCTGATCTCTTTTCGTCAAGAGCAACAACGACAGAGCCGCCATCGGCTGAACCGGCCGCATCAGCGGCTGCCCGAGCAGCAGCAAGTAGGCCCCTTTCGCTGAGATCTGAGGTATGGGCATATCCGGTCGTCACCCCGTTCACCACACGAATTCCGGCTCCACGGTCACGACCCGATGACACCCCATCAACTCGTCCATCATCAAATGCAACTCCCGTATTGCGGCGGTCTTCGGCATACACCTCAGCAAATCCCGCACCATGGCCGCGGGCCTCGTTCAACACTCGGTCGAGAACATCACTTTCGATCATCTCTACATGCTACGAGACAGGGTTGTGGCCTGTCGCTCGCACCTTCATCGCCAAACGAAGTGCGAGCACCCGACGACATCTAGACAGCAGGCGAGGTAGCGTTTCATCCACCATGTTGTTGGAATCCCTCAACGGCCCAGACGACTTGAAACGTCTGCCTGCGGCACAGCTACCCGAACTTGCGTATGAACTACGCGAAGTTATTGTCGACGCCGTCGCAAGCAACGGAGGCCACCTCGGATCAAACCTGGGCGCTGTCGAACTCTCAATTGCGCTACACCGAGTGTTTGAGTCACCAACCGATGCGATTTTGTGGGATACCGGGCACCAGGCATACGTGCACAAACTGCTCACCGGCCGACAAACCCAATTCGATGAACTCCGCCGAGCCGACGGCCTCTCGGGATACCCCTCACGAGAAGAGAGCCGCCACGACTTCGTTGAGAACAGCCACGCCTCAACCATTCTCAGTTACGCCTACGGCCTCGCCGTCGGGCGAGATGCAGGCACCACCGACCATCGCCACATCGTTGCTGTTATTGGTGACGGGGCGATGACCGGCGGAATGTCATTTGAAGCGCTCAACAACCTCGGACACTCAAAACGGCGCGTCATCATCGTGCTGAATGACAATGGCCGCAGCTATGCGCCGACCGTGTCAAACCTGTGGGCGAGCGCCCAACAAGAAGATGAACGCTCAAGCCAACCAAACTTTACCGATCGCATCACCTCGTCTCTATCGAGTGCGCTCACCGACATTCGCATGAACCCGGTGTACGTGCGCCGCCAGCGAAAGATTGAGCGCTTCCTCCACGAACTCCCCGGCATCGGCACCCAGGCTGAGCGAGCTCTTGACGCCTTCAAAGCTGGTGTGCGCGAATTTCTTCAACCGCCATCGTTCTTTGAAGCCCTCGGCGTTCGCTACACCGGACCAATCGATGGCCATGACATCGAGGCTCTCGAAAGTGCACTCCGCCAAGCCGAACAACTCAGCGAAGAAGGACCAATCGTCGTCCACGTGCTCACCCAAAAAGGGCGCGGCTACGCCCCCGCTGAATCAGATGACGAAAAGCACCTGCACGACACCCCTATCTTCGACCCACTGTCAGGGCCTCCTCCAAGTGGCCCCACCGGTTACACCGAGGCGTTCTCCCGCACGATGCTGAACATTGCGGAGCGCGATGACCGCATCGTCGGTATCACCGCTGCGATGGCAGGACCGACCGGTCTCATCCCGATGCAGGAGAGATTCCCGGGCCGGGTCTTCGATGTTGGCATCGCCGAGCAACATGCGGTCACCGGTGCAGCCGGCATGGCGATGGCTGGTCTACGGCCGGTCGTTGCTGTCTACTCAACGTTCTTATCTCGGGCGTGGGATCAAGTCGTCTACGACGTTGCCCTCCACCGCTTGCCGGTGGTGTTCTGCCTCGACCGAGCGGGAATCACCGGCCCCGATGGTGCCAGCCATCACGGCGTCTATGACCTCGCCCTGCTCTCAAAGGTGCCTGGCATGCGTGTGCTTGCGCCATCGAATGCAGATGAACTCGAACAAATGTTGTCAGATGCGGTCGACCTCGCCGACGATGGCCCGATCGTCATCCGCTATCCACGCGGCGGTGCACCACGAGCGACTGACGGGGTCGGTACTGGTCTCAGTGCTCGAAAAGTTGTGACTCCAACCGAGACTGCACCAGTGGTGATCTGCGCAGTAGGTCGCATGGTTGCAACCGCTGAAATCGTCGCTGGCAAACTCGCCGCCGACGGCGTCGAATGCTCGGTCTGGGATGTTCGCTCCTGTGTGCCTCTCGATCCCGACATGCTCAACGATGCAGCTCAGCACCAACTTGTTGTCACGATTGAAGATGGCATCGTCGAAGGCGGTATCGGCGCAATGCTCACCCGATCGGTCAACGAACGCCTCTCCGCATCGCAAGGCACCTCGCCGCAGTGCATCAACCTTGGCCTGCCAACGGTGTTCATTCCCCACGGCTCCCCTGACGAACTCTTCACCAAGTTCGACCTCGACGCCGACAACGTCGTCACCCGCATTCGCTCCGCCCTCGGCTGAGAGCACCCTCTCCCGCATAGGATCGAACCATGAGTTCATCTGCTGAGTGGAGAAACCGCTACACCCGTCTCGAGTTCACCGATCATGACAATGGCGTCGTGCTTGTCACGTTGAACAACCCGGAAAAACTGAACGCAACTGACGAGGTCATGCACGCCGAACTCGCAACAGTGTTCATCGACCTCGATCGCGACCCTGACGTTCGAGTGGTGGTGGTTACCGGTGAGGGCAATGCCTTCTCCGCAGGTGGTGACCTCGATTGGATCACCAAACAAGTCGGCAACTACCCACAGACGATGACGGTGATGAAAGAGGCTGGTGACATCGTTCGGACGCTCATTGAATGCGATACCCCCGTTGTCTCGGCGATCAATGGGGTCGCGGTTGGAGCGGGGCTCGCAGTTGCATTGATGGCCGACATCAGCATCATCGACCGGGCAGCGAAGTTCACTGACGGCCATATCCGACTTGGAGTTGCAGCCGGCGACCATGCAGTTGCGATCTGGCCACTGCTCTGTGGCATGGCGAAAGCGAAGTACTACCTGATGACCGCCGACTTCATCGATGGTGCTGAGGCAGAACGCATCGGGCTCGTCTCAAAAGCAGTCGACGGTGATGACGTGCTGCCCGAAGCGATGCGCATCGCTCAGACACTTGCAACTGGCCCGAACGATGCGATCAAGTTCACAAAACGAGCACTCAACCACTGGCTGCGTCAGGCGCTTCCAGCGTTCGAGGCCTCACTTGCGTACGAAATGTTGAACTTCCTCGGTGGTGATGCAGCAGAGGGTCTCGCCGCTTTACGTGATCGGCGCTCTCCCGAATTTGGGTGACGTCGTGTCGACATCTGCTTCTGCGCTCAGCGACGACCTATCGCTCGCCCTTGAACTCGCCGATCTCTGCGATGCCATCACATTGCCCGCGTTTGAGAATCGTTCGTTCAGCGTTGAGTACAAGTCAGATCGTTCAGAGGTAACCGAAGCCGACCGAGAAGCCGAACGACAACTCTCAGAACGCCTACTCGCCGCTCGACCCAACCACAGCCTGTTCGGCGAAGAACACGGTGTCACGGGCAATGAGTCGTCACCGTGGCAATGGATCGTTGACCCGATCGACGGCACCTCTGGATTCACACGAGGTATCCCGATTTGGGCGACCCTTATCGCCCTTCACCATGCCGATGACGGACTCTGTGTTTCCGTCGTCTCTGCTCCCGCGCTCGGTCGCCGCTGGTGGGCGACCAAAGGTGGCGGCGCCTGGGCCGATGGCCACAAATGCGCCGTTTCAGGCGTCGACAACATTGATGACGCACAAGTGAACGTGACATTGAACGATGGCTGGCGCGAACTCGGCCATACGGAAGTTCTCATTGATCTCACAATGACCGCTCGTCGCTCACGAGGGGTCGGCGATTTCTGGCAGCATTGTCTCGTCGCTGAAGGTGCAATGGATATCGCTATTGACGCTGTCGGTGTCCAACCCTACGACCTGGCCGCAGTTCGACTTCTTGTCGAGGAAGCCGGTGGAACATTCACGAATCACCTCGGCGATGCAAGCCACGATGGCCCTACCGCCATCAGCAGTAACGGGGCACTTCACGCCGACGTGCTCGAGCGCCTTCAAGCGCCGGTACCGTACGACCGGTGAGCGAGAACTCTTCACACGATCAAGCCACCCGAGCCATCTCGAGTGGCCGCAGCGCGAACGATCGCGGGCTGTCGGTGCCAATTTGGGCGACTGCCGTGTGGGAATCAGATTCTGCTGAGCACGCCTACGACATGGCCCACTCAGTGGGGCCCGACGAGTTTTATTCGCGTCACGGCAACCCGACGGTGTCCGCGTTCGCTGATGCTGTTGCGGACATCGAAGGTGCCGAAGGGGCACTTGCATTTGCCTCTGGCATGGGCGCTCTTGCGAGTGTTGTCTTCGCCTTGTGTTCGACCGGCAGTCACATTGTTGCCACCACTCAGATCTATGGAACCACCGCCACGTTCCTGAACGGCCCTGTCGCCCGAATGGGTATCGAGACAACATGGGTAAACGGCAGCGAACCCGGAGCGATGGCCGCTGCAGTCATTCCTGGTCGCACGATGCTCGTCATCGCAGAAACCCCGTCAAACCCGATGCTCGACATTGTTGACCTCGATGAACTCGGCGCCATCAAGGGGCCCTTCACCATGGTGGACTCAACCCTTGCGACACCGTTCGGCCAGCAACCGATCCGACATGGGGTTGATCTCGTGTTGCATTCTGCAACGAAAGGAATCGCTGGTCACAACGACACAACGCTCGGTGTGGTGTCCGGTGAACAAGAACTCCTCGACGACATCTGGCGTTACGGCATTTTGCACGGGGCTTCCGCATCACCGTTTGATGCCATGCTTGCGCTTCGCGGTATTCGCACACTCGACGTTCGCCAACAGCGACAGAGCGACACGGCCCTCGACATTGCCACTCGCCTCGCGGCGCATTCAGCGATTACGGCCGTGCACTACCCCGGTCTTCCGGAACATCCGCACCATAACCGGGCGGCCGCGCAAATGACCCGCTTCGGGTCGGTGGTGTCGTTTCAAATGAACGACGGCGACGGGTTCGCACGGCTTGTTGAACGCCTTAACCTTCTGCGCTGCGCAACGTCGTTTGGCGGCCCCGAGACCCTCATCTGTGAATCGTGGACGACAACCCATTCAGGTCTCGATGAAGATGCGCGTCGGGCGATGGGCATCCACCCTGGGCTCGTCCGCATGTCAATCGGCCTCGAAGACGTTGATGACCTGTGGGACGACCTTGATAGCTCGCTGTCGTCGATCTGAACGACCAGAGCCGGTTGCGCCTGGCTGCGCCTAGTTGTAGTAGGGGTTCGCTCCGGTCGAATGGTCGGTGAGATCGCGCACACCGATAATTGCGGGGACCGCCTCGACGAGCATTGTCTGCACGCCGTCAAGCATGGTGGCTTTGCTCATCGAGCAACCATGACAGCCACCACCCATCGTGAGATACGCCATGCCTTCACCATCGTGACCGATGTAGGTGACGAATCCGCCATGGCTTGCAAGAGCGGGGTTCACATCGCTTGAGAGCACCGCTTCAACCTCGGCGGAGAGCGCATCACCATTCGTTAAACCGTCGACGACTGGAGCAGCTGGACGATTCGGGTTGCGAATGACGAGACCCTGCGCTTCGTTGTGGTCAAGCACTGCCCCTTGCAAGAACTCCACCGAGTCTGCAGGGATGATGACCTTGAAGTCGCCGATCGTTCGAACCTCATCGGTAAACGCTGCGGTGAGGAAATCTTCGAAACTCAGGTCGTAACGGAAATCCTCACCTGGCGCCGATGCAATGGCGAGACGAAGGCCCAACGAATCTGCGTCAGCCTCAGAAGCGCGCAGTTCTCTCATCATCTCAAGCGCATTTTCGGTGATCTCCACAATCGTGTCAGCAGGAGCTGATTCAGCTGCATCGGCGAAGGGACTTTTCATGTCATCGTTCTGACCCATGCCAGCAGGCTACCGTCGTCGTACATGACGGTCGATTCCTACCTTTTCTGCCCCAAGGACCCATCGGAGTATGTCGCTCGGTTCACTACCGAGAGCGCTGCTGTGTCATCGCTCATCGAAACTCAACCGCTCGACACCGCAGTACCGACCTGTGGTGATTGGGACCTCGCCGCCCTTGTGACCCATGTTGGGTGGGTGTACCGATGGGCCGCCGTTGCGATGCGAACGGCCGCAATGCCTGAACGAGGTGCGGTGAGCAGGCCTGATTCGCCAGATGAACTGCATGATTGGTTCACCACAAGCGCGACCGATGCGCTCGATGCGCTTCGCAGCGTTGACCCATCGGCACCGACCTGGCATCCGTTTCAACCACCTCAACTCGCTGGCTTCTGGCTCCGACGCCTCACCCACGAAACAACGATCCACCTGCTCGATGCCCAGCTCGCGTGCTCGACCGCTCCAGATGTCGATGCCGCTATGGCATCTGACGGCATCGATGAGTACCTCACGGTTGCTCTGCCCCGAGTGCTCTCCGGCGAGGGTGTGACCGCACCGACGACAACGCTGCACATCCACTGCACCGACGTCGACGGCGAATGGCTCATCGTCCCGTCTGCCGACGGTCTTGTTATCACCCGAGAGCATGCAAAGGGCGATGCAGCCCTTCGAGGCTCGGCGGCGGCGCTACTCGCCGACCTGTGGGGCCGGCGCAGCGCCCTCGGCGAGATCGATATCGCAGGTGATCCTGAAGTGGCGGCCTCATGGCTTGCCATCGGGGGCAACTAACTCTTGCCAACAACTCCAGCTGAAGAACTACGCAAGCGTCGCCCTACCGCGCTGCTCGGCCCACTGGCCGTTCTCGGAGCCTCAACATGCTTTGCGCTCTCATATGTCGTCATCAAATGGCCTGGCACACCTGGTTCGGTCATTGCATGGTGGCGCCTCGCGGTTGCGACCGTGTTGTGGTGGATCTTTCTCATCTATCGACGGTTCGCGAAAGGCGTGCCATTCCCATCGCGGGCGACATGGAGATATGTGACCCCGGCGGCACTGCTCTTCGGAGCGAATATCGCCGTGATGTTCACTGCCGCAACGAAAACAAGCGTCGCTCACCTCGAGTTCATCAATGCCCTTGCCCCGATCGTGCTCGCCCCTCTCGGATTTCTGTTCTTCAGGGAACGCCCACAGTGGAAAGCACTGCGATGGGGTGTGTTCTCGTTTGCCGGAATTGCGATCGTGCTGTCATTCGGCCCAGCAAATGGCGTCGCAACCGTTGAAGGTGACCTCCTGGTCGCTACCGCGTTCTGTGCATTTCTCAGCTATCTACTCCTTACCAAGCGGGCACGGGCCCACGGTGTGACCACCGTCGATTTCATGGCGGTGATGATGCCAGTTGCGATGGTTGCTGCGACCCCGGTCGCCCTTCTCATCGCATCCGATGCATTCATTCCCGACAACTCCAAGACGTGGGGGTCTATCTTCATCCTTGCAGTACTCACCGGGGTGATCGCCCACAGTCTGCTCGTGTTTGCCCAAAAGATCGTTCCCATCGCCACCATCAGCATGATCCAAGCGGGCCAACCAGCACAGTCGACATTTCTTGCATGGGTATTTCTCGGAGAGACCATCTCGATCAACCAGGCCCCCGGCATGGCATTGGTCATCATTGGTTCGATCCTCGTCGTCGTCACCGGTAAACGATCGATGGAGAACACAGAGAAATTCACCTCGTAGTTGCCGTTACGACACCCTCATCCACTAGGAAGAAGGTGTGCGCATTCTCGTAACCAACGACGACGGTATCGATTCGCTCGGACTTCACTATCTCGCTCGAGCAATGACCCCCCTCGGCGATGTTGTCGTCGCCGCTCCTGACGGCGACCAATCGGGTGCAGGTGCAGCGATTTCTGCGATCTACCGAAATAAGCCCCAGGTCAAGAAAGCCCACATCGACGGAGTTCCTGAATCATGGGCGGTCGCCGGACCTCCCGGGCTCTGCGCCTTCATGGGTCGTCTCGGTGCATTCGGTGAACCATTCGATCTTGTTGTCTCTGGGATTAATCCGGGAGCGAACGTCGGGAGGTCGGTGTATCACTCGGGAACCATCGGCGCATGCCTCACCGCCCGCAATGGTGGTCTCAGTGGAGTCGCCGTCAGCCAGGCCGTCTCGGGCTGGGGTGTGGAAGGCCAAGCCTGGGATGACATCGTGCTCAACCAAATCTGGGAAACACCTGCAACCGTTGCGCAACACTTCGTTAAAGGACTCCTCGACGACGGACTTCCCGAAGAGCCGATCATTGCGAACATCAACGTTCCGAATGTTGAACTCGCAGATCTCAAAGGTTGGAAGCGAACCACGATCGACTATCGCACGATCCGAAGCATGTCGACCGCCTCGCTGAAACCGATTGGCGGCACGGGCGGCACCTACGAAGTTGAATTCACCTACGGCGACGCAATCGCCCTACCCGACCACACTGACGGTGGAGCGGTTGAAGCCGGCTATGTCTCGGTGAGTTACCTTTCACGGATTACCGACGTCGATCGAGATGACGCACCCTGTGCCGAAGGTGCGCTGAACTCGCTCATTGACCAGTAACTCGCTACGATCTTCAACAGCAGTCATAGGGGAGCTCACGACGGTGGGCTGAGAGGGTGGCCACATGTCACCGACCCGTACAACCTGATCCGGGTAATGCCGGCGGAGGGACAACTTGAACACCAATTTCACCAATATCGACGAGACCGTGGTTGTCGTGTTGGGAGCCGAACGGATTCAACCCCAGTCGGTTGAACATATTCCTGACGACGCCTACGTCATTGCCGCAGATTCTGGTGTCGACCATGCCCGAGCCGTCGGACTCATCCCCAAAGAAGTTGTCGGCGATTTCGACTCGATTTCACGGCGCGGCCTGAAATGGGCCCGTCAGCATGCGACTGTCCATGAATACTCCCCCGAAAAGGACCACACCGACACACAACTCGCCATTTCACTTGCGGTCAGTCGGGTGCCAGCCCGCCTCATCGTCATCTCAGGCGGCGGTGACCGCCTCGACCACACACTTGCCGTCATCGGTGCGTTACTCGATGAAGACGTGACGAGCATCCCCGATGTTTCCCTGCAATGGGGTGACAATGTCGCAACCATCCTTCACGGGCCCGGTCGCGCCACACTCACTCCCCCACTCAAGAGCACGCTGTCGGTGATGGCCCTTTCCGCACCGTGTAACGGCATCACGATGACCGGCACAACCTGGCCGCTTGACAATGAATCATTGATGGTGCTCAGCGGACGCGGAGTGAGCAACATCGTCGAAGGCGATGTTGCGATCACCGTCCGAGAAGGCGTGCTCGCAATCTTCCATCAACTTCCCAACAAAGGCTGAACATGAACAACCGCTTCCTCGCTCTCTCGCTCGGCATTCTCCTCGCCGGAACAACCACCGGTTGTTCGAATAACGTCGACGAACTCACTCTCGTTACCTATTCGTCGTTTCCAGCGGCCGATACCGATCTCAATGACGCTCTTGCAGAGTTCACCGAAGACACCGGAATCACCGTCAATATTCTTAATGCCGGTGACACGGGAACGATGGTGACAAAAGCGGTGCTCGCAAGCGGTAACCCCGAAGGCGACGTCATGTGGGGCATCGACAACACTTTGCTGAGTCGGGCAACAACAGCAGACGTCTTCGAACCATATGTTGCTGATGCAGCGTCCACATTTGACGCACAACTCGTCGGTCTCGGCGACGGCATCGTGACCCCAGTCGACTTTGGAGATGTGTGCGTAAATTACGACCGATCATGGTTCACCGATAACGGCCTCGAACCTCCCACCTCGCTCGACGAACTTACCGACCCGGCCTACAAGGGTCTGCTCGCAGTGCAGCACCCTGGCACCTCATCACCCGGGCTTGCGTTCTTACTCAGCACCATCGCTCGTCTCGGTGATGGGTGGGCCTCCTACTGGCAGAAACTCGTCGATAACGACGTGCTCGTCACCAACGATTGGGAAGAGGCCTATTACGGTGCGTTCACTCGTGCCGGCGGTGACCGGCCACTCGTCGTCAGCTACGGCTCAAGCCCGCCGTTCGAGGTACTCTACGGCGACGACCCGAGCGCGTCGGTCGCCCCGACTGGCGTGATCGAAGACACCTGCTATCGCCAGGTTGAATTCGCTGGAGTGCTCCGCGGAACCGAGGCATCTGATGAGGCTCGTCAACTCGTGGATTTCTTGGTGAGCAGCACATTCCAACAGCACATTCCGCTCAACCTCTACGTGTTCCCTGTTGCTGATGTTGAACTTGACCAAGTGTTCGTTGACCATGCAGTCATCCCAGAGACTCCACCTGCGCTCACCCCAACAGAAATCGATACCGGCAGAGCCGAATGGGTCGAGCAATGGATCGACATCACCGGCTAAATCAGCCACCGCGCTGGTTCATCAGCGCGACCACCATTCCCCCTGCCGTCATCGCCCTCGGGTTCGTCATCGTTCCCGTTGCGATGCTCATTGTTCACGCCATCAGCATCGATGCCATCGGGGCGACGTTTGCCGATTCCCGCACCTGGGAAGTGCTCGGCTTCACGACTCTCCAAGCAACCCTCTCAACCCTGGCTACCGTCACCCTCGGCATCATTCCAGGACTCATTATTGCGAAATCTGACTTCCGAGGCCGTCAACTCGTGTTGAGCATGTTCGCTGCCGTCTTCGTCATGCCGACCGTCGTGATGGCCGCAGGCGTACGAGCGCTACTTCCCGGCGACCCTGACGGGCTACTGCCAATCGTGCTCGCCCACACCTTGTTCAACTTGGCGATCATTGTGAGAGGCATTGCTGCCGCACCCCTACCAACTGAACTCGAGCGGGCAGCGACAGTGCTCGGCGCTCGCCCGACTGAACTTTTTCGGACGATCACACTCCCGCTGTTGCGTCCCACACTGCTCGGTCTTTCGGCTGTCGTCTTCGCACTATGTTTCACCAGTTTTGGCATCATCCGGATACTCGGGTCTGCCACTGCGACAACGATTGAGGTGGAAATATGGCGAGAAACGATCATCGTCGGGCGCGTCGATCGAGGCGTAGTTCTCGCTCTGATTCAACTCGTCACCCTCGCCCTCGCTCTTGTCGTATGGCTCAATGTGAGACGGCAGCAAGCCCCCTATCGGCGCGGAAATCGACAGCCCATTTCCCGAAGATCAGCCCTAGTTGTCACCGCAAGCTGCGTACTCGTCACCGCCCCATTGCTCGCCCTCATCTATGGGTCGTTCACGGTCAACGGCAAGTTGAGCACCTCAGGATGGGCGAACCTGCTCGACACATCGATTCGGCCCGGACTGCGACTCGGTATTGACCCAGCTCAGGCAATCGTGACGTCGCTCACCACGGCCTCGATCGCAACGGCGTTTGCAGTCGTCCTCGCACTACTTGTCATCGCTTCAACAGCAGCGTCACCACAACTCGGCCGAGCGATTGATCTCAGCGCAATGCTCCCGCTCGGAATTTCTGCGGTCACTCTCGGCCTCGGACTTCTCATCACCTTCGATGTGCCTCCCGTCGACTGGCGGGCATCGTCGCTCATGGTTCCCCTCGGTCACGCTCTCATCGCGGCCCCTTTTGTCATTCGGCCAGCCATTGGAGCGCTGTCGACGCTCAACCGTCAACAAGTGGACGCCGCATCAACACTCGGAGCTCACCCGGTGAGAGCTCTTGCTCACTCGGTCATTCCCGTCGTTGCGGTACCGCTGCTGTCCGGTGCAGGCTTCGCCGCTGCGATCTCGCTTGGCGAATTTGGAGCGACGAGCATGCTGTCGCGAAGCGGTGGTGAAACTCTTCCAATTGTGATCGAACGGCTCCTTTCGCGCACTGGAGGAGATTTCAGGGCGCGCGCCTATGGGCTGTCGATCATCCTCGCATCGGTCACAATGGGAATCGTGGTCGCTCTCGACATGTCATCGAATCGAAGAAAACGATGAGCTCGCTTCACGTTGACCAGTTGCGCATTGCCCGCGGAGGCCATCCCGTTATCACCGAGGCCTCGTTTGGTGTGCCGCACGGAACCACTACCGTCATCGTCGGACCCTCAGGAAGCGGAAAATCTACGCTCCTTTCAGCAATTGCAGGCCTTATCAATGTCGATAGTGGCACCCTGCAACTCGATGACCGGGAGATCACTAACGTTCCTACCGCACAACGCAATATCGGGCTTGTGTTTCAAGACAACCAACTCTTCCCGCATCTCAACGTTGCAGACAACGTCGCGTACGGGCTTCGGCGGAAGGGCATCCGGCGATCTGAATGCGATGTTCGAGTATCGGAAGTGCTCCAACTCGTCGGGCTCGAAGGTTTCGGCGGACGTGCCATCGGTGAACTTTCAGGAGGAGAGGCGAAACGGATCGCTCTCGCCCGATCGCTCGCTCCGGCGCCTGAACTCTTGCTGCTCGACGAGCCTCTCACCGGACTCGATGACGCTCTTCACGACCGCTTGCTTCACGACCTCGTCAAGGTGCTCTCGACCTCTCAAACAACTGCGATATGGGTCACCCACCATCGAAAAGAAGCCGAACGTGCTGGCACACAGTTGCTTCGAATTCATGACGGTGTCGTTTCACCTGAATTGACAGAGCGCAACCAATGGCATGTTCAGGTCGTTTCTGCGGCTGACACTTTTGACTTGCGTCGACAAGTACTACGAGACGGCACTCGGACAACCGACGTCAATTTTGATGGTGACGAGACCGCCATTCACTTGGCGGTCTCAGATCCTGCGAGCGCAGAGATCATTGCGGTCTCGAGTTGGTTCCAACGGAATCGTCAACATCAAACCATCAACGGTTTACAACTTCGAGGGATGGCAAGCCACCCGAACTATCGCGGGCACGGTGCAGCGCAGGCCCTTCTACGGTCAGGCATCGAGTTGGGTCGAAGTCTGTCCGTTGATGAAGTGTGGGCGAGGGCGCGAGATACTGCCCTCGACTTTTACCTCGCTCACGGCTTTGTCACCTCGGGACCGGGATTTATCGATGACAACACCGGTCTCGCCCATCACGACGTCGTTCTCTCACTTCGTTAAGAACCTCGTCATTCCCCGAGGTGCCACGCGCACACCTCTCTCGGGAATGTCAACATTTGGTCACAATGACCCACCCATTCAGTGTGACGTCAGTAGCGAGGCCGCAAACCTCCGCAGACAGGTTCACTTTTTTGAGGGACTTCACCTCCGGAAACTCCTTCACGACTGCGACAACAATGCGTGGTCGATGCCCGCCGCAGACGTATGGCGGGAGCACCTCCTCAACAACATTCGTTTAGTGGAAACACACTGTGACGCCCTTCGACGTGCTGCCCACTCGCTTGACGTACAGGCGTTCAGCGCAGTCGCTACTGGCTCAAACGCGTGGTAGCCGCCGACATCACCGGGTGGGCAGACCCGGCACAACTGTCGTCAATACGTTCTCGTTTGTCCGCCATACTTGTCAGCCTCGACACGTCACACACCCACCTCACTGAGTCATCACAGGCTATTACGAGAGCGCTACGTCGAGCACTCTCAGATGAACTCATTGCTGGCCTCGACCGGGTCTTGCAATTTGATGGCTGGCATCGTTGGCAGCCAACGTCACTCGCTCACGCAACGACGCCAACGCGCCCGACATTCACCTTCACTACCGACACCGCTGAACTAAAAGGGCTGCTCACACGAATTGCTCAAGGCGGAATTGGTGACCCCGTGATCGGGGCTCTTGCCGCTCACCTCTCAACCCATCGAATCGATCTCGGTCTCTCGCGAGACAACCTTGCGCACCCCGGCTCCCAATGGGCACATCTCATGCAGTTCTCGACGGCCACAGCAACCGCTGCATCGAGTTACCTTGTGGCGACGCTCATCAACAACGACCCCAGCGACTCCCTCGGCCAATCACTTGCGCACACCGCTCTCGTCGATATCGATCACGCTCACCACCTTGCATCGATTGCGCCTCACCTCGATGGCCACGCGTTAGAGAGTGTGACGATGGCGCTCACCGCGCCCATCGGGCATGACCGCGTCCCTGGTGTTGACCCCGTCGCTGAACGCATCTCGTTACATGCCGTCCTCGAGCAATGCGCCGACCGACCACGGGTAGCCCGCGTCATCATCGACGACACCGACCGCCTCTCACGACTCGTCACCAACCCTCAACTCAGCCCAGATACCATCGAATCACTTGGCCACTCGGCCATCACGCTCACGGGCGCGGCACCCCTTTTGCAACGACTTGTCACCATTCATGCCGAGCACGGTGAGCTCACAACGGGAGGAATACGGGTCGCGACCTCAGCGCTGATCGACGACCTCGATTCTCTCGCACGCACGATTGACCTTCCAGTGGTTCGAGGCCAAGGGTCCTCTGGCGCAATCGACATCGGAAGCCGAGACCGGGTTGAGGCATTGCTTGCCGACATCATCAACGATCGCCCCTCACAAGCTGCCCTCGGAGTTGCCCTTAACGCGCTTCGACATACCCGAATCGAAACTGCGATCGACAACATCACCCTCCAACCGCATCTCGACTTCACAAGCACGCTCGCCGGTCAACTCGCCGATGTCAGCGATCTCAGCACCACGATCGATCGATCAGCGCACTCAGCTCATGAGGCAGAGCTCATGCGTCGATCTGAGATCTTTGGGCACATCAACCTCGGAGTATCGATCGCCGGCATCGCCGCAACCGTTGCAGCTCCAGTGATCGGTAGCGCAGCGTCGATCACCATCTCAGGAAGCCGTCAACTTGCGTATCTCGTCGAAACCGTCACCGCTGACAACACACCGCCCGAGCGCATCACAGAGCTTGTCAATATGACGACCATGATGTCAGTGCTTGAGCATCTAGCAAATGCGCCCACCGTGCACCAAGAACTTCACTTGGCCACTGTTGAGCCAAAACTGTGGAACGAAATCTCTCATCACGTGGAAACATTCAGTGCTGCGACAACCACCGTCGAGAAAGCACGTTCATATAGCGATGTGATGCAGCTGTCGGGGCAATCAGTTGAGCTCACGTCGTTCATCAACCGCCTCAATGTCTTGATCGGCGGGTAAGGGCAGCCCCACGTCACGTCAGGCCGCTTGGAGGGACTCCATCGACTTCGACACGACCCAAAAACCACCCGAGTCGTTCATGGGGCGGAATTTGAAGAATGTCGGCGTGCAAAGGTGTCATCCCGATCGGACGACGCGCTCTCCACAACATCTCGAGCAACCGAAGATCACTCCGCAGGTAATGGCGATCGAGGTCGTGTAACTCGTGGCCACAACCGAGATCAACCCAGTGCACTTCAACCTCCCGCCATCTCAGCAACGGCAACACTGACCTCGGGACAACTGCGCCACCGAGCAGGGTTGCCGAGCCCTCCCATGTTGAAGCGTCGGCGAGTCGTGAAGACAGTTCGGCGTCTAGACGCTCACATGATGACCGAACGTCGTCAATAAGTTCGGTCCAGATCCGGTTCGAACCTGCCTCAATCGCAGAGTTCCGATCCTCAACGCTGTCGTATTGAGGAAGACCGCTCAAGAGATTGACGTAACTGTCGGCGTTGTGCGAAAGGTGGGTCAAGACGTGGCCAATCGACCACTCTGGCAATCTGCTTGGACGCTCGCTGGCGATCGGCGACTGTTCTTCAAGCCAGTCAACAAAACGGCGTTGCGAGATACGACAGCCCTCGACCTCTCTTGCGACCTGTCGAACGTCAACCGCCATACGACAAGTCTGCCCGACCGGGGTAGTCAGAGTTGTTCTCGCCGGGGGACAACAACCACGGTGCCATCATCCTCACGGTGGACGGTCACGCGAACGCCATAGAACTCGGCAAGCGTTTCCGCTGACAGCACATCTTCAACCGGGCCGTCGGCGACAACTGTGCCTTCATGGAGGAGCGCCAGGCGATCGCTGTACATCCCTGCGAGGGTGAGGTCATGCATTGCTGAAATCACCGTGAGGCCATGTTCACGACGCAGTCGCTCAACAAGTTCGAACGCTTGCTGCTGATGCCCGATATCGAGCGCGCTTGTTGGTTCATCGAGCAACAAGATCGGAGCCTCGGTTGCAAGGGCACGAGCGATCACGAGCCGCTGTCGCTCTCCCCCGCTCAGCACCCCCAAATGACGAGGAGCAATTTCGTCGAGGCCGAGTCGGCCGATCACATCATCGACCATTGCCCGATCGCTCTTTGTTGGATGCCCGAAATATCCGATGTGGGGTGTACGACCCAGCATCACGTACTCGCGGCCGGTCATTTCATCGGGCAAAATTGGTTCTTGCGGCACGTACGCCACGAGCGAGGCCCGGCGAGAACGACTACGCAACGACAGCGACGACCCGTCGACGACGATGTCACCGGAGTACTTCACCAGTCCTGCGACGGCACGAAGCAGCGAGCTTTTGCCAGCACCGTTTGGTCCGATGAGACCGACCCAACTTCCTGAAGCGACAGCCATCGAGAAATCATGGATCACCGTACGACGGCCGTATTTCACCGCCAGGTGACGAAACTCAACCGAACTCACCGACTGACCTGCCTCGTGCGCAGCAAGATGATGAAGAACGGTGCTCCAATGAATGCGGTGACGACTCCGATCGGCACCTCGGCGGGTGACGAGAGTGTTCGGCCAGGGATGTCCGCCAAGATGAGAAATGCTCCCCCGACGGTGACGGCAAGCGGGATCACAACTCGATAGGTCGAACCGGCCATCAGCCGCACCATATGAGGCACCACAAGTCCGACAAAACCGATGAGGCCACTCACCGCCACAACGGCAGCGGTTCCGAGTGTTGCGGCGACAACAACGGTTAAGCGAACCCTCGCAACCGGGATACCGAGCGCGGCTGCCTCCTCATCACCCACCCGCAGCACATCGAGATGGCGACGATGAAACAACAGCACGGTCGTCGACAGCGCAACATATGGAAGCACGAGTACGACATCGCCCCACGAGGCAGTGGCGAGCCGGCCGAGGATCCAGTTGTAGACCTCACGCACAACATCTGAGTTGCGTTGCAAGATGAACGTCTGAATTGCAGTTGTCAACGACACCATCGCAACACCAGCGAGCACCAACGTGCTTGAGGTACGCATTCCGCCAAACGAGGCGCCAACAAGATAGGTAAGGGCGACCGTGCCGAGAGCAAACACGAATGCCACAAGTGGCACCGGGTCGACCGGCCACTCAAGACGATCGCTCCCGACGGTCGTAATGACAAGTGTTGCGCCGAGCCCGCCACCTGCTGCCGCTCCCAGCAAGTAGGGATCGACGAGAGGATTACGGAATACCCCCTGGTAGCTCGCACCGCCAAGCGAAAGGGTGGCGCCGACAATTCCTGCCAACACAACCCGAGGCATGCGAATATCCCAAATGATTGACCACTCACGCTCGGTGACCCCACTCGAGATTCCTAGCCCCGATTCTCCGAACCCGGGTATGCGCTCAAGAAGTGCGAGGGGGACCCTCCACCATTCGGGGCCAGCCGGACCTGTCATCGTTCCGGTGCAGGCAATGACGACGAGAACGAGCACCGATAACGACACCTTCGCGGTGATCGACAATCGATGCTCTCTCAGCACTATTCCTACTCGCCTGCGCTCGCCACTGCCTCTACCGCGTCAACGACGGCAGACATGTGCTCGATGATGCGGGGACCCCATCGCGAGGCAATGTCATCATTCAGAGGAACGACATGGCCGGCAGTGACGGCCGACAGCGCATCCCAACCCGGGCGAGCAGCGACTGACTCTGGGGTTTCCCCGCAATAGATTGTGCAGGCCAAGAAAATGATGTCTGGGTCTTTGTCCAAAATGAATTCAGCCGACAGCTGCGGATATCCGTACGATTCTTCCTCGACGAGGTCAGCAATGTTGCGGAGACCCAGCGATGTGTACGTCGTCCCAATGAAGGTCTCACTTGTCACCGAGTAATAGGTGCTGTCGAGCTCGTGATAGAAGGTCAACGGCGTTTCAAGCTCAGGCAACGTCGCAATGCGCTCGAGCAAGGCATCAAGATCAGCGGTGAGTTCATCGACAAGCGCTCCCGCTTCGTCAGCGTGACCGGTCGCCGCACCAAGTTCAAGAATCTGCTCAAACGTGTCATCGACAGTAACTGCTGCTGGCCCCTCCCAGTGAGGGATTCCTGCACGGTCAAGGGCATCAAGAAGATCGGAGTTTGTTCCGTCGGTCACGATGAGGTCGGGGCCAAGACCAATAATTGCCTCGACATTCGGGTCATAGCCGCTCACTCCGGGCATCTTGTCTGCGGTCTCCGCAGGGAAATTTGAAAAGTCGTCGACTGCGAGCACTTGGTCACCGGCGCCAACTGCGTACAGCATCTCTGTTGCGGTGGGAGACAGCGAGATGATCGCTGACGGGTACACCATCTCATCTTCTTCAACTGGGTCGTCAGCCACTTCGGCGTCAGATTCCTCAGCGACTTCGCTATCAGCAGCAGGCGCAGTCGTTTCGGGTACTGACTCGGTTGTTTCACTCGGCGTCTCGGCAACGGTGGTCTCCACCGCTTCAGAGTTCGCATCATCACTGGCGTCATCACCTGATGTGCCACAGGCCGCTGCGACCATGAGGAACGGCAGTAACGCCGCTAGTCGGGTAATTCGTTTCATAATTGACTCCTAAGAACGGAGCACAAGTTGGACCGAGACCAGCGAACTGGCCGGCGAGCCTCCCTGAGCCTCGAGGGTGGTTATCGCGCACAACGCGGTCGACCGGGCTCGTCTGGCCAGATGCCAGAACTACCGTTGCGGGACAGCGCCGGAATCTCACCGGACTTCGCACACGTAGTGACCTAGGCAACATAACACGGCGGCCGCTATCTGGAACGAATCACGATGCGTGGGGCATGATGACATCTCCGCACCTATGCTCGTCGGAGCATGTCTGAATCGATTCACCCCCAAAGCGACAGTGGCGTTGTTGAAGAGCCACTCACCGAAGACCCGAGACCTGACGGGCTTCGGTCAGCGCCGTCGCTCGTGGTGCTCAACACCGGCAACGGGAAAGGGAAAAGTTCATCCGCGTTCGGAATGATGGTGCGTGGCCTCGCGGTCGATTGGAATGTTGCGGTCTGCCAGTTCATCAAAAGCGGTGATTGGCGCGTTGGTGAAGAAAAGATGGGGCGCAAGTTAGGCGTCGAGTGGCACTCATTTGGTGACGGATTCACCTGGGACTCCGACAATCTCGACCACGATCGCAACATTGCCCGCGAGGGCTGGGAACGGGCGGCGGCAGTCATCTCAGGAGGTGACCACCAACTCGTCATTCTCGACGAACTGACCTACCTGTGCTCGTGGGGCTGGATCGACGCAGCAGAGGTCGTTGACACCATCAAGCAACGTCCCGACCATGTCAATATCGTCATCACCGGGCGCGATGCCCCCCAAGACCTCATCGACATCGCCGACACGGTTACCGAGATGACCGAAATCAAACACGCCTACGCACAGGGCATTCGCGCAAAGCGCGGTATCGACTACTGACATGCCCGATCTCTCAACGCGCGACGTCCTCGACCTTTCCGATGCGATGTCGGAGTATCAGGCCCTCGGGTGGAGCGTGTTGACGATTCGGCCCGCCGACGACCCGTACGAAGCGGTCGTTCGGTCACCCGGTGGAGAGATGATGTGCCTACGACGCACGCCCATCGTCATTAGCCGCATCGGTGAGAACAGCGACGGCCACACCGGTCGAGCGTCAATGATCTACCGGGATCTCATCCCTGGACGGTGGGATGGTCGCTACGTCGCTTCTCACATTGCAGTACCCGATGGGGGCGAAGTGCCTGACGATGTGCACCATCATGAGGTCGACTTCCAGTTCCTTGCTGTGCGTTCAGGTTGGGTAGATGTTCTGTACGAAGGTCAAGGCGACATCATCCGCATGCAACCCGGCGACATCGTGCTGCAACCGCCTGGTATTCGACATCGCGTACTCGCAACATCTCCAGGATTCGACATTGTGGAACTCGGCTGTCCGGCCGACCATCTCACTACCTTCGACCACGAAATGACGCTTCCAAATGGAACCTATGGCGACCACCTCTGGGGCGGTCAACGCTTTGTGTTCTCATCCCCTGGGGATTTCGCCGAAGCATGGGACCACCCCGGGTTCTCAAGTGATGACAGCGGTATCAGCGCAGCAACAAACGGAATTGTTGATGTGCGAAGGGTGCGGACTTCTGATCGAGCAGATACCTGCCCGCTCACGCCGCATGACTTTCGGTTTCTTTTCGTGATGGACGGCGACATCAACGTCACCGTGAACGACGGCACGACTCACCATCTCGAAAGTGGCGACTCGATCGCTCTTCCACAGGCCGCGCAGGCACAGGTCGCTCGAGGTGCAACGAATGCCTCACTGCTCGATGTCCTCGTGCCACAAACGACTGCAAGTTAGCCTCTCCGTTCGTGCCCCTCTCCACCATCGTTCGCCAGATTGCCCGCGGCTTTGTGATGGGTTCTGCCGACATCGTCCCGGGTGTCTCCGGAGGGACTGTGGCGCTCGTTCTCGGAATCTACGGTCGCCTCATCGAGAACATTCAACGCGGCGCATCAGCGTTGCGGTCTCTGCTTTCACGAGATGGCTCCGCTGCAACCTCAAAGGCAACGTCGGTTGAGTGGGGATGGTTGCTGTCGCTACTCGCCGGAATTCTCATCGCAATCGCAACCCTTTCCGCCCTACTCGAACAACTACTCGAAGAGCATGCGATTCGCACATCTGCAGTGTTCCTTGGTCTTATCGCGGGTTCGATTGTCGTTGCATCACAACTCATCAGAGACCGAAACGCCGCACATGTTGCCATCGCCATCGTGGCTGCTGCCGCATTGTTCTTCGTGCTCGGTCTGCGATCAGACACACATGCGGTTGGCCCTGAAATCGTCACCCGGCCGACATGGGTGTTCGTTCTTGCCGGGGCGCTCGCAATCTGCGCGATGATCTTGCCCGGCATTTCTGGCTCGTTCATTCTCGTGATGATCGGCATGTACACCGAAATCATCGGGGCGGTGAACGACCAAAACCTTGCCGTTCTTGCCGCCACAGGTATCGGCTGTGTGGTCGGACTTGCTGCGTTCTCAACCTTGCTGAATTGGTTACTTGACCACTACCACGACATTGTCATTGCCGCCATGGTGGGCCTCATGCTCGGTTCGGTTCGGGTGCTGTGGCCGTGGCCAAACGGAACGTCAACCACCGCACTCTCCGCCCCTCAACACGACGTGATGATTCCGTTCGCCCTCATCTTCATCGCTGCCGCTGTCGTCATCGCTGTGCAACAACTGTCGGCCCGGTCGGCGAGCTCAGACAGCTGACAGTACGTCGGTATTGATCTGATACAGGTCGGAGACGTTCCCAGAAAGAATTGCCCGTGTCATCTCATCGGTGAGATGCGCAGTGTGCTCCGCCAACATTTCCTGCGACCATGGCCAGGTCGAATCACTATGCGGGAAATCGTTGGCCCACATCAGCCGTCGCCAGTTCATCTGCTCAGCGACACGAAACGCCGTCCAGTCGTCTTGGAACGTGGTGTAAATGTGCTCTGCGAAGTACTCCGACGGCAACCGCTGTAATTCGACGCCTGGCGCCATCCAGTTTCGATGTCGCTTCCATGCGTGATCCATTCGATACATGTAGTGCGGCACCCACCCAGCATCAGCCTCAACACACACCACCTTGAGGTCAGGGTGCCGTTCAAACACCCCGCCGTAAATGAGGGTGCCCATGATGTCTTGAATACCGCGGATAATCGCAAGGAATCCATTGATCCGCGGACCCCGGGGCCGGCTCTCGAATGCGCTGGCCCGAGACGTGAGAATATGAAAACTGAGAGGCAAACCGAGATCGATTGCCGCTTGCCAGAACGGGTCCCACATCGGGTCGTCGTAGTCGCCCGAACCATCCTCAGACCACGTTGCAGGTTCACCCGGCATCATCACGCCTCGAAGCCCAAGATCAGCGATTCGTTGAAGGTCAGCAATGCCCTCGTCGACACTGCGCAACGCGGTTTGGCCACAACCGAGAAGTCGATCGGGGGCCACCGAGCAATAGTCGGCAATCCAGCGGTTGTAGGCAGTGAACGCTGCGTGTTTGAAATCGGCATCAGGGTGATTGCAGATCATCATCCCAACCGTTGGGTAAATCACCTCTGCCGCAACTCCATCTCGCTGTTGATCAGCGATGCGATAGTTCGGGTCCCAACCTGAGCGATGAAGTTCGTCGAACGACACACCCGACACCGTCAGTTCTTCGGCTGGCTTTCCGGCTGCGGCCACCAAACCCATCGCAATCGGTCGCGACATTCCTGGAATGACGAACATGTCGCCTCGTGCGTCATCGCTGACCATATGTGGAGCTCGATCGCGCCAGGCGGGGTCGATGTGTGCCGTGTAGCAATCGGGGGGCTCAGTGATATGGGAGTCGGCGCTAATGACCGGAAACGAGAACGTCACCGCGCACCACGCACAAGACGACCCGGAGTTGCACCCGTTGACTCACCGTCAGCCATGATCTCAACCCCGGCAACAAATGAGTGTCGGTAGCCATCAGCCCTCTGCAACATACGTTTCCCGCCAGCTGGTAGGTCATATGCCATCTCAGGAGCATGCAGTTGCAGACCATCGAAATCGATGACGTTGAGATCAGCTCTGCGACCGACACCGATCACGCCACGGTCGGTGAGTCCGACCGTTTCGGCCGTCATTCGGCATTGCTTGGCGATGAGCGTTTCGACCGGAATGCGCCCCGTCGGACGATCGCGCCCCCACCACTGCAGCAACGTTGTCGGGAAGCTCACATCACAGATCGTCCCGACGTGAGCTCCACCATCGGACAGCCCGGGAACCGTCGCTGGGTGGCGCAACATTTCACCGACAGCATCGAGGTTCTCACCAAACCAGTTGAGAATCGGCTGATAGAGCAATGCATGACCATCGTTTTCCAACATCCAGTCGTAGAGCAAGTCAAGCGGCTCTCGTCCTTCACGACGAGCAATCGCTTCGACTGAGGTGGAGGGGTCAGGTTCGTAATTTGGCGGGTCGCCCAACTGGAAGATGAACCGGTACCGGTGGATCGCACGGCTCCCCAGGGAAGTGTCATCAACACGGGCACCTTCAATGATCTTGCGTCGCAATTCTGGGTCGCGCATAACCGCTACTCGCTCCGCGAGTGGGCGGTCGGCGATCGCTTGATACGGCTCAGAGAACATGAACGGATGCAACGTCGCTTCAAGTCCGAGCATCAGCCCGACTGCGCGCGCACCAACTTGCCCACGCATCTGCACACCGCGCGCCGATGCCTCAGCGAAACGAGCAAGTTCGACACGCCAGTCATCTCCAGTCTTCGCACCCTGAGCGATCGATACCGAAATTGGCCGCCCCGACTCTGATGCCATTCGTTCGAAAAGATCGAGCTCTGCATCACGATCGATGAAATCTGTTACCGCTTGCAGCACGCCCTTCTTCGCCTCGCCAAGTGCTGATGCAATACCAACGAGCTCGTCAGCCTCTGCACGCAGCGTTGGCGTTAGCTCTCCAAGACTTGTTCGGTGGTTGAGTGTTCGGCTTGTCGAAAATCCGAGTGCCCCTGCCTCGACCGCCTCGCGGGCAAGTCGAGCCATCTCAGCTATGTCGTCAGGAGTTGCGGGCTCTTGTGTAGCTCCGCGCTCCCCCATCACATGAAGGCGAAGTGCGCCGTGAGGAAGTTGGGTGCCGAGATCAATATCACGGGGGCGTCGCTCGAGTTCGTCGAGATATTCAGGGAAACTCGACCAATTCCACGAAAGACCTTCATGCAATGCCGTACCTGGGATGTCTTCGACGCCTTCCATCAACTGAATGAGACGCTCACGATTGTGCTCATGCACTGGAGCAAAGCCAACACCACAGTTGCCCATCACGACTGTGGTGACACCGTGCCAACTCGACGGAGCGAGTGCTGAATCCCACGTCGCCTGCCCGTCGTAGTGCGTGTGGATGTCGACAAATCCTGGTGTGACCAAATGGCCTTCGGCGTCGATCTCACGGGTTCCGCTTCCCGACACCGAGCCAACTTCGGTGATCACACCACCTGAAACAGCAACGTCACCGATGGCACGCTCCGCACCGGTGCCGTCAACGACAGTCCCATTACGAATAACGAGTTCATGTTCAGCCATGACACTCCTTTCCCCAACCGAAACGCTAGCCGGAGTGTGGATGGTGGTGCGCAGTCAGCGACTTGCGAGTTCGGCGATGCGAGAGATGCCTTCAGCAATGTCGTCATCACCGAGGGCAAATGAGAATCGTGCGTAACCGGGTGTGCCGAACGCTTCGCCGGGGACGAAGGCAACCTTGGCCTCGGTGAGCACGAGGTCAGCAAGTTCGAGCGTGGTGTTCGCAACCGAGCCGCCGAGCGGGCGTCCGAGCAAACCCGAGACATTCGGGAAACAGTAAAACGCCCCTTGGGGCTCAAGACATGTCACCCCAGGAATCGCGGATAGCAGTCGATGCATCTCGGTGCCGCGTCGCTGGAACGCTGACCGCATCATTGCGACGTCATCGAGCGGGCCAGCGACTGCTGCAAGCGCAGCTTGTTGAGCCACGTTCGCCACGTTTGAGGTTGCGTGCGACTGAAAGTTTGTTGCTGCTTTGATGACATCTGTTGGGCCGATCATCCAGCCAACGCGCCAGCCGGTCATCGCATATGTTTTCGCAACGCCATTGACCACGACGCATTGGTCGGCGACCTCAGGAACGAGCGTCGGCATCGAAGCGAATTCGTTCTCGCCATAAATGAGGTGCTCGTAAATCTCATCGGTGAGCACCCATACACCGTGCTCAACCGCCCAACGGCCAATCTCCGCGATTTCGTCTGGGGTGTAAACGGCTCCAGACGGGTTATCTGGGCTCACAAACAACAAGACCTTTGTGCGAGGCGTGCGGGCTGCTTCAAGTTGTGCGACGGTGACTTTGAATCCGGCAGTGTCGTCGGTGGCGATGACGACAGGCACACCTCCGGCGAGCACGATCGCTTCTGGGTATGTCGTCCAATACGGTGCCGGACAGATCACCTCATCACCCGGGTCGCACAAGGCAGCAAACGCGGTGTACACGGCGTGCTTCCCACCATTGGTGACGAGCACCTGGTCGGCAGAAATCTCGAACGCAGAATCGCGCATCGTCTTTGCGGCAATTGCCTCCCGAAGTTCGGGAAGACCACCTGCTGGCGAATAACGATGGTTTTTAACCTCCGCACACGCGGCGGCCGCTGCATCGACGATATGGGCCGGCGTCGCAAAGTCGGGCTCGCCTGCACCAAAGCCGATGACGTTTTCACCCTGCGCCTTCAGCGCTTTCGCTTTTGAGTCAACAGCAAGGGTCGCAGATGGAGCAATGGATGCAAGGCGGGATGACACTCGATTCACCCCCACAGCCTGCCAGCATTTGCCCGAGTTCACGCCGTGGACATCGCATTCCTGTATGAAATGTTCACCCCTTGGGCGTAGCGGTCGCGCCGACGGCCTGCCATCCTTGTGGGGTGGATCCCTCCGCTATCACTATCCCCTCCGAGCTCCTCCCAGCCGACGGCCGTTTTGGCTGCGGCCCGTCAAAAGTAAGGAGTGAACAGATCACCGCAATTCGCGATGCCGCAGTAACGATTATGGGAACTTCGCATCGGCAAGCCCCGGTGAAAGACCTGGTGGGCACCGTGCGGTCGGGGCTCACCGAACTGTTCGGTCTCCCCGACGGATGGGAGATCATCCTCGGTAACGGCGGTTCAACAATGTTGTGGGATGCAGCCACATTTGGCCTCATCAATTCCCGCAGTCAACATCTTGTTTTCGGGGAATTCTCCTCAAAGTTCGCCGATGCCGCATCAAGTACGCCGCACCTCGATCAGCCAACAGTGATCAGCACCGAACCCGGCGACCATCCGATTGCGGTAGCAGAAGAGGGTGTTGACCTGTACGCCCTCACCCACAACGAAACGTCGACCGGAGTTTCGATGCATCTCGAGCGACCGGCCGGAATCGCCGATGACGCGCTTGTCGCTGTCGATGCCACGAGCGCCGCTGGCGGCCTCTCGTGGCAGCCATCGGAGGTCGATATGTACTACTTCGCTCCACAAAAAAGTTTTGCCTCTGACGGCGGACTCTGGATTGCTGCATGCTCGCCGACCGCAGTCGACCGCATCGAGCGGATCGCAGCAAGCGATCGTTGGCGCCCTGCCGCGCTCGACCTCGGCATTGCGCTCTCGAATAGCCGCCTTAATCAGACATACAACACACCCGCTCTTGCGACGCTCATCATGTTGAATGCGCAGATCGAGTGGATGTTAGAAAACGGTGGAGCCGCATGGGTTGCTGATCGAGTCGCCACGTCCGCTTCGACCATCTATGGATGGGCTGATGCCCACTCGCTTGCAACACCGTTCGTCAACGACCCCGCAAAGCGCTCGCATGTCGTTGCAACAATTGACCTTGATGACAGCATTGAAGCAACTACGGTCAGCGCAGTTCTCCGAGCTCACGGCATCGTTGATACCGACAGCTATCGAAAACTCGGACGCAACCAACTTCGAGTTGGGATGTTCCCATCGATCGACCCAGCCGACATTGAGCGCCTCACCGCTTGTATCGACCACGTGATGGAGCAGCTCGCATCATGACCGATGATTTCACCCCGACTGTCGAAGAAATCCTCACCCTCGACGCGCAGTCAATTCTCCCGCTTCGCAACCCGGTGATGGTCGTCGCTCTCGAGGGCTGGTTCGATATGGCAGGTGCTGCGAGCGCAGCCGTCGAAGCGCTTTTCGACGACGAACACTGCATCACCGTTGGAGAGATCGAGCCCGACCCCCTCTACGACTTCACTATCGAACGTCCTCACGTCGAAATGGTTGAAGGACAGCTAAGAACAATCAGGTGGCCAAGAAACCGAATTGACGTTTGGCGTAACGAGCTGGCATCTCGTGATGTGGTGCTGCTGCTGGGGGTTGAACCACACCTTTCGTGGCGAACATATTGCGAGGCGATTCTCTCGACCTGCAAGGAATTGGGGTGCTCACTAGTCGTCACAGTCGGAGCTGGCGCCGAGCAGATTCCACATTCACGTTCCCCTCTCGTCACCGGAAGCTCGACGAACCGCGATCTCGCTCAACGACTCGGACTCAGCATGCCCTCATATCAAGGCGTCACCGGCGTCGTGGGAGTCTTGCACCCCACACTCGAAGCTTCTGATATCCCGTCGGTGTCGCTGCGAGTCGGTATTCCTCACTACCTCTCAAACGCGAGCCACCCGCTCGCCGTGCGGTCACTGCAATCGCATCTGTCTCATGTGCTTGGTGTCGGCCCAGGTCGAGACCTCAGCAACGACGTCAACCAGGCGCGCATGCTTCACGACGAACTCGTCGCCACCGACCCTCAACTCGCAATGTATGTCACCATGCTCGAACGGGAATTCGATCGGCGGGCGGAGTCAATCATCCCGAGCGCAGATGACCTGGGTGCAGAACTCGAGGAGTTTCTGCGCAACCTCAACAACGACGACGAATAGACCGCGTTCGGGCACCGTTTCGTCAACCCCTACTATTCAGCCATGGGGGATACGCAAGCTCTCGCGCCCGAGGCCGGTATGACCGCAACCGACCAGCACGGTCAAATTGCGCATCAGTCGCTCATCGACCACAGTGTCCGCCTC
>CBFHYI010000013.1:0-34349 GCA_965660025.1 uncultured Ilumatobacteraceae bacterium | reverse complement strand
CGTGCCCAACTGAGGTGCACCGGGGCTTCGAATCCCGGCACGAGCCGCTTGTACGAATTCACTGTCGGATTCGTAATGGCCGTAATTTCTGCAGCATGTTGTAGGAGACCGGCCATGAATGATTTTGCGAGGGGTGACAAGTTGTACTCATCGGCCTCGTCATAAAACGCATTTTCATCGCCGGTGAAGAGCGACAGGTGAGTGTGCATACCCGAGCCCTGTACTCCCTCGAGCGGCTTGGGCATAAACGTTGCGTACACACCGTGTGCCGCCGCAACCTCTCGCACGACGTGACGGAATGTCATCACCGAGTCGGCAATGGTGAGAGCATCGTCGTGACGAAGATCGATTTCCTGTTGGCTTGGAGAATCTTCATGGAATGAGTACTCGACCGGGATCCCGATTTGTTCGAGAGTGCGAATCGTCTGTTTGCGAAGGTCGCCAGTGACATCTCTGGTGGTGAGGTCAAAGTAGCCCCCGAAATCGAGAGGGGTTGGTCGCTCGCCAGGTTGCGGAGGTGTGAAGTAGAAGAACTCGATGTCAGGCGCAATGTAAAACGTGAGGCCCTCACTGCGCGCCGCTTCAACATGGCGTCGCAGCACTTGGCGAGGATCGCCCGTGAACGCAGAGCCATCGAGGTGGTGTATGTCGCAGAACACGCGCGCTTCGGCAGCATCCTTGTCGCCAAATGGAAGAATTTGAAACGTGTCCGGATCTGGAATGGCGAGTACGTCAGATTCTTGAACCCGTGAGAAGCCGTCGATTGATGACCCATCAAAGGTCATTCCATCGTTGAGTGCATTTTCGAGTTCGTTTTGACTGATGGCAAAACTCTTCAAATTGCCCAGCACATCGGTAAACCACAGACGTACCATGCGAACGCCACGCTCTGACGCGGTTTTCAATACATAGTCGCATTGCTGTTCACGCATGATTCCTCCTTCAGACGTTCATTCTGGCAGTGAAAAACGGTGAAGGGGACCTCGTACGTACGAGGCCCCCTTCACTAGGACGTCACCAAGTGACGCTGAACTTGTCAGCGCTTCTTGGAACCCTTTGCTGCAGCCGAGCACACGGTGTCGGTGATGAGCTGCGCAACAATGTACGGATCGCAGTTGGCATTTGGGCGACGATCTTCTGCGTAGCCCTTGCCATCTTTTTCGACCTGCCATGGAATACGGATCGATGCGCCGCGGTCTGACACGCCGTAGGAGAACTTGTTCCATGGGGCTGTCTCGTGGTCACCGGTGAGGCGATCTGCAACACCGTCGCCATAGTTCTGAACGAGGTTCATATAGTTCTTGCCGATGGCTTCACATGCCGCAGTGATGGCTTTATAGTTGTCACGCATTGCAACTGTCGAGAAGTTGGTGTGACAGCCAGCGCCGTTCCAGTCGCCCTTCATTGGCTTCGCATCAAAGCTGATGACGACGTCGTAATCTTCGGCAATGCGGTGGAGGAGCCACCGGGCGACATACATCTGATCGCCAACTGCGGTTGGTCCTAGTGGTCCAATTTGGAATTCCCACTGTCCGGGCATGACTTCTGCGTTCGTGCCAGAAATGGAAAGTCCGGCATCAATGCATGCCTGGGTGTGCTCTTCGACAATCTCACGTCCGCTAACCCGACCAGTTCCGACGCCGCAGTAGTACGGGCCCTGAGGAGCGGGCTGTCCGCCACCGGCAGGGAAACCGAGGGGTGAGCCGTCAGGGCGCATCATCGTGTATTCCTGCTCGAGGCCGAAGATCATCTCGTCGTCTTTGTACTTCTTTTCGATGCGAGCGCAGGCGGCACGAGTATTTGTCGGGTGGGCGCGCATGTTTGATGCGAGGAGCACTTCGCACATCACCAACACATTTCGGCCTCCACGAATGGGGTCAGGGCACACAAAGGTTGGGCGGAGCACGCAGTCAGACTTGTCGCCGGTGGCCTGCTGGGTTGAGGAACCATCGAAGCCCCAGATGGGGGGATCGGTGACCTCGTCAGCGAGAACTTTGGTCTTTGAACGGAGGAGTGGAGTGGGCTCATGGCCATCAATCCAGATGTATTCAGCTTGGTACGCCACGGGAATCCTTTCGGCGGTAATTGCAGTTGTAGGGGTTCTCACACTGTGTCAGCACGCGATTTCTCGCCCGTATCTCAATTGTTAACGGAGTGTGAACTACGCCGGCGTCACTGGCGGCGCATTGGCAGTGTACGGCGTCGCTCGCCGTCAAAGTCATAGAGCGCCGCTGCGACCGCAGGTGCGGTTGGCACGAGGCCGATCTCGCCAACACCTTTAATGCCGTACGGCGAGCGTGGTTGCGGCACTTCCACCACTTTTACATCAATCTTTGGGATGTCTTTTGCGCGGAGGATTCCCAACTGCCGAAGTGTTTCGACAGCGGGCATTCCTGTTTGGTCGCTGGGGAAATCTTCTGTGAGGGCATAGCCAAGACCCATGTGAACAGATCCTTCGATCTGACCTTCGACGAGAGTCGGGTTCACCGCCTTACCCACATCGTGGACAGCAAGCACGCGATCGATAGCGCCCGACGCGTGATCGATCTCAACGAGCTGTGCTGCATAGGAGAAGCACGAGTGGATAGTCGGGTTCGGGTGCTCGGGATCACCGAGGTGATGCGTCCAGTCGACGACGTACTCCCCAAGGTGATCGACACCGACCTCACAGTTGGCAGCAAGCGCCGTTTGGCAGGCAGCCGCAACCGATCCAGCGGTCATTAACGTGCCACGGCTTCCAGTGGTTTGCCCAAAGCCGAGTTCTCTGGTGGTGTCAACGATGACGTCGATGCGTTCAGCATCAACGTTGAGTTCTTGAGCGGCGACCTGAAGGGCCACGGTGTGAACCCCCTGACCCATCTCGGTCCAGCCATGCCGCACCTCGATTCGGCCGTCGTCACGGAAATGAACAACCGCCCCACAGACCTCCCGGAACCCGTTTCCGAGGCCCGAGTTCTTCATGCCAATCGCAAGGCCAACCGATCGTCCCTCAGAGCGGGCCTGGTCATAATCGGGTTTAATGGCATCGAGACATTCGCGGGCGCCGCCAGCACCGTCATCCATCACCTGGCCTGGTCCCCAGGTGTCTCCAGGGGTGATCACGTTCTTGCTGCGAAACTCCCACGGGTCAATTCCGGCGAGCTCGGCCAGACGGTCGATGACACCCTCGGTTGCGAATTGGGCTTGGTTGGCACCGAAACCTCTAAATGCGCCGCAGATCGGGTTGTTTGTGCGCACCGCAGTTGCTTCGATATCGAGCGACTGCCAGCGGTAAGGGCCAGCAACATGGCCGGCGGCACGTTCAAGCACTTTCATGCCGACGCTTGCGTAGGCCCCCGAGTCTCCAATCGCTCTCACGTGCAGACCGGTCAAGACCCCATCAGCGTCGCATCCGGCCCGAACGTCAAGAGTGATCGGATGACGTTTTGCGTGCATCCGGAAACTTTCGACGCGGCTCAAGGTGCACTTCACGGGTTGGCCGAGTAGCCACGCAGCGAGTGCAGCATGGCCTTGGTTGCTCATGTCTTCTTTGCCGCCGAATGCTCCACCATTCGATACGAGCTCGACCGTTACCCGCTCGCGTTCGACACCAAGAATCGCAGCGATGTCGTTGCGGTCATCCCAGACACCCTGGCCGCCTGAGTACACATGCAAACTTTTCTGTTCGCCTTCTCCTGAGGGCACTGCAAGCGTTGACTCGGGTTCTAGAAATGCGTGCTCGATGCGTTGGGTGGTGAAGGTTTCAGACACGACATGAGCACTTGATGCGAGTGCGTCCTCGATGGAGAGTCCCTCATCACGTTGATACGCGCTCACCGACAGCACATTTGAGTCGGTGCCCCACACCGCAATAGGTGAGTCAGGGACAAGCGCGGCCTTCGCATCTGTGACAGGTGAGTGAACGGCGTATTCCACCTCAATGAGCTCTGCGGCTGCTCGTGCATGCTCGCGCGTGTCGGCAACGACGACTGCAAGAACGTCGCCACCAAACGAGGTCGTGCCGCCCATAGGAATCATGAGTGGCCAGTCTTTATGAATGAGGCCAGAGCGCAATTCACCAGGAATGTCAGCTGCGGTGAGCACACTGACGACGCCCGGTGCGGCGACGGCGTTGGCGATATCAACGTTGTTGATGTCGGCACGGGTGTGATCGGTGAGGTGGAGTGCAGCGTGAAGCATCCCTGGCACCCGGATGTCATCGATGTAGGGGCGATCCCCGAGCGTCAACGGATGGGCTTCGTACTTCATGCCCCGTGCACCGACGCCGCTCTTCACCGTCGGCGGTTCGACAGGAGTTCCATGGGCGACCGCCTCAATTGCGTCGAGAATCTTTACGTAGCCGGTGCACCGACAGAGGTGTGCCCCGAGGTGAGGGGCCATCGACTCTCGAGTAAGAGACGAGCCTTTTTTTGAAATTTGGTAATGCGCTCGCATCACGATGCCCGGGATACAGAAGCCGCATTGGAGCCCACCGCACGCTGCGAATGCATCAGCAAATTGTTGGCGTTCGCTCTCCGAGAGTCCTTCGAGGGTGGTGATCTCGCGCCCCTCGCACGCGTCAACAGATTGTTGGCATGCAACCACGGCCTTGCCATCGATGAGCACTGTGCAGCAACCGCATTGCCCAGAGGGTGAACATCCGTCTTTTGGAGACGTGATGTCGAGTTCGTCTCGCAGTGCCGAGAGCAGATGGGGGTGGTCGCCGGTGATGGCCGACGGCTGGCCGTTCACTGTGAATTGGATTTCCCCGGACACGCCGTCACTTTACTGATTGTAAAAGTCGTGCTTGTGACGCAAGATTGAGACCGTTGGTATGAACTGCGCGACGATGCAGGGATGTCAGTAGTAAAAATCAATGCAATTGAGGTTCCCGAAGGCGCAGGACCCGAACTCGAGGCCCGTTTTGCGGCAAGGGCTGGGATGGTCGACAATCAGCCGGGCTTCGAAGAATTCATGTTGTTGAGACCCACAGCAGGAGACGATCGCTACTTCGTCGTGACTCGTTGGGAAAGCGAAGAGGCGTTCCAAGCGTGGCGCAGTGGTCAAGCCTTCGCTCACCAACATCGCGAGACGCACACCGAAGACGGCTCAGGTGACGCAAAGCCGCAGCACCCAGTCGCCTCAGGAGCGTCACTTCTTGAGTTCGATGTTGTTTCGCTCACAGTCGCTGACGGTTCGTGACAGCCGTAGGCTGTTGAACTCGTGACACTCATTGTCCAAAAGTACGGTGGCACTTCGGTAGCTGATCCTGACCGCATGCGTGCGGTAGCTGACCATGTCGCGTACACCCGACAGCACGGTGCAGACGTCGTCGTTGTCGTCTCAGCGATGGGTAAGTCAACCGACAATCTGTTGAAGCTTGCGAATGATGTGTCGACCGTGCACCCGGGTCGTGAGATGGACATGTTGCTCACTACGGGTGAACGTGTGTCGATGTCGTTGCTGTGTATGGCCCTCGCGGAGCGCGGCGTTGAGGCGATGAGTTTCACCGGCAGTCAGGTCGGCATCATTACCGATAGTGCACACGGCAAAGCGAAGATTCTTGAGGTCAAGGGTGACCGTTTGCGTGAGGCCTTACATGAAGGAAGAGTCTGCGTTGTCGCAGGGTTCCAAGGGGTGTCAACCGATCGTGAGATCACCACTCTCGGACGAGGCGGCTCCGACACGACTGCGGTGGCGCTCGCAGCAGCACTCGACGCTGACGCATGTGAGATCTATACCGATGTGACGGGTGTCTTTTCTGCAGACCCCCGAATTGTTCCGCAGGCACACAAACTGGCACGTATCAACTTCGATGAAATGCTCGAAATGGCAGGAGCAGGATCGAAGGTGCTTGCGTTGCGCTCAGTCGAATTTGCCCGAAATCACAATGTCCCTCTTCACGTACGCTCGAGTTTCACTTGGGAGCACGGTACGTGGGTGACCTCTGAGGAGCCTTCAATGGAAGATCCAATTATCTCTGGTGTCGTGACCGATGCGAGTGAAGCCAAGCTCACCGTGCTCGGTGTTCCCGATCGTCCAGGAATTTCCGCGACCCTGTTTGAGCCTCTCGCCGATGCAAATGTCAACGTCGACATGATCGTTCAGAACACGTCAACTGAAGGAACGACCGATATTTCCTTCACCGTGCCTTCTGCTGACCTGAAGGTTGCCGATGAAATTGTGTCTCGGGTTGCAAGCGAGATGTCGGCAGCCGGTGTCACTCAAGACAGCGAGATCGCGAAGGTGTCTCTCGTCGGCGCGGGAATGAAGACGTCTCCTGGCATTGCAGCACGCATGTTCAGATGTCTTGCAGAGGCTGCGGTCAACATCGAGATGATTTCGACTTCAACGATCCGTATTTCTGTTGTCATCGCCGCGAGTGATCTAGAAACCGCGGCGCGCAGTTTGCATACCGAATTCGGTCTTGATTCGGGCGAGTCGTACGCGGCCCCATTGCCAGAACGCAAGTGACTCACCGTCGTTCACCGCGATCTGTGGTTGAGGTGTGCGAGAATCATCCGTGATGCGTCAACGTTCTCAACTCATCGCATGGAAAGTTGCAGGCCGCGTCTCCGATCGACATACCAGTGCTGACGAAGTCGTTCGAGAAACCGGATGGGTGTTCAATAACGCAACCGGAGATCACCTCACCCTGGCCGATTTTGTCGCAACGGGAGACGATGAGGTCCCCGCGTATTTAGAGGCATTTGGTCTACGCAACCCCGAGAACCATCAGCAGAAGATGATTGAAATCGGTTCCGGAATCGGTCGGATGACGGCAGCGTTCACCCGCGAGTTCGACCATGTCATCGCCGCAGATCTTGACATCGGATTTCTTGAGCGTTGCCACGAAACCGTGTCGCGGTTTGGGCGGGCCGACCATCTGCGCACCCTCGAGGTTGCAGACGGCCGGTCGCTGGCGCTCAATGACGACAGCGTTGATTTCGCATTTAGCTACCTCACTCTGCAGCACTGCGCGCAGGCCGATGCGTTGAATCTTGCTCGCGAAGCAGTTCGAGTCACTCGATCTGGCGGCAGTATCGCGTTGAACTTCCGTGGTCCTTCGCGAATTGATCCGCTGCTTCTGCCGCTTGGAACCATTGTCCGTTTCGCGTTCCGGCTTCCCCGAGTCGGTGAATGGTTGAGCCAGCGTCGGACAATCACTCGTTTGGCCTGGCAGGTGAGTCGAATATCTCCGAGTCAGGTTCTCGCGGCGTTGGGGGCTTCGATCGACGGCGTGACGATTTGGTCGGGTGGTCCGGTCGACGATCTTCAGGGGGCGTTCCGTCGAGGGCGCTTCGAAGGCATCAACGAAAACCATTGGTGGATCACCGCCACTGCTGTCTGACGCGAGCGCATCTCTCAACAGTCGGCAATCGACTGCTCGTCGCCATGCGCCGTTAGCCTGCCGACATGCGCATTGGTGTAGTAGGTGCAACCGGACAGGTCGGAGGCGTTATGCGACGTCTCCTTGTGGAGCGTGGCTTTCCTGCCGAGGAGGTTCGATACTTCGCCTCTGCGCGGTCGGCTGGTAGCACCCTTGATTGGAATGGTGCTGACGTTGTCGTTGAAGACGCATCGACCGCCGACCCTTCTGGGCTCGATGTCGCTCTCTTTTCTGCAGGTGCGACATCATCGCGTGAACTCGCACCCAAGTTCGCCGCTGCGGGCGTGACCGTCATCGACAATTCGTCGGCATGGCGTATGGACCCTGAGGTTCCACTTGTTGTGAGCGAGGTCAACCCCGGCGAAGTGAAGAACATTCCAAAAGGAATCATTGCCAACCCAAACTGCACGACGATGGCAGCGATGCCGGTTCTCAAGCCGCTTCACGACGAAGCAGGTCTTCTCCGAATGATTGCGTCGACATATCAGGCGGTGTCTGGAGGCGGCCTTGCAGGGGTCGAAGACCTTGATGAGCAAGCCAAAGCGGTTGGGCAACATGCGGCCGAGCTCACACATGACGGACGGGCGGTCGACTTTCCGCCGGCCAAAAAATTTGCCGACACTATTGCGTTCAACGTGCTCGCGCTTGCGGGATCAATGGTGTCTGACGGCTCTCTTGAAACTGACGAAGAGCAGAAACTTCGCAATGAGAGTCGAAAGATTCTCAGCATTCCAGAGTTAAGAGTGTCAGGAACATGTGTGCGGGTGCCGGTGTTCACGGGTCACTCGCTTTCGATAAATCTTGAGTTTGATCGAGCGATTTCGGTCGACCGTGCGTTAGAGGTGCTGTCAGTTGCGCCAGGGGTCGAGTTGAGCGATGTGCCAACACCTTTAGAGGCGGCGGGCCGAGACCCCAGTTATGTGGGCCGGGTGCGTCGAGACCCGTCAATCGATGACGACCGAGGCCTCGCGCTCTTTATTGCGAATGACAACCTTCGCAAGGGAGCGGCTCTGAACGCCATTCAGATTGCAGAGCTGTTGCTCTGAATACGTTCTGCTCAGCATTCACAGGGAATCGCTGAACACTTCGGGCACCCGTCTTTGTAGCGGTCAACGACTTCGGTGAGGTCGACTCCGACTTGGTTCGCCAGTGTCGCTATCCACGCGAGCACGTCACTGAATTCGTGTTCAACTTCGGCGGGTGTGCCTTTCCGAACGGCTTGGGCGAGCTCTCCTAGTTCTTCGCAGAGCCAGGCAACGGTTGGGGCAACCCCTCGTTCTCGATCGCGGTCGCCATAGGTGGCGTCGATGACATCTTGAAGTTCGCGGAAGTTCACACCATGACCGTAGTTCGAACAGTCATCCCAATATTCGCCGACGAGAAGTGGGATCTCTTTCGTAATCTTCGACCGTGCCGAGTCAGCACGATGAAGTGAGGTTTACCCGAGTGAGGCGCCAGTGGTCGGTGCCGATCTCGATCGCGCTCGGAGTGATGGTGATGATCGGTTTTTGGCCTGCCCCAAATAGCGGCGCAAGCTCACCTCGCGTTTCTGTTCTCGAGACCACAACCACACCCAGATCGATCGTGACGCAGGAGGCTCCGCCTTCGGTTCCAGTGCCAGTGCCGCTCGTCGTCGATGATGGTGAGCCGGTGCCATCTGTCGATGTTGAGGTCGATCAATCGCGGTCGTATGAAGCGCTGGGAGTTGAGCAACTTCTTCTCGGAACACAGCCGCCGTCAGCAGATCTTGGTCGCCTCGATGAAGGCGCGGTTGCTGGGAGTGATCTCGATGAATCCGTTCAGTCGCCAACAACGGCAACGGTTGAGGATGGTGAGACGAATTCTCAGCCGGTCGAAGATGGTGATGCCGCTCAGCCCGACGCCGTTGAGGAACCAACCGGTTCAGACGTACTGCAGGTTGTGCGTTGGGTGAACAGCGCTGTGGCGCTTGGGGAACCGGCAGATGCAGAGACGGTCGATGGTGTGGTGCAGACGGTGAGGTCGGCATGGGAGGCTCAGCGGCGGGCGGTCCTCGCTGGTGGGAGCTCTGACGAATGGTCTCACGTGCTCGGATCACGATCAGGCTTTGCACGAGTGGTTGCGTCACAGTTGATGGCGTCGATGAGTGCCGGTTCAGATCGTGCGATCTCTGATTCTGCGCTCACGGTGAGGAATGTTCGACTTGATCCTGCCGGCCGAGCGATCGCAAAGTTCTGCGTGGTTGAAGACGGCGGGTTCGCATCGTTCGGTGACAGCCAAGGTGAGTGGGGGGTCGTGGTTACGGTGACCGGTGTTCTCGGTCTCATGAGAAGCGGCGGCGGGTGGTTTGTCGATGATGTCGCACAGCGCTCAACTACGGCACAGTGTTAGCGCGGTTGGCGGTGGTGACGTGTAACTCGTCTGAAGGGCACTGCTTGCGTAACGTTGGGATATGACACAGCAAGTACCCGACCGGACGGTATTCGAGCGAGCACTTCCTCGAGAGGAGATGGACGACATCACTCGTGCGCTCTTTGACGCTGCTCTCGACGTGCAAGAACATGCACATGCCCCGTACTCGAACTATCACGTCGGATGTTCGGTGCTGACCTCATCTGGACAGATCTATGTGGGGGCGAATGTTGAGAATGCGGCGTACCCACAGGGTCTGTGCGCAGAAGCGACCGCTCTTGCCGTGATGGCGTCTCACGGTGAACGGCAAGCTCAAGTCGTGCTCACGGTGTGTGATTCTGAAGGCCTTGCAACGTCGTGTGGGGGATGTCGGCAGAAGATCCGTGAATTCGCGACTTCCGAGACGATTATTCATGCTTGCAGCCGAAATGGTCTCTGGGCGACGTACACGATGGACGGTTTACTGCCAGATTCATTCGGTCCCGAGCACCTTTCACCCGCATAAATCAATAGAAAGAGAAATCCTTAGTCATATCGACTCAAGTTTTCTGTTACAGAGGTTGGTGTGATTGAGTTGCGCTCATAGACTGTGGATAAACCCCCCACACAACGCAGTGTGACCAACACTAAGGAGCACAACCAAATGCCAAAGGCAGTCGGTATTGACCTCGGAACGACAAACTCCGTCGTCGCAGTTCTTGAAGCGGGCGAGCCCGTCGTTATTCCAAACTCAGAAGGCGCGCGAACATCCCCATCGGTTGTTGCGTTCTCCAAAGCGGGCGAAGTCCTCGTCGGAGAAGTAGCCAAGCGTCAGGCCATTACGAACCCAGACCGAACCTTCAGATCGGTGAAACGCCACATGGGCGAAAACTGGAAGAGCGATGACGTCGATGGCAAGCAGTACACACCGCAGGAAATTTCGGCCCGCACACTGATGAAGCTCAAGCGCGACGCCGAGGCCTTCCTAGGAGACACCGTCACCCAAGCAGTGATCACGGTCCCCGCGTATTTCGATGATGCCCAGCGCACCGCAACCAAAGAAGCTGGCACAATCGCCGGTCTCGAAGTACTGCGCATTATCAACGAACCGACTGCAGCCGCTCTCGCATATGGGCTCGACAAGGGCTCTGAGGATGAGACCGTTCTCGTCTTCGACCTTGGTGGCGGTACCTTCGATGTCTCGGTCCTCGAAATCGGCGATGGTGTCTTCGAGGTGAAGTCAACCCACGGCGATACGAGCCTCGGCGGTGACGACTGGGACCAGCGGGTGATCGACTGGCTCGTCACCCAGTTCAAGAACGCTCAGGGTGTTGACCTTTCGAGCGATCGCATGGCGATGCAGCGGCTCAAGGAAGCGGCCGAGAAGGCAAAGATTGAACTCAGCCAGGTGCAGTCGACGCAGATCAACCTCCCGTTCATCACCGCAAATGCTGATGGGCCACTTCACCTCGACGAGACATTGTCTCGTTCGAAGTTTCAAGAAATGACTGCAGACCTCATCGAACGCTGCCGGGTCCCATTTGAGCAAGCCTTGAAAGACGCAGGCATCTCGAAGGGCGATCTCCACCACGTGATTCTCGTCGGTGGTTCAACCCGCATGCCGGCCGTCACCGATCTCGTTCAGTCGATGACCGACAAAGAGCCAAACAAGACCGTCAACCCTGATGAGGTCGTTGCAGTTGGTGCTTCGGTGCAGGCAGGTGTGTTGCGTGGAGATGTCAAAGACGTGTTGCTTCTTGACGTCACCCCGCTCAGTCTCGGTATCGAGACCAAGGGAGGCGTGATGACCCGCCTCATCGAACGCAATACGACAATTCCAACCAAGCGAACCGAAGTGTTCACCACCGCAGAAGACATGCAGCCCTCGGTTGAAATTCACGTACTGCAGGGTGAGCGAGAAATGGCTTCCTACAACAAGACCCTTGGCAAGTTCCAACTCGTCGATCTTCCGCCTGCTCCACGCGGAGTTCCGCAGATTGAGGTGACATTCGACATCGACGCAAACGGCATTGTGCACGTTGCTGCGAAAGACCGAGCGACGAACAAAGAGCAATCGATGACGATCACCGGTCAGTCAACTCTCGACAAAGACGACATCGACCAGATGGTGAAAGATGCCGAGGCACACGCCGAGGAAGATAAGGCTCGTCGCGAAGAGGCTGAAGTTCGTAACAACGCAGACTCCCTCGTGTATCAGACCGAAAAAGTGCTTCGAGAGCAGGGCGAGAACGTCTCCGACGAAGAGAAAGCTGCAGTTGAGGGACCACTCGCTGAACTCAAGGCTGCCCTTGAAGGCACCGATACTGCAGCGATCAAGGAAGCAACCGAGAAGCTCATGGCATCGAGCCAAGAGTTCAGCCAAAAGCTGTACGAAGCCGCTGCACGTGACAACGCAGCCGGAACTTCAGCATCAGGATCTGCAGATGAGTCAGCAGATGATGACATCGTTGATGCTGAGATTGTCGACGAACAATGAGTGACATGTCGTTGCACGACGACGATGCTCTCGACCCTGAGGACGAACGAGGCTCAGAAGTGGAAGATTTCACCTCTGAGACTCCACGTCCATCTTCATTCTCAACGTCAACGACTGCAGATTATGGAGCAGGTGATTCGATCGATGTTGAGGGTCTCGACGACCTCACCGACGGTGACGGTTCATCAGGCGAAGAAGAAGTCGACGAAGTTGCTGCAGAGATTGAACGGTTCCGAGAGCTTGCGATGCGAACACAAGCCGACTTCGAGAACTACCGCAAGCGAGTGACGAATCAGATCAACGATGAGGTCGATCGCGCAACAAGTCGCGTTGCAGAGGCTCTATTGCCTGTGCTCGATGCAACAGAAGCCGCGTACGTTCGTCACCCAGACGAAATCGGGCCGCTGCTCAATGTGCTTCTCGTCGAGTTGAAAAAAGTTGGTCTCGAGGCGATGAACATTGCCGACCAGCCATTCGACCCCGAGACGGCTGAAGCGGTTGCCCATGAACCAGGAGAAGGCGCCGAAATCGTTGTGGCTGAGGTGCTTCGTAGCGGTTATATGTGGAAGGGCCGAACATTGCGTCCTGCAATGGTTCGAACGAAAGACTGAGGAACGACATGGCTGCACAGAGAGAGTGGTTCGACACGGACTACTACTCGGTGCTGGGCATTGGGCCAGAGGCTTCCGCCAAAGAGATCACTCGCGCCTATCGAAAGCTCGCGCGTGAACTCCACCCGGATAAGAACCCTGGTGACACCGCGGCCGAAGAACGTTTCAAAGCGGTGAGTGCCGCCTACGACGTGCTCGGCGACGAATCACGCCGAGCCGAATACGACGAAGTGCGCCGGCTCGGGCCGATGGCCGGACAGGGCGGACAGGGCGGATTCAGTTTCGACGTCGGCGACATGGGTGGCTTTGGCGACCTATTTGGTCAGATGTTCAACAATGGCCGCCAGCGTGGCTCTGCTGGTCCTCGGCGAGGGGCAGATCAGTCAGCTCGTCTGACGTTGTCGTTTTACGACGCAGCAAAAGGCGTAACCACCAGCCTCAATGTGACAAGCGAAGGTCGGTGCGAGACCTGCACAGGTTCTGGTGCCCAGCCCGGATCGGAGCCTCGACTGTGCGGAGTATGTGGCGGCCGCGGTGCTGTCGATGAAAATCAGGGTCCGTTCTCGTTTTCCACACCGTGCCGGGGCTGTAATGGACACGGTCGCATCATTGATAATCCATGCGGTACCTGTGGTGGAACTGGCGCAACGGTCGGCCACCGAACAGTACAAGTGCGCATTCCTTCTGGAGTGAGCGATGGCCAAACGATTCGTTTGAAGGGAAGAGGAGGCCCGGGTCGAAATGGAGGACCGGCAGGTGACCTTCTCGTTGAGGTCGCAGTTCAGCCACACGAACGATTCACCCGTCAGGGCGTCAACCTCGAGATCACGCTCCCGGTGACGTTCGCTGAACTTGCACTTGGATCTGAGGTCGATGTGCCAACCCTTGAAGGGGAGTCTGTTCGCCTGCGATTGCAACCGGGCACACAAAGCGGATCACGGCATCGAGTGAGCGGTCGCGGTATTGAGGTGACGAAACGAGGAACGGCGACGCGCGGCGATCTCATCGTTCGCGTCGTGGTTGATATTCCCACCGCTCTCACCGACGAGCAGCGCAAGGCGGTCGAACACCTCTCAACAGTGCTCACCGAAAACCCCAGAGTCCGAACGGTCTACGATGAGAGTGCATCATGAATATGAGAACTTCACAGCAAGCGGTCTACGTCATTTCGGTGGCGGCTGAACTTGCCGGCATGCATCCGCAAACTCTTCGCATTTATGAGCGACGCGGTCTTGTCCAACCTGCTCGTACCGATGGCGGCAATCGACGGTATAGCGACGATGACATTGAGTTGTTGCGTCGCATCTCAGAACTCGTCGATGCGGGAATGAATCTTGAAGGCATCCGTCGGGTGATGGAGCTCGAGGCTGAAGTCGAGCGACTTAGGAATGAACTCGAACATGCACGGCAGCAAGTTGTTGAGGCGGTCGACGAAGTCGAACGTCAACACCGTCGAGACCTGGTGCCCCTACGACAGAGTGTCGCCATTTTTGGTGAACGACTCAGATTTCCCGAGGTTTGATCCGAACCGGATGATCATCGCTGGTTCGACACTGCCCAGTAGCGGTGTCAAATCTCCATCCGTGCAGGGTGCAGACCAGATCATCGCCGTCAATTTCTCCGAAGACTGAGAAATCTGCATTCCGGTGAGGGCACCGACGTTGAACGATGAAATTCCCTACCTCAACATCGGTTTCGGGAATGTCCGCAGAGGGAGAAGCGGCAACCTTCGTTCGTGCTTCAGCCTCGGTTCGAGTAATTCTCTCTACAGACAGCGACTTCAAAAAGTTGTAGACGTTCTCGTTGTACTGTCCCCGACGCCAGGCGGTGAATCGACATGACAGCAGAAGCGAATTTGACCAGTCGACCGCGCCAGAGTCAACGGTGAGTTCGAGGAGATCTCGTGGAAATGTGAATCGGAATCCGGGAGGCGATTCGGTGTAGTCGACAGTGCTGCCATCCACGACTTTTCGCTGCGCAACATCGACGAAAATCTCAAGCACTGACCCGTCATTATGTTTGGCTTCGATGAGTATTGGATCCCCAATGAGGTTGCAGACGGTTGGCGCTTTCTGCATGAGTGGTTCCCACCATGCAGCGAGCCGAGCGACGAGATCAGTGGGTTCGCGCTTCCATGATGCGTGGGTGTCGTCTATCCATTGTTGCCAGTCTGAGCGGTAGTGCTGAAGGTATGACAACTTGTCGGTGAAGATCTTGTCGACCTCTTCACCCGACATGGGGTGATCAACTGCGATCTCGGTTGGTGTCACCGATACGACCGTGCCGGGGATTGCAAGGACACCGTTCTTGCCGGCCGCCGCTAACTGGTCAAGGAACCATGGCTGATCGGGGAAGATGCTCGCTTCGTCACCAGAGATCATGTTGAGCCCAAACAGGTCATCATCGAGAAATACCGGCGGACCCGCACTTGGAATGACCGCTCGGGCATCGAGTGCGTCGACATATTTCATTGCTCGGTTGCCCTGGCTTTCCACCTTTGCCCGACAGAGGTCAACCATTTCCTCGTCGGCAAGTTCATACACCATCGGGTACCAAATAGCTCCCGAATATTGCAGCCAGTGCAGGTCGACGGGGCCGTGCGAACGAAGAGCCGCAAGGTCGTGCGTTCGGCAATCGTTCTGGTTGACGATCCGATGAACGCCGTCGCTCACCATGATTGCGGAGTCACCACCTGGGCCGTCGGTAATCGAGGTCTCTACGTGAATCGCAACGGAGAGACCGTCACGTAGCACCTGCTCTTCACCATCAACAGTGTGGATGAACTTCGTAAAGCCGAGTCGTTCGAACTCGCGTTGTTGTTCAGATGTTGGATAGTCCGGAAGGAGAATTGGGATGTCTCGCCTCAAATGTGACGTAAGCCAGTGCGCGTCATGGTGGTCACCATGTAAGTGCGACACATAGAGATAGTCAGCATGTTCGATGCGATGAAGTAATTCAGCATCGAGTTGGTCGTTTCGCGGGAAGACAAACCACGAACCAAGAAATGCTGGCTCGAACCACGGGTCGCAGAGGATTGACCCGGCCTCACACTCGATGAGGATTCCGGCATGACCGAGAGACGTTGTGCGCACGGGTTAGGCAACGGGAGGGTCGGTCGATTGCTGTCCCGCCCGCGACACGTGCTCGGTCCATTTGTCTCCGTTCCAGTAGCGGAGCTCAAATCGACCTGAGGGGTCGGCGTACCAGCCTGCGGGCGCTGCCGCTGAGGACGCAGCCGAGGAAGGTTCGGCGCTCGCCGTTGTCTCAGATGCAGCTGATTGCATTCCCCAACCAACCCCGCCCTCTTGGGCTGGTTGCTCAGCAGCGGGAGCAGCCGCATGTTCTTGCGGTGCACCAGAAGCTTGACGTGAAAGATAGGCAACGATGTCGGAGCCAGCGTTGACGATGGAGACCACCGTCCAACCTTCACCCGACAGTCGTTGAAGTTCATCTGAGAGATTCGACGCCTCGTATGACGACACACTGACCGATGTGAACTCGAGCATGTTTCGAACCTTACCCGCTAGAAACTGCACGTGCCTGGTGAAACCGGCAAACTATGGGGGTGGGAGTCGTAGCGCTAACCAAGTATGAGATCACTGACATGGTGGAAACCTTGTCGGCAACCCTTGCCGTCATTGTTGGAGTTGCAACGCTCGTCATTGCCGTGAGTTGGATCACAGGTCAAGAACGTGTTCTTGGAGCGGTCAGAGAATTTCGGTCAACAATCACGTTGTGTGTTGCGGGCGGCGCAATGCTCGGTTCGCTGTATTTCTCTGAAGTGGCCAACTACATCCCGTGTCGGTTCTGCTGGTTTCAGCGCATTGCGATGTACCCGATTGCACTGATTGGTCTTGTGGCATTCATTCGACGCGATGCTGGGGCACGTTTCTACGTTCTGCCTATGGCTGCGATTGGAGCGTGCATTTCGGGATGGCACTACCTCATCGAGTGGCGGCCGGGCCTCGATACCGGTTCGTGCTCAGCGACCGGGCCATCGTGTACTGACATATGGTTCCGCTCATTCGGGTTTCTCACCCTTGCTGGCATGGCATTAATCGGCTTCCTCGCTCTCATCGTCGTGAATGCGATTCCGGAGCCGGTTGACGAGTGAGGACCGCGATTGCCGCGTTCTGCGCGGTTGTGTGCGCAGCGGCATGTTCATCAGGTGTCGTCGTGCGCTTTGAGTCAAGTCCGTCATCAACGACGTCGCTCGTACCTGAAGAGCCCGCCGAAGAAGACGAGAGCGAGCCGTCAACGACTGCGTCCAGAGGCGAAGACGATGCACAACCAGAACCGATCGAATTTCCTGAAGAGTTTGAAGATCAGGTTCGACAGGTCATCATCGAAGGAGAATTTCTTCCCGCTCTCGTAGACCCCCACGCTGATGAATCTGTGGGAATGCCAATTCCGTCGTTGATCGGTGAAAATTTTGACGGAGACGTTGTTGCGGTTCGTCCCACCGATGGGGTGGCAACACTCGTTGTGTTTTTGGCTCATTGGTGCCCTCATTGCAATAACGAGATTCCAGAAATCAATCGGATTCGAGATGCTGAGGCGTGGCCGTCTGGGCTTCGCGTTGTTGGGGTGAGCACTGCGGTGGCTCCTCAACGGCCGAACTTTCCTCCGCAACGTTGGCTTGCGGAGAAAGATTGGACCTACGACGTCATTGCCGACGCCTACGATGCCGATCGTTCAACGTTTGCTGCGGCTGAGGCCTTTGGGGTGACCGGATTTCCGTTCATGGTGCTCATCGACGAAAGCGGCCTCATTCGAGGGCGCTGGGGTGGCGAAGTTGGGGCGCTCGCACTTGCCGAGCTCGTTACGTCGTTGATCGATCCGCCAGCAGATGTATGAGCGCTGGTTGAACCGACCACTCCGCCGCCAGTTCTAACGCACGCGTCCGCGCCGTCGCATCGAGTTCGCCTGTTTGGGAGCCACGAATCATGATGTTTTTTGCAGTGTGCTGATTGTCGACGAACTCGATGACATCGGTTCGCCAACCGAGGGCAGCGAGGACATCGGCTCGAAATGTGTCGGTCAAGAGGTCACCGAGACGTTCCCGAACGATGCCGTGGCGAACGAGTGACTCGAACCCAGGAGGAATGTGCGAGCGATCGATTTGGCGCTGAAGATCATGTTGACAACATGGAGCGACGAGCAGATGTGTGCTCTTCCATGCAATCGCTTGAGCGATTGCATCATCGGTGGCGGTATCACACGCATGCAGCGCAATCACGAGATCTGGTTCGGCACCAGGCGTGGGTTGCCACTGGGAGATTGCTCCCGTCACGAATTCGATCGTTGACCATCCGAGTTGCTCGACCGTGTTGTTGAGTCGAGCCATGAGCTCACCCTTGAGGTCAACCCCAATGGTATGAACGTTCACACCTGAAGCCATCAGATGGTGGTGAGCTGCCAATGTGAGCACACCAGATCCGCATCCTAGGTCAACGATCCGGAGTGGAGTAGCACGATCGTGATCGGCGACAAGGTGGTCGAGAATGCCAACGAACTGTTGAACCTGCCGGAATTTGTCTCGAGCATTCGGTCGCACCGTGCCGTTCTCGGTTGAGATCCCGACGTGACGAAGAAACGGTGCCGATTCAGCGATGAGATGCTGCTTTTGACGGTCATGCTGGGTGGTCGACGGTTCTCGAGAGGCTGCGTGCCTTACCTGTTGCACCTTGCCGCGACGCGAGATGGTGACTTGAAGATCACCGGTAGTCGTTCGAATGAACGCGGTTTTCATTCCCGAACCAAAAAGATGAACAATGCGTTCGGTCGCTGCCTCGATGTCGAGGTTGATGACCTGTGTGTTGGTGCCGTCAAACTCTTCAAATTGGATGACGTCGGCATCGCTGATCGACACGGGTCGCATACGAACTCGTTCAAGAGGGGTGGTCGCACCGGGGCGATGTCCTCGGATGGTGGCGTCGATGAGGCCGTCTTGAACGACGGTTGTTGCGAGGGAGCGAACCTCGTCCGCGTCGATAGGAAGATCAGTGGTCACGGAGCGAGATCCTTTGTCGCTGATGAGACGAGAGCGTTCCACACGTCGTCATCTTCGTATCCCAATGCCCACAACGCCACACCTCGTATTCCAGCACGCCGAGCCATCTCGACTCGGAGTGCGACACCATCAGCGTCAATCCAATGCAACTGTCGTGTTTGTACACAGCTTGAGACGCCATCATCAATTTCGAGTTCGTAGGTGGCAGACCATTCACCGGTCAAGGCATCGGCGACAGGTTCGATAGTGCGAAGAGCAATGAGATCGTCGAGGGTGCCCGGGTTGATGCTGGTGCGACCTGGGGCATCTGCTGGACAGTCACCAACGACCATGGTCGGCCAGTTATAGCCATACGACGGAATTCCAAGAACGACACGCTCGTGAAACTCGGGTGGCACCGCGAGCAAGACGCCGTCGATGACCTGTTGAACCCAGTCGAGTGGAGCGATTGGGCCGGGTTCTGCCACCGAGTAGTCGTAGGCCATGATGCGAAGCCCATCGACGTGTTCGGCGATTGCACCGTGGTCGTATACCCAATAGCCCGGGTCCCCGGTGGCGCTTTCGTCGTACACGACTGGAATGCTGACCGACAGTGTGCGGCCGTCGTCATGCAGCACCTCAGAAAGTTCTGTGATGAACGCGACCCAGTTCGGTCGCGTCGTTGACCATGTTGATGGGCTATCGGCAAATGCGAACTGCTCGTAGTCGATGTCGATTCCATCGACCTCAAGATCGTTTGCAAACCGTCGAATCGCATCGACATGCGCTGCTCGAACGATCGGGTCGGAGAGCACGGTTGCCATCTGGCCCGCGTCCATCCGATCGAGTAACGATGGAACGATAGCGACATCGGAATTGCGAAGACGATCGATGTAGGTCTGAGCGAGGTCGTTTGGAGCGAAGGTATCTGGCTCGATCGAATCAAACCCGTTCACAGAAAACCAAAATGGCGATACTTCTCTGAGGTTGCGAAGGCGTGAATCACCCGAATCGGGTTGCTGCAAGATTCGATCAAGAACCCAGTACGGCGTCCATCCATCGATCGTCACCGCGGCAGGTGGTTGCGGTGCTGACGAGATGGTAGGGCTGGTGTCATCTGATGTGCCAGACCATATGGCAAACCCGATGACTCCAACACACACGGTAAGAAGTGACGCAAGTAAGGCTCGTGAGCGCCTTGCGGACCTCAACGTGGTGGTGTCTATGTCGTCCATAACGTGGCGGCGTCAATCTCGGTAAGTGACGAAACGATGCGAACTCCGTCGATCTGCTCAAGCGGTTTCATATTCGGCACGCCGATGACTCGGCATCCGGCTGCCTGAGCGGACGCCACCCCTGTCGGAGAGTCTTCGATCGCGACACACGTCGAGGGCTCAACATTGAGCAGGGAAGCTGCTCGCAGATACGGCTCAGGGTGAGGTTTGCCGTGAGCCACTTCATCACCAAACACCGTCACCTCGAACGATGGACGAGGAAGCTGTTCGAGTACAGCTTCGGCGAACCGTCGCCACGACATGGTGACAAGCGCGCATGGAATGCCGAGGGAGTGAAGTTCGTCGAGAAGTTCTCGAGCTCCCGGTCGCCACGGCAGACGTTGTCGACATGAGGTGATGACAGCATCGAGTAGGTACTCAACAACGTCTCTCGGTGCAAGGTCGACGCCCCCGTGCTCAATGATGTAGGCGGCCGTGTCTAGAAGATCAAAACCCACCACTGCATGGGCATGCTCTTCTGACCACGTGTTCCCAAATGATTCGACGAGTTGATGCTCAGCGGCGAACCAATACGGCTCGGTATCGACGAGTGTCCCATCCATATCCCACAGCACTGCTGCGGGAACGTTTGACATCGTCTTCGTTACTCTTGGACGAGTTCGATCAGGGTTCCGAAACTGCCTTTCGGATGCATGAAGGCAACGGTGGTGCCACGACTACCAGGTCGGGGCGCTGAGTCGATTGGCGTTGCCCCGGCGGCAACCATTGCCTCAAGAGCAGCAGCGCAATCGCTCACCCGGTACCCGATGTGGTGAAGACCCTCGCCACGTTTTTCGATCGCCTTGGCAACGGGTGAATCGTCTCGAGTGGGAGTCAGTAATTGCACGTAGCTTTCAGCAACCTTCAGCAACGCTTCCTCGACGCCGTCAGATTCAACGATCTCACGATGGTCGACGGTGGCACCGAATGCCCGCTCGTAGTAGTCGATTGCCGCCTCAAGATCTCGAACGGCGATGGCAACGTGGTCAATTTCTGTAAGCAACATATGAACAGTTTGCCTGAGAAGTCAGCCGGCGTGACGCCTGAAGGTCGTGATCTTGTGTTCTCCGATGCGATCACGCTTTTCAGGATCATCGATTCCGAGGCCCTCTGAGGGGGCGAGGCAGAGCACTCCGGCCTTACCTTCGATCTCATTTCGATGAACCGCGCGAGCCGCTTCGCCGGTGTCATCAAGGGTGTACACCTTGCTCAACAGCGGTTGGATACGGCCTTGATCGATGAGGCGGTTCGCAGCCCACGATTCGGCGTAATTGGCGAAGTGAGACGACATGAGCTGCTTCAACTTCATCCAGAAGTGGCGGTTATCAAACTCGACCATGTAGCCCGATGTTGCTGCACATGTGACCACCGTTCCTCCGCGTCGAACGGCAAAGATGGAGGCACCCATCGTTGAGCGCCCAGGGTGTTCGAAGACGATGTCAGGATCTTCGCCGATGAGTTCGCGGATCTTTCCGCCCAACCGGCGCCATTCCGACTCATCTTGAGTGTGTTCGTCTTTCCAGAACGAGTACCCCTCAGCGCGGCGGTCGATGACTGCTTCACAGCCAAGGTCGTTGAGCAGTGCTGCTCGCTCAGGTGATGAGACAACACCAATAGGAGTTCCGCCGCCGTTCAGAACGTATTGCACGCCGTAACCGCCGATACCACCGGTTGCACCCCAGATCAGCACCGAATCGCCTTGTTTCATTCGAGCGCCATTGTCGCTGACCAGCATGCGGTAACTCGTTGAATTGCAGAGCCCGTTGACTGCAGCCTCTTCCCATGTCAGATGGGTGGGCTTTGGCATCAACTGATTGGCTTTGACCACCGAGATATCTGCGAGGCCACCAAAGTTCGTCTCGAATCCCCAGATGCGCTGGTTCGTTGCGAGCATTGAGTCATCGTGCGCCGTGGGGTCTTGGTCGTCGACATGGTTGCAGTGGACGGTCACTCGGTCTCCGGGCTTCCAGTTGCGAACCGCAGACCCAACGCGAAGGACGACAGCGGAGGCGTCAGAACCAATGATGTGCTCGTCGCGCTTATGTCGGGATGCCCACTCAGATTCGCGAGCGAGACGATCGAGAAAGCCGAATGTGGGAAGTGGCTCAAAAATAGATGTCCACACCGTGTTGAAGTTGATCGATGAGGCCATGACTGCGATGTACACCTCGTCAGGCGCAAGTTCAGGCATGGCGACTTCGCCGATGTGAAGAGATTCTCGGGGGTCTTTGTCCTCTGAAGCAAGGCCTTCAAACATCCCGACGTCATCGCGTTTCACGAATGCTGCTCGATACGACTCCGGAAGGGGGAGCGCCGCAATGTCGTCGCCGGACGCGCCTTCGAGAATGGCCTGCTGGATGGCGAGGGATTCAGAATTGGGGGTTGACATATTGGAAACTTACCTACGGGTAACTCCAACCTCCAAAGTGGACGAGGCGCGCAGTACGGTTTGAGATATGACCTCTTCACACATCGTTGCAGGAGCACGCACACCAATCGGGAAAATGAGTGGTGCGTACTCGACAATGTCGGCTGCCCAACTCGGCTCGGTTGCGATCGCCGGTGCGTTAGAACGAGCAGGTGTCGACCCGGCTGAAGTTGACCACGTTGTGATGGGACAGGTGTTGATGGCAGGTCAAGGCCAGGTGCCGGCGCGCCAAGCGGCGGCGGGTGCAGGAATCCCCATGGGCGTGCCATCGGTCAATGTGAACAAGGTGTGCCTCTCTGGTCTCAACGCTATTTATCTGGCCCACCAGATGATCATGAGCGGTGACGCCGACATTGTGGTCGCGGGCGGAATGGAATCGATGACGAATGCTCCGCACCTCCTCGCTGGAGCTCGAGGCGGGTATCGCTACGGCAACACCGAACTTGAGGACGCAATCATCAAAGACGGTTTGTGGTGTGCATTTGATGCATGTTTGATGGGTACCGGAACCGAGCAATATGCAGATGGTTCAATTGCTCGAGCCGAACAAGATCGCATTGCTGCTGCGTCACATGAACGAGCAGCGGATGCAACGAAGAATGGTCGGCTCGCCGATGAAATTATTCCGGTCGAAGTGCCTCAGCGACGAGGGGACGCCATCACCGTTTCAGAAGATGAGGGCATTAGGGCCGACACCACCGAGCAAAGTTTGGCCGGACTCCGTGGAGCGTTCGGAGGAGAAGGCACAGTCACTGCTGGTAATGCCTCTCAGATTTCCGATGGAGCGTCAGCAGTGGTGATGATGTCATCGCGCGCCGCGGCCGATCGGGGGGTGGAGCCACTTGCCGAGTATGTCTCGTACGGAATGGTGGCAGGCCCCGACAACCCCTCGCTTCTCCTTCAACCGGCGAATGCGATTAGAGCAGCTCTTGTGAAGACCGATCTTTCTCTCGACGACATTTCGTTGTTCGAGTTAAACGAAGCATTTGCCGCTGTCGGCATCGCGTCGATGAACGATCTCGGAGTGAGCGATGAGATCGTGAACGTCAATGGCGGGGCAATTGCTGTGGGTCACCCGATCGGCATGAGTGGCAATCGACTTGCTTTGACCCTCGCCCACGAACTTCGCCGGCGAGGTGGAGGGTATGGAGCGGCCGCTCTCTGTGGTGGCGGCGGTCAGGGCGACGCGCTCATCATCAAAGTCTGATGAGACTCAACGCCCTCGCTTCTCAAAGCCGATCGGTTCTTTTGCTGCGCTAGTTCGACTCGGTGATGCGGGTACGGCCTTCGAATGCGCGCCCCAATGTGAGCTCATCGGCATATTCAAGATCTCCGCCGACGGGGAGACCACTCGCAAGTCGAGACACGGTGATGCCGAGCGGTGACAGCATGCGGGCGAGGTACATGGCGGTGACCTCTCCCTCGGTATTCGGGTTTGTACAGATAACGACCTCTGTGACCTGCTCGGGGCCAAGCCGCGCGAGAAGTTCCCGAATCTTGAGCTGGTCTGGCCCTATGCCTTCAAGAGGATTCATCGCGCCAAGGAGCACGTGGTATCGACCCTTGAATTCGCCTGTTCGCTCAATCGCAATGATGTCGCGGGATTCTTCGACGACGCACAGGGTCGTGCCGTCACGTCGCTCATCGGTACAAATAGGGCACAGCGACGACTCCGCAACATTGAAGCAGCGCTCGCAGAACTGCACTCGCGCCTTTGCCTCGCGGATGGCGTCAGCCAGTCGATAGGCGTCAACCTCGGGAATTTTGAGCAGGTGAAATGCGATGCGCTGTGCAGACTTTGGTCCGATGCCCGGCAGGCGACCCAGTTCATCGATAAGGGTTTGCACCGGAGGTGTATGAACTGCAGCCATCGTCAGTCGTCAGTCGTTGTGATGAGTCGGGTGCCGGGAAAGATGTCAGCGATCTCTTCCTCGGGGCTCCGCTGCGGAGTGGCTGGTGCGTCGACGATGTCGTTCGGGTCGACCGGCTCTTCGACAATCTCGGTTGTATCCGGTGATTGGGTGACCGCAGTTGAACCTTCAACGTTCAGAGCGAGTTCGACGACGACGCCGAGCGATTGCGCAAGTTGCTGCTGGACAGCATCTCGATGAGCCTCACACTTTTGAGCGTGCACCTGACTCGGAAGCAACAGTTCTACCGACAATCCACTTGCAGAACTCGAGACTGCGCCGACAGATGCCGGAGCGAAGAGTGCCCGAGTCATACCGGTGAGAGATGACCGCACACTCTCAGACCACACGGCGGTCACCGAGTGCGCATCATGTTCGGACGGGGTAGAGGCAGGAGGCGATTGCTCACGTGATTCGGGTGCTGCCGGCGTTGCAGGCTGCTGCTCATCTTGCTCCGGCTCGACCGGTGATGCGGGTTCGGGTGCCGAAGCAGGCGAGTCAGTAGTGACATTTTCGGCTGCAGGTCGAGGAATTGAGCCGCTCGGGTCAGGTCGCCGGGCACGACCACCGATAATGGCTTTGCCGGTTGAACTACTGCGCGGAGGCTCTTTTGATTGTGGTGAAACGCCTTCTGTGACTGTGCGCTCAAGACGTTCAAGTCTGGCGAGCAACGCCGATTGATCATCTGCACCGCCATCTCGTGTCAATTGCACAAGTGCGATCTCAAACATGATTCGCGGGTCGGGAGCAAAACGCATTTCGACCAGTGCTGAGCCGAGGCGCTCCATCGCCCGAACGATTGACGCAGTGCCAAGCTCTTGCGCAGTCGCTGCAAGATCATCGAGACGATCGTGGCGTATCGAGACCATTTCGGGAGACATCACCGATAAGAACAGATCTCTCAGGTGGCGCAAGAGTTCTTCGCACAGCGTGCGAGGATCGTGCCCATTTGAAATTGCGTGAGCGGTTGCACTGAGCGCAATGCCGGTATCTGCGTCGGCGAGACTACGAATGAACTCCGAGAGGTCAACAGAGTCGTCGACGTCACTTCCACCCGCTGCAAGAAGTTCAAGTGCCGACAACGTGTCGCGAGCTGACCCTCCACCTTTTGCGAGAGCCGCATCAATGATGTGGTCATCGAGCGCGAAACCGGCATCTTCAGCAACCCACTTGATGTGTTCAGCGAGGGTGTCGCTGGGAAGAAGGTGAAATTGGAGATGCTGGGTTCGAGACCGAATGGTGTCTTTCAGCTTCTGCGGATCTGTTGTCGCGAGCACAAAAACGACGTGCTCGGGCGGTTCTTCGAGCACCTTCAGCAACGCAGCTGACGCCCCGGCGCTCAACATATGAACCTCGTCAAGGATGTACACCTTGTGGCGGCCAGGGGTGCCTAGCGACACTTTGTCGATAAGGCTTCGAATGTCTTCTACAGAGTTGTTCGAAGCAGCGTCGAGTTCAAAAACGTCGTAACTGTTGCCCCGCTCGACCGCAATACACGAGTCACATTCGCAGCACGGTTCCCCATCTGAAGGGTTTGTGCAGTTCAGCACTTTGGCGAGTATTCGAGCGGTCGTGGTCTTACCGGTTCCACGCGGCCCCGAGAACAAGTACGCCTGACCTTCCCTTCCAGCCTTCACCGCCTCTCTGAGTGCGCGCACGATGTGTTCTTGGCCGCGCAACTCATCAAAGCGTCGAGGCCGATATCGGCGGTAGAGCGACTGTGTAGCCATGTGAGGCCACACTACCCGCAGGGGATGACAGCGGTAAGAGAGGTGCGATGACTACCGTTGAGACGTGGACTTCGCTCGTCATCGCCCCGCGGATTCGCGTGGGCTCTTACGAAGAGCCTTTGCGCTCATTGGCGTGGCGGTTGCCATCGTTGCAGCACTACCCATGGCTGCACACGCGCAATCGAGTGACAATTCGCTTGCGGGTTCAAGTCCGTCAGATGGTGCGACCCTTGGGACGTCGCCGGCGATCATGACGTTCACATTCCAGCAGCCGGTGGGATCTGACCAGGCGTTCACCGTCGCCGTGGGTTGCGGCACTCCGGCCCAGCCCCAGAGCACGGGAATTCCATTGCTCGGAGATGACGATGTCACCTTCACTGTTGAAGTATTGAGCCCGTTTCCGAAAGGGGCCTGCACGATTACTTGGTTGCTCCGAGATGATCTCGATCAAGCGATCGCAACAGATCTCATTGCGTTCTCCGTGTCTGCAGATACACCAACAGCTTCATCAGACTCGACGGGTTCGACGATTCCTACCGCCGCATCGGGTGCAGCTGCGTCCTCGATAGGTGACGATGTTGAGGCGGTTGGGTCGACGGGCGGTTCGGTGTGGTTGGGCGGTGTCATCTCGACGTACGGCATCATGATTTTGTTTGGCGCCGTCGCCCTCATTTCGTTTGGCTGGCCTGAGGGACCGCTTTACGAAATCACTCAACGGTTCACGTCCAAAGTGTGGATGCTTGCGCTCGCCGGTACGTACCTCCATACCGCAGCGTTGACATCGTCATTGACCGGCACGTCGTTCACCGCGTCACTCAACCCGTTCAGTTTCGCTGACACGTTCACCGAGGGTTGGACCGGTGCTGCAGCGATTATCCGGCTGGTGGCAGTCATCGCCTGCTGGTGGGTGGCCTATCGACCGGAGGCGGTACTCGACGACGTGTCCCGACCACTTGCGATTGCGGCTCCGACGGTTGCGGTCGTCACGCTGGCGTTTGGTCGCGTGAGCGGCAATCTCGCTCTCATCGGACTCATCGTGATGATCCTCCACGTGATGGCCGTGGCGATTTGGCTGGGTGGTGTGATCTTTGTCGGTCGAGCCGTGCTCGCCGGTCCTGGCGAGAACGACCTCGTTCATGCTGTGAAGGCGTATTCACGGGTCTCTGCACCAGCGATTCTCGTGGTGATCATCTCTGGTGTCGCAGAAACGATGCGGCTCGACGGCGACGCGCTGTTCACCAGTTCTCACGGACGGGTACTCATTCTCAAACTCTTGGCCGTCGGCGTCATGCTGTTTGTCGCCGTGAAAGCTCGAGCGATGGTTCGAATGCGGCTCGGACGCGTTGACCAACTCACCCGCCGGAGTGCACTGCGCCTTCGGAGGGTGTTCGCCACCGAAGCCACGGTCGGCGTCATCGTGTTGATGTTCAGCGGTTGGCTGCTCGCCATCAACCCCCCGAAGGTGTCGCTCATCCCAGAGCGAGAGTACGCACTTGTTGTGCCTCTCGCTGATGAGGCAGCAGGGTTCAGCGCGGAGGTATCGCTTGACCCTGGCGCAATGGGGCTCAATGCGCTCGAGGTCGAGGTGTTATCAGCGCCCACCACCATCGTTGGGCTCCGACTCGAGTTTGATCCAGAAGTTGGCAGCTACGGCCGGGGAACGATTCAAGATATCCCTCTGACGGGCACGGGTATTGCTCGACTGAGCGCAGCCGATGGGCTTCCGTTTGATGTGACCGGGAACTGGACGGTCACGCTCTCAGCAGTGTTCGAGTCAGGTCTTTCGGCAGTTGTATCAAGCCCGCTCGCCATCGTCGGTGAAGATGGGGTGGTGCCGACAACGACGACAACTCTCGTGATCGGCACGTCAATCGTGCCCTCTGAGACAACGGTTGTGGAAACAACAACGACCGATGTTACGCAGGCGACCACAGCATCTGTGGTCACTGTCGATTAGCGTCTTCGCTGTGTCGACAATGAAAGAACGCCTCGATGACCTCCTCAACCGTAAGGAGGCTGCTCGCAATGCTGGATCTGAGCGATCGATTGAGCGTCAGCACGCAAAAGGCAAAATGCTGGCTCGTGAGCGCATCGATTACTTGCTCGACCCGGGCAGCTTTCACGAGCTCGACATGTTGGCCCGTCACCGCGCGCATGAGTCAGGTCTTGAAGATCAGCCGTATACCGACGGAGTGATTACGGGCTGGGGAACGGTTGATGGCCGAAAAGTGTTCGTCTTCAGCCAAGACTTCACCGTCTTTGGAGGTGCACTTGGCGAGGTGTTCGCAGAGAAAATTCACAAGGTGATGGACCTTGCCCTATCGACCGGTGCTCCAATGATCGGTCTGAATGATGGAGCGGGTGCCCGAATTCAAGAGGGTGTGGTCAGCCTTGCGTCATATGGAGGCATCTTCCGTCGGAACGTCATGTCGTCGGGCATCGTGCCCCAGATTTCCGTCATTCTCGGCCCGTGCGCAGGTGGTGCGGTGTACTCGCCAGCGATGACCGACTTCATCTTCATGGTTCGCGAGTCATCACACATGTTCATCACCGGACCAGATGTGGTGAAGACAGTGACCGGTGAAGATGTCACCCTTGAAGCTCTCGGTGGAGCGATGGCACACGCCTCCAAATCTGGCGTTGCGACCTTCGTCACCGACGACGAGAAATCATGTCTCGACGAAGTTCGCTATTTGCTGTCGCTGCTCCCGCAGAACAACCTTGAAAATCCGCCAGCGATTGAGTCGACAGATGATCCTGAGCGCCTGTGCCCAGAACTCGACTCGATCCTCCCTGACAGTCCGAGCATGCCCTATGACATGGCACAGGTCATCGCCTCGGTCGTCGACGACGGCGAATTCATGGAGTACTTCCCGCACTGGGCAAAATCGATCATCTGTGGTTTTGCTCGTGTCGACGGCAAGACGGTCGGCATTGTCGGCAACCAGCCGATGGTGTTCGCAGGCGTGCTTGACATTGAGTCATCAGAGAAAGCGGCACGTTTCGTGCGCACATGCGACGCGTTCAACATTCCGTTACTCGTCTTTGTCGATGTGCCCGGGTTCCTCCCAGGTGTCGACCAAGAGCATGAGGGCATTATTCGGCACGGCGCCAAGTTGCTGTATGCGTTCTGCGAAGCGACCGTTCCTCGTATTCAGATCATCACCCGTAAGGCATACGGCGGAGCGTATGTCGTGATGAACTCGAAGTCGGTTGGTGCTGACCTTGCGTTTGCGTGGCCTTCAGCCGAGCTTGCGGTGATGGGTCCGCAGGGAGCGGTTGAGATCATTTATCGACGTGAACTGCAACAGGCTCAAGACCCAGTTGCACGCCGTGCCGAACTTGTCGAGCAGTACACCGAGCGATACGCAAATCCATACGCCGCCGCTGAGCGTGGCTTCGTCGACGATGTCATCACACCGTCAGAAACTCGCCAGAAGGTCGTTGCGGCTCTGCGGGTGCTGGAGTCGAAGCGCGAAGATTTGCCGCAGCGCAAACATGGGAACGTGCCATTATGAGCGATCCAGTACTTCGGTCGATCAGTCCGGCCCCAACCGATGAAGAAGCTGCAGCAATCGTGTCCGCAGTTGAGGCGCTCTGGCCGCGCCCGGTTGCGCCGAACCAGGCTCCTGATCAGGTCACTGCATGGCGATTCGGTAGCCGTCCATGGCTCCGCAATCCATTGTCGTCACGTCAGCACATCAGTCGACCCTGGTACTGATGCCCGACGCTGATCTCAGCCCCACCTTTACCGTTGGTGAACTTACCGACGCGATCAATGCTCAACTGAAGAGCGGATTTGGTGGCGGGGTGTGGGTGACGGGAGAGATCAGTGGCTACCGAGACCAAGGCCAGCACACCTACTTCTCGTTGGTTGAAGATATCGATGGCAAGAAGGCGATGGTGAACGTCGCGTTGTTCGCAAATGTGAAGCGGAACCTTCGCCCGATGTTGGCGTCAAACCGACTCGAACTTCAAGATGGCACGAAAGTCAGGGTGTTCGGAACGCTCGATGTGTACGCGCCGTCAGGTCGCCTCAGTTTGAAGATTTCTGACCTTGACCCTCGATTCACCCTGGGAGACATCACCGCAAGCAGAGATCGTGTGAGAAATGCACTCACCGTCGAGGGTCTCTTGCGAAGAAACGCGGAACACAGCATTCCACCGGTGCCGTTGCGAGTCGCTGTTGTCACGAGCATTGGTTCAGCGGCGTGGCATGACTTCACGGTCGAGTTGGGGTCAAGCGGATTTGGTTTTCATCTCCTTGCATTCGATGCCCGAGTCCAAGGTGATCAGGCGGAAGAGATGGTCATTGCGGGCATTTCTGCTGCTGTTGAACATGGTGCTGATGTCATTGCGGTGATGAGAGGAGGAGGTGCGCGCAATGACCTTGCGGCCTTCGACACCGAGGGCATTGCCCGGGCGATCGCAACGTGTCCTCTCCCGGTGATTACTGGTCTTGGTCATGAAATCGATACGACGATTGCCGATGAGGTTGCCCACACTGCGCTGAAAACTCCGACCGCGTGCGCAGGGTGGCTGATCGAACGAGTGCAACGATTCGTCGACGACACAGAATCGAAGTGGACTGCGATTGCTGAACGAGTCTCGTTCGAGCTCGCTGGCCATGCCGACCGTCTGGAGTCTCGGGCAAGCAGGGTTGTGACCCGAACCAACTCTGCGATCGAACGAAGTGCTGAGCGGCTGCGATCACGACAAGATCGGCTTGCCCGTACCTCGGTGACGTTGGAGAGAATCGAGATGTCGATGATGGAGAGAGAGCGGCGACTTGCTCTTCTCGACCCTGCTCGCCTTCTTGAACGGGGGTGGACAATGACCACCACCTCAGATGGTCGACCGGTGACGTCGATCGCAGATCTGTCTCAAAGTGACGAACTCGTCACCCGAGTGGCAGACGGAACAGTGACGAGTACGGTGACCGCAACAACTCCAGAGGAGCAGTGAAATGGCAGAAGAATTGAGCTATGCAGATGCCCTGACTGAGCTCGACGACATCTTGAACGAGCTAGAAGCCGTTGACGTAGATGTTGATCGCCTCGCTGAGCGCGTGAGTCGTGCCGCTGAACTCATTGCGATATGCCGTGACCGGATCGGTGCGGCCCGCATTCAAGTCGATGAAATTGTTGCCGGTCTTCCTGCAGCTCACGACGACTGATGACATCAGTTCCCCTGCATGTGCTCGCTGTTGGTGAGCGGGTCGATCAACGTCTTGAACGTGATCTGACCGCAGAAATTGAACGTTGGTCTGGTCTCGACGCGCTGTTGGTTGACCCGGTTAGTGAAGTGCATCGGTTGGTTTCGTCAGGTGGGAAGCGGCTTCGTCCGGCGTTCTGTCACTGGGGCTTCATTGCGGCAGGCGGCGACGTCACTCGTGCCGAAGACATTGACGGGAACGTTGTTGGGGCAGGAGCCGCGATCGAACTCACCCACGCGTCCGCTCTCTTTCACGACGATGTCCTCGATGACGCGGATTCCCGTCGTGGGGCGGAAACCACTCACCGCAGATTCGAGCAGTCGCATAGTGATCAAGGTTGGGATGGCGAGTCGCGTCGGTTTGGAGAAGGCATTGCGATACTTGTCGGCGACATCGCTGCGGTGCTCGCTGACCGTTACCTCGTCGATGCTCACCCCAGGGCATTTGCAATGTGGAACGAGCTTCGCATTGAACTCAACATCGGTCAGTTGCTCGACATCACCGGGTCGGTGCAAGGCGATCGGCGAATCGAACTTGCCGATCGGATATGCCGGTACAAGAGCGGCAAATACACCGTCGAACGGCCACTCCACCTCGGAGCACTTCTTGCCAGTACGAGTGACGTCGACGAGGTCATGAGCAGACTCAGCGCATACGGGTTACCGCTCGGTGATGCATTTCAGATGCGCGATGATGTCATGGGAGCATTCGGAGATACATCGATGACCGGCAAACCAGTCGGCGGTGATCTTCGTGAGGGAAAACCGACCCCGCTTCTTGCAAGAGCGATGGCATCGGCAACTACTGATCAAGCCAAGATTCTTGAGATGGTCGGGTCGATCGATCTTTCCGATAAGCAGGTGGCCGATATTCAGCAAACAATTGTTGATGTTGGAGCTCTTGATGAACTCGAATCCCTCATCGCATCGAATGTTTCGAGCGCGATTCAGGCCATTGAGTCTCCTGCGATCGCAGAGGCTGCACAGCAGCCTCTCATCGAACTTGCGGAGTTCATCACCAATAGATCGTCGTAACGGCTCAGCGGTAGAGATTGAGCGCGTCACCCAGCGGTAGTGATGCAACACCCGGGGCTGCTGCAACTTCGGTTAACCATGTTGGTCGATAGAGAGCCGACACATTGATCGGTTCAGCGAGTTCAGAATTGGCGACGCTGTATTGCACGAAATCAAGTGCGTAGTCGGCTGCTCTGACATCACGGCTCAATTCATGTAGAGCGTAGGGGTCAGGGATTTGACCCTGACCCATTAGTCGAGCACTTTGAGGCACCGATGATTCGTAGGAACCGCCGGTGAGACCGGGGCCATCAGTGATCACCGCCCCGTGCACCGCATCGACGCGGGCGCCTGCCGCGAGCAACGCAACGTACCCCCCGAGCCCTCGACCGACCAAGGTGACAGTTCCAAGGTGATTGATGGCGGCATCGACATCGCCGAGGAGCACCTCTGCCGAATAACCACCACCCACTGGGATTGTCGATTCGCCATGTCCAGTGAAATCGAGCCCCCAGATACTCCCTGGCCAACTCTCGACATCATGCGGAACCGATGTGGGGGTACATTCTCCGAGACCGTGAAGCAGCAGCAGCGGGTGCCCTTCTCCGGTTGCTGGCCTGAGCTGGTGAAGGGCAAGTTCGATGCGGTTGTGCTGAAGAGTGACGGTACTCATGCCGGAGCCCCAAGAAATTCGAGCGCCATATCGGCAACCATTTTTGGCTGCTCGATGTGGATGAAGTGACCGAGATCATCGAAGTATTCGAGACGTCCGTTTCTCGGAATCCATTTCTCAACCTGATGAGATTTCGTTCCCCATCCCATCGGCTCGTCAGCGCCAACGAGCACACCTAAAAAGGGCACTCCGAGGCCGGCTAGGCGAAATAGGCCGTATTCAGGTTTCCAAGGGCCGAAGCCTCCCATTCTCATCGATGGGTCGAGTTTCCAGCGCCAGCCATCGGCGTCTTCGCGAGCGCCGACGGTAACGAGGTATTCAAGCCATTCGGTGGAAAGCCGTGGGTTCATTTGTGCGCGGCGACGTGCGAGTTCTTCAATGGTGCCTGGTTTGCGTGATCCGGTAGCCGATCGACGACGATGCTCGAGCCAGCCAGTGATTTCGGTGTTGAGGGCGTCGGCGCGTTGATACTCAGGTAGGTCGGGACCGGGCCTTCGATATGGAATGCCATCAAGGTTGATGAAGGAACGGAAGCGAAAGGGTTGTGCTTCGGCAAGCGAGGTGAGAATCGAGCCACCTTTGGAGTGTCCGAGTACGGCAACCGGCCGTCGTGGGGCAACGGCATCCAGCACGCGAGTTGCGTCACGAAGATCAGCTTCGAACGAGTACAGGTGTGTGTGATCGCTGTCTCCGTGGCCGCGGTGGTCCCATGCGACAACCCGCCAGCCGGCTGCTGCAAAGAGCGGCGCGAAGACGTCGAATGTGCGAGAGAAATCGGCTCCTCCATGCACCATGACAAGAACGGGATCGCGTTCATCTCCCCATTCGTTGACGGCAATTCCGACGCCATCGGCGTCTACTCGGTAGTGGCGTTGAGGCGCGACAGCACCCGGAAAAATTCTGGGGGATTCCACTTGGGTGAGGCTAGAGCGCAATGGCCGTAGAGTTCTTAGCGGAGAACACGTGATACCCATGCGGAAACTTTTGCAAACACCACTTCAGCATCGAGAGATGGCCCTTGCGGTGTTGGTGACTGCAATGGTGCTCGTGGCTGGGTGCAGCAACAGCGATCTTTCGCTTGACCCATTGCCTCCCATCCAGACAACAACGACGGCGACAACAACGACAACAATTCCAGACACCAACCGTTATTTCTACGAAGTGAGGTCAGGTGACACGCTCTCGGCGATCGCAGCAGGATTCAGTGTTCCGATGAAACAGATCGTTGAACTCAACGAACTTGAGAATGCGAGCGATATCCGAGTTG
>CBFHYI010000012.1:35083-38920 GCA_965660025.1 uncultured Ilumatobacteraceae bacterium | reverse complement strand
GACGGAGCCGGTGCATCTGACTCGATTGCAGACGGTAAGGGAGTTCGCTATCGGCTGCTTCACCCACCGGTCCTCGCGGCAATGGGCGTGAAAAGAAAGTTGCGATTTGGCCCGGGGTGGATCCCGATGTTCAAACTGCTGAGACGCGCACGGGTGCTTCGAGGCACGCCACTCGACATCTTCGGTTATGCCCGTGTCCGCAAGATCGAACGCTCGCTACCCGGCGAGTACCTCGAGCTTGTTGAGGAAATCACCACGTCGGTCTCGACCCTGCCGTACACCCGTCTCGTCGAATTCGCACGTCTTCCCGACGTCATCCGCGGTTACGAAGAGCTGAAAGAGAGCCGGGTTGAAATTTTCCGCACTCAACGAACGGCAGCACTCGTTGAACTGAAATAGCTTGCGCTGGGCTTAGTTCGACTCGTGATACGACGAGTAAAACTCTCGGTTTGGCGCCAACACATCAAACACGTCCCCGGTTGGCTCTGGCAGCGCAGCATCACTCGTCTCGCATCGTGACACACGTTCTCCCCATCGGAAAATAACCGAACCCCATGTGACGCCCCCGCCGAATGCGGTGATCGCAATCGTGTCATGCGGGGAAATTCTTCCTTCGTCAAGAGCATCGCACAGCGCCATCGGAATCGATGCGGCAGAGGTGTTGCCATGGTGTTCGATATTCACCATCACCTTCGACTCGGGCACACCAAGACGCGACGTCGCCGCTTGGATGATCCGAAGGTTCGCCTGATGAGGAACAACGAGGTCAATATCGTCTGCGTCGAGAGATGCTCGTTCCAACGCTCGGGTCACCGACTCAGCCATGCCCCTTACCGCAATCTTGTACACCGCTTGACCTTCAAAATGAAGCCGATGCTGGGAAGGGTCACGGAATGTCGAGAGTTCCCCACGGGTTCCGAGGGTTGGTATGACCATCGTCGAGCCGGCGGGGCCATCGGCACCGAGGTCGACACCGAGCACGCCAACATCAGGCTGATCGGAGTGCTCAATGATGACTGCCCCCGCTCCGTCGCCGAAAATCACGCAGGAATTCCGATCGCGGTAGTCGAGGAAAAAGTGCAGTTTCTCTACTCCGACGAGAAGGATTCGCCGTGCGACCCCAGATGTCACCAGCGATGTTGCGGTGGCGAAACCATAGACAAACCCAGAGCACGCAGCGTTGAGATCGAAGGCACCCGCATTGACCGCGCCGAGGCGCTCTTGCAACACACATGCGTTACTCGGACAACTGATCTCCGGCGTCACTGTCGCCATAACGATGAGGTCGAGGTCGGTGGTCTCAAGACCTGCAGCGGCGAGCGCGTGTCGCGCTGCGACCTCGGCCATATCGGTTGTCTCTACATGACAGATGCCGCGTTCAGAAATGCCGGTGCGCTCACGAATCCACTCGTCATCAGTATCGACAAGAGTGCCGAGGTCAGCATTTGTCAACGACAATGGCGGTCTGCATTTCCCCCACCCTGTTATCACTGCCCCCATGTGTCCCCCAGTTGCTTAGCTGCCCAATGTGGGAGCGTCAATGATTACAAGGTAGACGATGAGCATCAAGGCGAAGCCAATGAATGACACGGTTGCCACACCAACAAATCTCACCATCGTCGGGTGTACGGGGTTTTCGCCAGCGCGCAGCGGACCGTGCAACGAGTCATATCGGAACTCAGCCCAGAAAATCACCACACCTCCAACCGCCACCCATAGAGCTCCGAAGACGCCAAACAGGTAGTGCGCGTGTTCTGAAGCTGTGCGGGCAAGCAAAGCTCCCGCAATGACCGTGGCAAGACCGGTGCGCTCCCATGCCAACGACGTTCGCTCGTGGGGAAGAGGCGGGTCAAACGAATTCAGTGGGCGCTGATGACGACGCCCCCGACGTTGCCTCATCGCGAATCGATCACCAGCAAGATCACTGCGGCCACTCCGATCAGGGCGACACCAATGGCGGTGATCTGAGGAAGGTATGACGCAGGGAGAGGCTGTTCGAGGCGCATTGCGCGCTCGTTGAGCGACCAACGGCGAAACGCTGTTGAGGCGGTCACGAACGCAAGCGCCAACACCATGACTCCGATGACTTCAACGCCTTCGATGTCTTTGAGAACGACGATCGATCCTAAACCGCCGGCAACAAGAGCCAATGAAGTTCGAATCCATGAGAGAAAGGTGCGCTCGTTTGCAAGAGTGAACCGGTAGTCGGGGTCGACACCCCAGCCTCTCGGGTCAGGAGGAAACAGATATTCGCGCAGCTTCATTTGGTGACACCTAGCTCGGCGATGGCTGCGAGAAAACGATCATTCTCAGAAGGGCTACCGATGGTGACCCTGATGCCCTCTCCATCAAACGGCCGCACCACCACTCCGCGCTTCTCTAGCTCGGTTGCGAGCCTCATAGTGTCAGAACCGGTTGAGAGGTACACGAAATTAGCTTGATGGGCGGGCATCCACCATCCGATCTCAGAAAGTTGTGCCTCGACGCGACCTCGTTCGCTCACAATCACTGCGCACCGGGCTTCAATTTCTTCGATGTTGTCAATCGCCGCAATCGCAGCCGCTTGCGCGGCTGCGTTGACGTGAAACGGGACAGCAACTTTGTCAATGTCAGCGATGACTTCCGGGTCACCGACCGCATAGCCCACTCGCAGACCAGCAAGACCATGTGCTTTCGACAGGGTCCGCGTCACGAGCACATTCCGAAACTGCGGAACGATGTCGGCGACCGGGTCGGGAGTACCAGCGTCGACGAATTCGCGGTAGGCCTCATCGATCACAACAATCACCTCTTCGCCTGCTGCCGAGGCGATTCGCACGATGTCATCGCGGCTGAGGACAGTGCCCGTCGGGTTATTTGGGGTCGCAAGCATGACCACTTTCGTCGCCGGAGTAAGTGCTGCGATGATGCCATCGACGTCATAGGTCAAGTCGTCGAGTAGAGGAACCCGAACCATCTCAGCTCCGGTGAGTTGCGAGTAAATCGGGTACACCTCAAACGACCGCCATCCAAAAATAATCTCGTCACCCGGATCGAGGTAGGTGAGGAAGATCTGTTGCAGCAACCCGACCGAACCGTTTCCAATGGTGATGTGCTCGGCTGAAATGTCGAGCCACTCACCGATCCGAGACCGCAACTTTCCCCCGCGGTGATCGGCGTAGCGGTTTGCCCCGCGAACTGCGGAAAGAACCGCATTCTCCACAGCGGAGATAGGGCCCTCAGGGTTTTCGTTCGACGCAAGTTTTACCGCGTCGGCGACTCCATGATCTTGTTGCGCTTGTTTTGCATCACGTCCCGGCCGGTACGCGGGAAGTGCTTCTACGGCAGATCGCGGCCGTCCGGGTCGTGCTTGTGTGTTCACGCCTACGAACGGTAGCGGCCAACGACACCTGAGTTCTCAAGTTCGTCAATCTCTTCGTCCGAGTACCCGAGTTCGAGGAGCACTTCTCGACCGTTCTCACCGAGCACAGGAGCAAATCGGCGGGGTTCAGCATCGACGGGTACCCCTGGTGCAAGTGAGGGAGTCATGCGGTAGCGACCGAGGCGCGGATGGTCGGTCATCGGCAGTGAATTCGTCACATCATCGAGGGTGACAACTTCGTGTACCGGCACTCCAACTGCGGCACAGGCGTCGACAAACTCTTGGGTGGTGTGGGTTTCGGCGATTCGCTGGTACTCGCGGTAGAGCTCATCGATGTTGTTGAGCCGGCCTAAGCGCGAAACAAATCGCTCGTCTTCGAGCATTTCCAGGCGACCGCCAATGCGAATCAGACCCTCGAAGTGGTGTCGTTCGTACGCAAGAATTGCCACGAGGCCCCCATCTGAGGTTCGAAGCGG
>CBFHYI010000012.1:0-34602 GCA_965660025.1 uncultured Ilumatobacteraceae bacterium | reverse complement strand
CTGCGCAGGTCCAACACAATGCTGCGCTTATTCCTCATGAGGTTCAATGTCACGCCGGAGACATCGGGGTGAGGGCCCTTGCCCATATGCCGGTTGGCGTCTCCCACCGGAGTTTCGACAACGGTGACCTCAGCGCCCATGTCGGCAAGAATCTGGGTACCAAAAGGACCCATAATGACCGCCGTCAGGTCAAGAACTTTTACGCCCGCAAGCGGTTGGTAATGACTCATCGGCTTCTCAGTCGAGCAGGTCGACAGGGATGTCGACAAATCGGGCACGAAGCCACTCACCGAGACTCTTCGCTTGCCCATCGGTTCGTGTCGATGCCGCAACACCCTCAGAGAGCAATCCTCTGACCACGAAGTTCAACGACCGAATGTTCGCAAACGCGTATCGGTCAACGGTGAGGTTCGCTGTCTCTGGAAGCAAGTCTTTAAATCGTTCAACGGTGAGGAATTCATCGAGCCACAGCCAGGCCTCATCACTTCGGGCGAACATCCCAAGGTTTGCGTCTCCACCCTTATCGCCGGAGCGCGCACCAAATAATGTGCCCAAAGGAGCGCTACGTGTTTCACCCGTTGAGGGTGAACCCTGGGGACCTGGGGTGGGTTCGACGCTCAACGGCGAGTGCTCTGGTGCCACCGATTCAACTTGACGCGTTGAACTGTTCACATGCACATACGCGGGAACGAGGTCAGCCGGCACGAGCGCTGGTCGGTACACGCCGAACGGCGAGCCCGCTGATGGACCTCCCGACAGCGAGTAAAAGCCTGGAATGCTCGACAGACCGGTTTCAACAAATGCGTTTGAGAAGGCGCGACCGACTTTGCGCTCGTCACGGTCTTTCACGCTGATGCGAAGTTGGGCAGTTGCCGCTTCGTTACTTTCCGGATCGCTGTGGTCGGTGCGCACGAGACGAACCTCGCACTCTTCGAAGTCTGCAGCGGCATAGGGCGATGCCTCCCAGAATGCTTCGAGAGCCATCTCTGATTTGTCTTCAACGTCAAGTCCGGTGAGCGCGAGCACCATGTCATTCCGGTAGCCACCAAGTTCGTTCATCGCAACCTTCAATGATCCGGTCGGTGGCTCGCCCTTCACGCCCGAAATTCGAACCCGATCGGGCTCAACTTGTTCAAGAGAAATGGTGTCGAACCGCGATGTCACATCAGGTCCGAGATATTGAGCGCCACCAATTTCGTAGAGCAATTGGCTGGTCACTGTTCCGACCGAGACCAGACCACCCGTTCCGTCATGCTTACCGATCACACTTGAACCATCCGCGAACACGTCGGCAAATGGAAATCCGATTCGCTCGCGACCTGGCACTTCGGTAAAGAAGGAATAGTTCCCTCCGGTGACCTGTCCTGAGCATTCGATGACGTGACCAGCAACGACTGCGCCGGCGAGAGCGTCCCAATCTGTGCGCGACCATCCATGGTGATATGCCGCCGGGCCACAGACGACCGCTGCATCTGTTACCCGACCGGTGACAACGATGTCAGCACCCTCGGCGAGAGCATCAACGATGCCCCAGCAACCAAGGTACGCATTTGCCGACACATAGCGCGAGACGTCGCCCAGCCCGTTCGCGGGATCGAAAGCAACAAGATTTCCACTTTCAGCGAGATCGACCGCTCGATCGAGAAGATTGTCGCCGTCGACGTAGGCAATAGTTGGGCTGAGACCGAGACGGTCAGCGATTTCTTGAAGGGCGTCTGCACATCCACCTGGGTCGAGTCCACCAGCGTTCGAGACGACTTTGATGCCACGATCAAGACAGGTTCCCATCACCTGCTCCATCTGAGTGACAAAGGTTGATGCATATCCTCGGCCCGGATTTTTTGCGCGAATTCTCGAAAGGATGAGCATCGTGAGTTCGGCTAGCCAATCCCCTGTGAGGACATCGATCGGGCCGCCTTCAACCATTTCCTTTGCACCCGATAGACGGTCACCGAAAAACCCGGAGCAGTTCGCAATACGAATCGAGTCACTCATGAGTCCTGACCTCCGATCTCAAGCTCGACAAGTAGATCGCCCATATCAACGCGATCACCAACACTGAAACGAACTGCGGTGACCGTCGCTGCAGACGGAGTTGTGATTTGGTGCTCCATCTTCATCGCTTCAATCACCATCAACACTTGGTCAGCATCGACCGAGTCGCCGTCGGAGACCCGGACGTCGATGACGGTGCCCGGCAGTGGAGCAACAGGTCCTGACCCTGCAAGGTCAGCGTCGTGTTCGGCAAAGCGCGGAAGTTCATGCCATTCAGTGCGACCAGACCAGCCGCTCACCCGCCACGCCTCACCGAGGCGAGAAACAGCGGGCGATGTTCGCCGACCATCGATTTCTATGGCATCTCCGTATCGCCGCACCACCGAAGGTGAGCGCTCATCAGGGTTCAGAGCGCCGTCGTCGTCAGCTTTTGGCCACGGGCCAAGCAGAAATTCCCAGGTGTCGCCACCGAGTGACCGATATTCGACTTCATATTCGACCGGTGCATCACCACCCGCTTCGACCATCGTTATCCGCTGCCCCCGTGTCGACAGATTTCTCCATCCACTCGGGGCAAAGCCCCAACGTTGATCGGCACGGCGATTGTCGGCAACTCGATCAAGAACGACGGCCACAAGATGCGCGTCGATATCTGCAGTCTCAGGTCGCACACCCTGTAACACATGAGGCTGCCGATCGAGGTAGCCGGTATCGACGCTACCTTCCACGAACACGTCGTCGGTGAGAATCGCCACAAGGCTGTCCGCGTTGGTGCGAACTCCCGCAATGTCGGCTCGGCGCATCGCGTCGGCAGCTACTGCGAGCGCAGCCCGGCGGTCAGCGCCCGTGACGATGATCTTGGCGAGAAGCGAGTCGTAATTTGTTGTCACCACGCTGCCTGGACGAATTCCACTATCGACTCGAACATTGCCAGGAACGTCGAACGCAGTGATCACACCTGTCGACGGCATCCACCCGCTACTTGGATCTTCTGCCACGAGACGAAGCTCTACGGCGTGACCACACAGCGAGATTGCCTCCTGAGTCATTCCGAGCCCGGCACCTGATGCAACATCGAATTGAAGTCCGACGAGGTCGACACCGGTCACCGCTTCAGTGACCGGATGCTCGACTTGCAAACGCGTATTCACTTCCAAGAATGTGATCGTTCCGTCGTTACCGACAAGGAACTCGACGGTTCCCGCACCCCGATAGTTCACATGACGAGCGAGGCGCGTCGCTCCGTCGTGCAACGCGGCACGAACGTCATCGGGCAGGCCGACCGCCGGGGCTTCCTCGATCACTTTCTGATTACGGCGCTGCACCGAACAATCACGTTCACCGAAGTGCAACACCTCACCTCCGCCGTCGCCCACGATCTGAACTTCGATATGGCGACCCTGTTCGATGTAAGGCTCAATAAACACGGTCGGATCGCCAAATGCCGCAGCCGCCTCACGCGAAGCTGACTCGATTGCGGCTGCGAGGTCGTCGCCCTCTCGGACGATGCGCATCCCTCGGCCGCCACCACCGGCAGCCGCTTTCACCAATGCCGGCATCGATACGTCTGCCGGAGTGCTGCCATCGACTGCAACTTCAATAATCGGAGTCGTCGGAACACCTGCCTCTTCGGCCGCACGTTTTGCCGCCACCTTGTCACCGAGCAGTTCGATCTGTTCAGCGGTTGGTCCAACCCACATGAGGCCCGCTGCTTCAACCGCACGTGCCGCCTCCGCGTTTTCGGCGAGGAATCCGTACCCGGGATGTACCGCATCGCATCCGTTCGCAACCGCTGCTGCAACTATTGCATCGATGCGTAAATAACTCTCGGCTGCGGTCTCTCCACCGAGTGCCACGGCCACATCCATCGAGTCGAGGTGAAGCGATGTGCTGTCAGCGTCTGAGTACACGCCAACACACGAGATGCCGCGGTCTCGCGCGGTGCGCCCGATGCGGATTGCGATCTCGCCGCGGTTTGCGATGAGGAGTCGTCGGATCTGTCGAGTTGCCATGATCAGTGCCTCCACACGCCGTATTCGGTCGCCCCGCGGACTTCATTCGAGTGAATCGCCGAGAGGGCCATTCCTAAGACATGCCGGGTGTCATTCGGATGGATAATTCCGTCATCCCAAATTCGACCAGTGGCAAACAGTGCTGAACTTTCGCTTTCGATCTGTGCCTCAAGGGCCTCTTTTTGGGTGTTCAACTGTTCTTCGTCAACTTCAATACCGCGGCCGGCTGCGGCATTTCGAGCGACTATGTCCATAACACCAGCAAGCTGTCGCCCACCCATCACTGCGATTTTGTGATTCGGCCACGTAAAAATAAATCGAGGGTCATATGCCCGACCCGCCATGCCGTAGTTACCAGCCCCATATGAGGCTCCCACCATGAGCACGACGTGAGGAACCTCAGAGTTCGACACCGCGTTGATGAGTTTCGCGCCATTGCGGATGATGCCGCCCCGCTCGGCCTGTGAACCCACCATGAACCCGGTGATGTTGTGCAAAAAGACAAGCGGCGTGTTCGTGCGGTTACAGAGTTGAATGAACTGTGCTCCCTTGGCCGCCTCTTCTGAGAACAAAATGCCGTTGTTACCAATGAACCCGACAGGGAATCCGTGCACCGATCCCCAGCCGCAGATCAATTTGTCGCCATACAGCGGCTTGAACTCTTCAAAACGGCTTCCGTCAAGAACCCGGGCATACACCTCCCGGATGTCAAACGGCACACGGACATCTGCTGAAGCACAACCGATGAGCTCATCGGTTGAGTACAGCGGTTCATCGGCCGGTTCGGTCGGGCCTGGACCGAGTTTCTCCCATCTCAGGTGAGCAACGATTTCCCTAGTGATTCGGAGCGCATCCATTTCGTCGACGGCGAGGTAATCGGACAATCCACTCACCCGAGAGTGCATCTCTGCTCCACCGAGGGTTTCCTCATCAACAATTTCGTCGATCGCCATCTTCACAAGGGGCGGCCCACCCAAGTACGCCGTGCCTCGCTCTTTCACAAAGACCGTGTAATCACTCATTCCAGGCGTATACGCGCCACCAGCTGTTGCCGGCCCGAACCCAACTGCGATCGTCGGAATACCGGCTTTCGACAATTGGGTTTGATGTTTGAAGCTCGCGCCCCCGGGTACGAAAATGTCGGCTTGGTGCGGAAGGTCTGCGCCTGCTGACTCGTTCAACGCGATCCACGGCAAACGATTCTGGGCAACGATTTCGAAGAACCGTGAACTCTTCTCAACGGTTCGTGGGTTTGACGAACCGCCTCGGTACGTCATATCGGTAGCGGTGATACCGACTTCGACGCCCTCGATAATTCCGATGCCCATGACCACTCCGGCACCGATCGGGAATTCAGACCCCCATCCGGCAAGCGGGCTCAGCTCAAGAAACGGCGTATCGGGGTCGACGAGCTGCTCAATGCGCTCACGAGCGAGCATCTTTCCGCGTTTGCGATGACGGTCGACATACCGTTGCCCACCAATTGTCTCTACTTTCGAGAGTTCATCGGCAACAAGACCCCAGAGTGCTTCCATCTCCGCCTTGTTGCTCTGGAACTCAGAACTGCGCGTATCGAGCCGCGATCGAATGACTGATCTCGGTCGTACCGCGCTCCCCACAGCTATTTCGTTCGACACAATCGATGACCGTAGGTGGTGGTACCTTCGAGAGTCAATCTGGTACTGCTAGACGGCGCTAACAACGACAATCCGAAACGGACGTCGAACGCCGCATATAGGGGGAAAAATGACCGTTCAGGGTGTTCTCGATGACCTCATCGCCGAGCAGCAGGCGCTTGATGAAGTCGTTTCGTCGCTCTCACCGCAGCAGTGGGCGGAAGCAACTCCGAGCCCTGGGTGGAATGTCGCTGATCAAATTGCTCATCTCACCTACTTTGACGCCACCGCAGCGCTAGCGATTCGCGATACGTCTGCATTTATCGAACATCGTGATCATCTCGCAGGGTTGATCGCTGATCCAGCGGCGGTTGAGCGAGAGACGATGGATCCGCTTCGCGCTCTCACCGGCGACGGCCTCCTCAGCGAATGGCGTGCCAATCGCCGGGCTCTCGAAGCCGCCGGCCGAACCCTCGCCGAGGATGCGAGAGTCGAGTGGTACGGCCCATCGATGGGAGCCAAGTCATTTCTCACTGCACGTCTCATGGAGGCATGGGCACACGGACAAGATGTCGTCGACACGCTCGGCGCGAGCAGACCCGCGTCTGACCGTTTGCGCCACATCGCCCAATTAGGAGTCATCACCCGCGGTTGGAGCTACATCAATCGAGGGCTCGAGGTACCGACGGGCAATGTGTCGGTGAGACTGACCGCTCCGTCGGGCGACGTGTGGGAATGGAACCTTGACGGTGCAGATGCCGCAGTATTTGGAAGCGCGGAAGATTTCTGTCTCATCGTCACGCAGCGTCGCCATGTCGACGACACAAACCTCGTGACCGAGGGAGAACTCGCCCGCGATTGGATGCTCCAGGCTCAAGCCTTTGCCGGAGGGGCAACCGACGGCCCGACGGCGGGCACGTGGAAGGACACCTGATGGATTTCGATTTTCCTACCGAGGACGATCCACGACGGAGTGAACTGCGAGCGTGGCTCGCCGAGCATCCATCTCCTACGAGTGCCGAACTTCATGAGGCTGGTCTTTTGGTCCCCCATTGGCCTCGACCTTGGGGAGTTGAAGCAGATCCCATTCATCAACTCATCATCGATGAGGAACTGAAGGCTGCCGGAGTGCGAGAAACCTCGGTATCAACAAATCCGATCGGCGTCGGATGGGCCGCTCCGACAATTCTGCTTGCGGGAACTGAGTGGCAAAAAGAGCGCTTTCTTCCGAAAATTTTCAGCGGAGAAGAGCAATGGTGCCAACTCTTCAGTGAACCCGACTCGGGTTCCGACCTTGCATCGCTGGCAACCCGGGCGGTTCGAGATGGCGACGAGTACATCATCAACGGTTCAAAAATCTGGTCGAGCGGTGCCCATCACTCGGAATACGGAATCCTCATTGCGCGAACCGACCCTGACGTGCCGAAACATAAGGGGATCTCCTACTTCATCATTCCGATGGATATTCCTGGGCTCACGCTGTCACCAATCGTCGACATGACGACCGCTCATTCGTTCAACCAAACGTTCTTCGATGACGTTCGCCTTCCAGCGAAATATCTCGTTGGACAAGAAGGCGACGGATGGCGACTCGCAAAAGTCACGCTTGCGAACGAACGCGTGTCGTTGTCGTCAGCCGGCTCGTTGTGGGGCTCAGGGCCGTCGGCTGACGACCTCCTCAAGCTTGTGCGGAGCAACGGAGGCTGCGACGACCCGGTATTGCGTCAACGCATCGCCGGCTTGCACATTGAGTCGGAAGTGCTTCGCCTCAACCGACTTCGCACCTTGAGTGCCCGACTCAATGGGCGCACGCCAGGAGCCGAAGCCTCGGTGCAAAAGATCATGGGTGACGAGCACGGTCAACACGTCATGGAATTGGCGAAAGACCTCGTCGGCGCATCGGGCATGTTGACGGGTTCTGGCCCGGCTGGAGACATCCCTCGCCGTGCCCAACGTGGAGCGACCGAAGTGAACTTCGCTCGTGGCGAAGGCAGCCAATTCCCAGAAGTTGACCCACTGTGGCACTACGGCTGGCTGTTTTCTCCCGCTCTCACCCTTGGTGGTGGAACATTTGCTGTGCAACGCAACATCGTTGCTGAACTCGTGCTTGGGCTTCCCCGTGACATCCATGGGGATGCCGGGATGACATGGTCTGAATTTCGAACCCGAAAGGAACCATCATGAGAACTCGTGTCACCGACATGCTCGGAATCGACATTCCGATTCTCGCCTTCAGTCACTGTCGCGACGTCGTTGCCGCAGTCACAAAGGCGGGAGGTCTCGGAGTGCTGGGGGCAGCGGGCCACTCAGATACGCAACTCGAGATCGACCTTGATTGGATCGAAGAACAGGTTGGCGATCTTCCGTACGGCGTCGACCTCATCGTGCCAGCGAAGTACACCGGCTCCGACCAAGGCGGAATGACCGTTGCCGAACTCGGCGAAATGATTCCTAGTGAGCACCGAGACTTCGTTGACAAACTTCTCGATGACTTTGGGGTACCCGCCCTCGACGAAGAGCAAGGGGGCAGGGGGCTCGGCGCAGAATCGAAATCAGCGCCACTCACCGCAGACCGCGCTGCACCTCAACTTGAGATCACTCTTGCCCACAAGGCTGCTCTTGTCGTAAATGCTCTTGGCCCGCCTCCAGCCCACATGCTCGACAGCGTCCACGAACAAGGTCGGCTTGTTGGAGCGCTTGCAGGAAAGGCGCAACACGCCGAACGTCATGCTGCGGTCGGGGTCGACATTGTCATCGCTCAGGGTTCTGAGGCTGGTGGCCACACTGGAGAGATCGGCACGATGGTGCTCATTCCCGAGATCGTCGACGCACTCGGAGGTCAAGTTCCCGTGCTTGGCGCTGGCGGTATCGGCCGAGGACGTCAGATGGCAGCCTCGATGGCTCTCGGTGCAGAAGGCGTGTGGTGCGGATCGGTCTGGCTGACCACCGAGGAAGCGGAGACACACCCAACCGTGAAAGAGAAGTTCCTCGCCGCAACGTCATCAGACACATTGCGGTCGAAATCTCGCACCGGTAAGCCGGCCCGTCAGTTGCGAACCGCATGGACAGACGCCTGGGAAGATTCCGCAAACCCGAAGCCGCTCCCAATGCCGCTACAGCCAATGCTCGTTGACACTGCGATTCGACGCATCGATCGCGCCGCTCACGACTCGTCGTCGGGTGCAGCACAGCTTGCGAACTATTTCGTCGGTCAGATCGTCGGAACGATGAATGTGTCAAAGCCTGCTGCTCGCGTCGTCTACGAGATGGTCGAGGAGTTCATTGAATCAGTGCAGCGCCTCGACGGCCTGATGAACGACTGATCCGAGCTACCGGCTTCTCGCATCTGACGTCACGACACCTCGAGCTTTCTGACGAATGCAAGGTCGGTCACGGCTCGGCCGGCCTCGACTCCTTTTCGCTCAAATCGAGTCACCGTCCGATCAGAGGGTCGCGCCACGATGCCGCCATCGAGTTCTGGGTGTGCCGAGCACACGGCGAGCATCTGTTCTGCATAGTCGTCGATATCGGTCGCCATACGCAGGTGGCCACCACCGACAATCCACGGAACCAATCGACCAATGATCGGTTCGCTCACGAGCCGCCGTTGGCGTTGGCGAGGCTTCGGCCACGGGTCAGGAAACCACACCCTGATTTCGGTAAACGTTGGCGCCGGAAGCCGCGCAATGAACTCGAGAGCGTCTCCGTGAATCACCCGAAGGTTCCTGAGTTCATGCGAGTGAAGATCAACGAGAAGCCGAGCAATGCCAGGCGTATGCACATCGGCTGCGATGAGGTCAACTTCAGGTTCCGCTAACGCAGATGCAATCGCCGCCTCTCCTGCGCCAGAACCGATTTCCAAGGCCACAGGTGCTGACCGCTCAAAAATCTCCTCCGCTGAAGTCGGAGGACCTTCAACATCTAGGCCGAATATTGGGAGCAACTCCTCAAACGCAGTCGACCGCGCCTGTGACATTCTTCGCCGGCGTGGTTTGAAGGTTCGCGCAACCGCCATTCGGCGTCCGTCAGGAGCGCGCATCATTCCCCTCGCTGGGTGCTGAGGAACCGCTCCATGAGATGTCTCCCTGCGGTGATCGGTGGCGCCACTTCACCATCGGAAGGTCGGCAGGGGTCGAGCACCTCAATAACTGCATCCCAATTCGCATTATGGAAAAACGCAATCGACTGCCGCTCATTAGGACCGCTGTCGGGTGAAGGAACCTGCACCCGATGAAGGGTGGAGCGCCAACGACCAGCCGTCCATCGTTCGAGCGCATCTCCAATATTGACGACGTACGCACCCTCCTCAGCAGGTACTGGGTGCCACTCATCATCGGCTCCACGAACTTCAAGCCCGCCGGGAGCATCATCTTGACGAAGCAATGTCAATGTTCCGTAATCAGAATGGGTACCTGCCCTGAGCTGTCCTGAAGCGACCGAAGGCGGGTCGACATGCGGATAATGCAAGAGACGTAACGCCGACGTGTGACGATCGATCGATGAGGCAAAGGTGTCGTCCGACATGCCGAGCCCTCGTGCCATCAACGACAGCAACTGCTCGCACAACACTGCGAGTTCGTCGTAATAGCGCTGCATGACGTCGGACATACCCTGTGGTTCAACCGGCCACCGATTCGGGGAGTACGCAAATGCGGCTGCCGGGTCTTGGGAGACGATCGCCTGAAGTTCACTCGCATCGACAAACGGCCCGATGGAAAACGTTTCCTTGAGATCGGGCGGGGTCGACTCCCCTCGGCTTGCTGCTAATCGCTCGACTTGGAAAGGGCCGTACCCGTACGCATCACCATCGGGGATCGCAACCGAAAGTTTTGTCTCTTCATCAAGAGCAAAAAACGCAGACGTATAATTCCATGCATCTCTCTCAAGAGCCGGGTCGACTCCGTGCCCAATGACCTGCATGAACCCAAATGAGCTACACGCATCGTCGAGTTCTTGAGCGACTATCTCAGCCGGCTCGCGCAGATCTATGGTCGGAATAGACATCGCAAAGAAAGAGGTAGGCGCCGATCGTTATCGGTTCACGCCACCTCGCAGATGCTGGGTTTTTCAGGCAGCTGAACGCTCAAGGATGTGAACACCACATGCCGACGCAAGTCCGATCACGTGGGCAAGTCCAACCTTTGCGCCCTCAATCTGGCGATCGCCTCCTTCACCACGAACGTGCTGGCAGACCTCCCAAATGTTGGCAATACCTGTGGCTGAAATTGGGTGCCCCTTCGATTGGAGACCGCCTGAGACGTTGACCGGCAGTCTTCCGTCACGATGGGCTGCGCCTGATTCGAAGAAGTCGACAGCGCCACCCTCTTCACAGAGCATCAAGTTGTCATAGTGCACGAGTTCAGCGGTTGCGAAACAGTCGTGAAGTTCGACGAGGTTGAGGTCTTGTGGTCCGACACCGGCCTGTTCATAGGCCTGGTGGGCTGCGCTTCGGGTCAGCGTGTTGACATCGGGAAGCACTTGACATGCCTCTTGCCAAGGGTCGCTCGTGAGAATTGAGGCCGACACCTTCACCGCTCGACGCTGCTGCTCAAGAGAGAGCGTCTTCAGCTTCTCACCATTAATGACGACGGCCGCCGCAGCACCGTCGCAGTTTGCTGAACACATCGGACGAGTATTCGGGTAGGCGATCATGACGTCATTCATGATCTGCTCGAGGCTCATCGCTTTGTTGTACGCAGCAAGCGGGTTCAACGTCGAATGACCATGGTTCTTTTCGCTGATCTTTGCGAACAACTCGAAATCGGCACCACCGTACTTGTGGCCGTACTCCATGCCGATTTGCGCGAATACGCCTGGCATCGATTCGGTGCCGATTCGACCGTCAACCGGGCCGACCGCACCGAAGCGTCCGTTGCGCTCCCACTCGTCATTGTCGGCTTTTGCTTTGCCCCCTGCTCCGAGCAGTCCGGCTCCAGCGAGTTTTTCGACGCCGACTGCAAGGCCCATGTCGACCTCGCCAGCCTTGACCGCCATGATGGCGGTACGAAGAGCGGTGGCACCCGTTGCGCATGCATTCGAGACGTTGTAGGCGGGAATGCCGGTCTGACCGACTTGCTTCTGTAGTTGCTGGGCGATGCTGCCTGAGCCGAGCAGGTTTCCGGCAGCAAGGATGCCGATATCAGCCATCGTGACCCCTGCATCTGCGAGTGCGCCTTGGATGGCCTCGGCACCAAGGTCGACTACGTCAAGGTTGGGGTGCTTACCGAACTTGGTCATGTGAATCCCGAGGATCCAGATGTCGTCGCTTCTACTCATGATCTCTCCTTAGTTCTGAGTTGGGCCTGCGCTCAGGCTGGCTCGAATCCGTAATTGACCGCTTCTACGCCAGCAGAATCTGTTCCCACCACCGTAGTGGCAAGGCGAACGTTCATTCCGAGACTGACGTGTTCGGGGTCGGGTGGACAATTGATGATGTTTGCTCGAACGCTGGTGCCGCCGCAGTCGATGACCGCCGCGACAAAGGGCACCTCAACGCCAGGTGCAGCGAAGGTAATAATCGAAAACGATCGGACTACTCCTTCGGTGGGGATGTCGACCGGCGTGAAGTCAGTCGCAAAACACGCAGCGCATGCGTTGCGTCGATCGAAATAGCGGGCGCCGCATGAAGTGCATTCATTGGCGACAAGATGTGGTGTCGGCTCAAGTCTGAGGTACTCGACAAACGGAATCTGTGTTGCGGTCGACATACGTCCTCCTTTGGTATTCAATGTGAACATACGCCGTTATTTTGCGCAACGACGAGTCGGTCGGACGACCCGCAAAGTGGCAGGCTGGTGAGATGTCCCTTCTCGAACCGATGGACGGTCTCAGCGCCGAAGAATCTGAATTTGTTGGCGTGATTGCGAAGTGGGTTGACAATGAGGTTCGCCCCGTCGTTAGAGACCTCGAACACTCAGATACGTATCCCGAGACACTTATTGATCAGATGAAAGAGCTCGGTGTGTACGGGCTCGCTATCGGTGAGCCGTGGAACTCAGGTTCGGTTTCTGGTCGCTGTTATGCCCGTATCACCGAAGAAATCGCTCGGGGGTGGATGTCGCTATCGGGTGCATTCGGCGGACACTCAGTGGTGTCAAAACTGCTTACACGCCACGGCACCCCTCAACAGCAAGAGCGCTACTTGCCGCTCATGGCAACTGGCGAACTTCGGGCGACGATGGCGCTCACTGAGCCTGATGGCGGGTCTGATCTCCAAGCGATTCGTACCGTTGCGCGACCAACATCTCGTGATGGTGTCGACGGCTACATCATCAATGGTGCGAAGACTTGGATCACCAATTCCCGGATGTCCGATGTCGTTGCGCTGTTGTGCAAAACCGACCCGGAAGCAACCCCTGCGCATACAGGAATTTCGATTCTGCTCGTCGAGAAAGTTCCGGGTTTCACCGTGGGCCGCAACCTGCCGAAACTCGGGTACAAAGGTGTCGAGAGTTGTGAGCTCTCATTCGACGATTGCTTTGTTCCCGCATCTGCCCTGTTAGGGGGAGAGGAAGGTCAAGGGTTCACCCAGATGATGGGCGGACTTGAGATTGGGCGCATTCAAGTGGCCGCACGCGCGATCGGAGTTGCACGCGCCGCGTTTGATGATGCCCTCGAATATGCAACCCAGCGAGAAACCTTTGGCCAACCGATCTGGCGCCACCAGTCGGTCGGCAATCTCCTCGCCGATATGGCAACTCAGATCACTGCCGGGCAACGGCTGAATTATCACGCTGCTGAACGGTTCGATAGCGGCGTGCGGGCCGACCTCGAAGCAGGAATGGCAAAGCTGTTCTGTTCTGAAATGGCTGCGAAGGTGGCGCTCGATGCCATCAGAATCCACGGCGGGCACGGATATTCAACCGAGTTTGATGTTGAGAGGTATTACCGAGATGCCCCGCTCATGATTGTCGGTGAGGGCACCAACGAAATTCAGCGCAATGTCATCGCCCGCCAGCTCGTCGAGCGCCGGACGCAACGCTGACCTACCTGCCGACGGCACCGGCTGCGACAAGCTCAGTGATGTCGTCCTCGCGATAGCCCAATTCATGGAGAATGCTCGTTGTGTGTTCGCCGACCTCAGGAATCGCACTCATCGGCTCGTCATGGCCATGCATGATCGCTGGGGGTCGGAGCGTTTGAATGCTCCCACCGGCTGTCTCAATCGACCGCCATCGATCTCGCTCAATGAGGTTTGGGTGGGTGATCACTCCGGTGACGTCATTTACTCGTCCGTTTGCGATGCCTGCAGCGTCGAGCCGACCTGCAACCTCGTTCACCGTTGACGAGCGGAACACATCTTCAATAACGGCCAACAGCTCAGCACGGTGTTGATGACGGTCGTCATTGGTTGCGAACCGGCTATCGGTCGTCACCTCTGGTCGCTGCAACACGTCGGCACAGAACGACTCCCACTCGCGTTGATTCTGAATGCCAAACTGCACCCGCCCGTCCGACGCAGCGAATGATCCATACGGGTAAATCGATGGGTGGGAGTCACCTGCTCGACCTGGACCCTCCCCTGTGTACAGGCCGTAGTTGATCGGGTGACCCATCCATTCGATGAGAGCATCAAATAGTGACACCTCGATTTCGGTTCCCTCGCCGGAGATGCCGCGATGAACGAGCGCAGCAAGCACAGATGAGTACACGTACATTCCCCCAGCAATGTCGGCAACTGAAATTCCGGCACGAACCATTTCTGATGCAGAGCCAGTGACCGAAAGCAACCCGGCTTCTGCCTGAATAAGCAGGTCGTACGCCTTGCGATCTTCGAGTGGGCCACCTCGTCCATACCCTGTGAGGTCAACTGTGATGAGTTGTGGGTTGACCTCTCTAAGTTGAGCTGATGACAGGCCGAGCCGATCGGTCGCTCCTGGCGAGAGGTTCTGCACCACGACATCAGCCGACGCCGCAAGTTCTTTCACGATCGACTGGGCTTTCGAATGTTTGAGGTCAAGGGCAATCGACTCTTTCGAGCGATTCAGCCATGCGAAGTAACTCGAGAGCCCTTTCACACGAGCGTCGTAGTGGCGAGCAAAATCACCCTCTCCGGGCCGCTCAACTTTGATGACCCTTGCGCCAAGATCGGCAAGTTGACGGGTCGCGAACGGCACAGCCACCGCCTGCTCTAAGGCAAGGACGGTAAGGCCACTCAAGGAAGCCTTCATCGGTCTCACTCGTAGCCAGGGGGCGAAACAAACCCTCCAAGTTCGCGCTCGACAAGTTCAGCAAACCTGATCGAACGACGGTCGTGCAAATGTGGAGCGACGATCTGGATTCCCGCGGGGAGGCCGTCGGCACAGAGGCCGACTGGTGCAACCGTTCCGGGAAGATACGAGTTGCACGACCATCCGGCCCAGAACAATTGGTCGACGACGAGTTCACTTCCGCCGTTGATCGGAATGCGGCGGGTCGCTCGCGTTCCTGAGTGGTCATGTGGGTATGCAGTCGACGCCGCGGTCGGGCACAGCAAGAGGTCGTACTCACCGAAGAATTCCGCCCACGTATTGCGGTAGCCCTCGCGACGATTGTGATGTTGGAACCATTCGCGGTGTGACATCGTCATCGCATGGTCGACGAGAGCTTGGTAACCACGGTCACCACCGTCCCAAGCGGTCGACCCTTCGACAGCGGCGGCGAAGACCTCATCATTCGACTGTGCGCCCGTTGCGGCACGAAGCAACATGAGGTAGTTCTCGAAGTACTCGTGTTGATCAATTTGTGGCGTGGCCTCTTCGACAACGCAACCCGCCGCCGCAAGGGCGTCAACGGCATTCTGAAGTTGATCGAGCATCACAGAGTCATTTTCAATGACCGGGGTGTCGAGCATGACCGCAACTTTGAATTCGCTGAGGCGAGTCTGTCGTGCTTCAGGAAGAGCAACCTGGTAGCCGGTCGAATTCATACCGGTCGGACCAGCAAGCACAGATAATGCGAGATCGAGATCGGCTGCCGACCGAGCGAGTGGGCCGCAGACGCTGATGTCGACCTCGGGCAGCATGCCTGGCACCACGAGACCCTCAAACGGCACGAGAGACATTGTCGGCTTATGTCCAAAGACCCCGCAGTAGTGGGCGGGGTTTCGAATGGATGCCCCGATGTCGCTGCCGAGTTCGAGAGCTGCCATACCGGTAGCGAGTGCGACGGCTGACCCGCCTGATGAACCTCCGGGCACTCGACTGAGGTCCCACGGATTGTTGGTCGTGCCGTAAATGTCGTTGAAGCTCTGCCAGTCGCCCAACATGAATGGCACGTTCGTCTTTCCGTAAATCACTGCACCGGCATCGAGTAACCGTTGCACGGTCACTGCGTCGGTTCCGGGGACGTTGTTGCGCCACGCAACGTTGCCCCATGTTGATGGCGTGTCAGCCCAGTCGTATGCCTCTTTGATCGTCATCGGCACGCCGTGGAGTGGGCCGCGGAATGAGCCTGCTGCGGCCTCTGCGTCGAGCACTGCTGCATGAGCACGGGCCTCATCGATGCGGGTGACGATGACCGCGTTCACCGTCGGGTTGTGACGCTCGTATCGAGTGATTGCGTGCTCAAGTAATTCGCTCGGAGCAACTTCACCCCGTCGAACCATCGCAGCAAGTTCGGATGCAGTGCGCAACATGATCGTGTCATCAGCCATCGAACGATCGTAGATCGCACAGAAATCATGCGCCGAGGTCGCAAATTGCCTAAAAGCCGATTAGATTTGTCAACAATTACCCCCTATCGAAGGAGCAACCATGAGTATCCGAATTGGTGATACCGCCCCAAACTTCACCGCCTCCACCACCCAGGGAGACATCGACTTTCACGATTGGCTCGGCGACTCATGGGGGGTGCTGTTCTCTCACCCGAAAGATTTCACCCCCGTCTGCACGACAGAACTCGGAACCGTCGCTCGCCTCAAGCCCGAATTCGACCGACGAAATGTAAAAGTGATCGGCCTCTCCGTCGACCCGATTGACCGCCATGTCGAATGGGAAAACGACATCGCCGAAACTCAGGGCACCCCGGTCAACTTCCCGATGATTGGTGATAGCGATCGCACCGTCTCCGACCTATACGACATGATTCACCCGAACGCGAACGACACCTTGACCGTCCGCTCAGTATTTGTCATCGGGCCCGACAAGAAGATCAAGTTGTCGCTCACCTACCCCGCATCAACCGGACGGAATTTCGACGAGTTACTTCGGGTCATCGATTCACTACAACTCACCGCTAACTACAAAGTGGCAACTCCTGCCAACTGGACCGACGGCAACGACGTCATCATCGGCTCAGCCGTCACCGACGAAGAGGCAGCAGAGTTGTTCCCGGGCGGATGGACCACCGTGAAGCCATATCTTCGCGTCGTTCCACAGCCCGGCAGCTGAACTCGAACCACACGGACGGCTTGTCGGCACCAACTGCCGACGGGCCGTCCGTTTGCGCGTACCATCACGTAATGGAAATCACTGACATCTCACGGCGGCCAGCAACTGAGCAACTCGATGCGCTGCGCAATCGAAACATCTCGGCGGTGGAACTTCTCGACGAACACCTCGCCCGCCACGACATGCTCCACAGCCGACTCAACGCCATCGTCACTACCGACGTCGAGAGCGCCCGGCATCAAGCCGCTGAAATTGACGCAGCACGCAGTGACGATCAGCCGCTGGGAGCGCTTGCCGGTCTGCCGATGACCGTAAAAGATGCGTTGGCGACCGCAGGCATGCGATCAACGGGTGGAGCGATCGAACTCACCGACCATGTTCCTTCCGAAGATGCCGCTTCGGTCGCTCATGCCCGCAATGCCGGTGCCGTCATCTGGGGCAAATCGAACCTGCCGCGTTGGTCAGGCGACATTCAAGCCGTCAACGAAATGTTCGGACGGACTGGTAACCCATGGGACCTCGGCCGAACACCAGGCGGATCCTCGGGAGGCGCCGCGGCCGCGGTTGCGACATGTCTCACCCCTGTCGAGATCGGAACCGACATCGGTGGCTCAGTTCGGCTGCCCGCCCACTTTTCGGGGGTCTGCGGACATAAGCCCTCATTTGGAGTTGTGCCGCAACGCGGATACATCGATCACGTCACCTATGGAGCTCTCGATGCCGATGTGAACGTCATCGGTCCACTCGCCCGCACCGTCGATGATCTCGAACTTATGCTCGACGTCATTTCTGACCACCCCGAACGGCTTCCTTCGGCTCGCCAGAGCGCACGTGAACTGCGGGTAGCCGCATGGCTTGACGATCCCGCATGCCCAGTGTCAGACGATGTTGCGATCGTGCTCGAGGCTGCGGTCAGCGCTCTCGAAGCCGCTGGGGTAAAGGTCGATCGCAATGCCCGCCCCGATCATGACTTTGGTGACGTGTATTCGATTGGAATGCCGCTCGTCTCTTCGGCCACCTCACCGGGTCGCACCGATGAAGAGTACGAGCGACTGCTCGAGCGCAGCGAAGATGCCGATCCCACGATGGCGATGCGGGCTCGGGCGAGCACGATTCGGCACCGTGACTGGCTCCTCATGTCAGAACAGCGAGAACTACGCCGACGCAGCTGGGACACGTTCTTTCGCAATTACGACATCGTGCTGGCGCCTACTGCGTTCATCGCTGCGTTTCAGCACATCGACGGCGGAAACCTCTACACGCGAACCCTCCAGGTCGATGGAGCAACCAGGCCGTATGCCGACTTGATTGCATGGACAACCCAATTTGGTTACGTCTATCTCCCCGCAACCGTTGTGCCCGCAGGCCGCACACCATCAGGGCTTCCAGTTGGCCTCCAGATCGTCGGCCCGTTCATGGGCGATCGGACAACGCTCGAGTTCGCTCGGCTTGTCGAGTCGGTCACCGGCGGCTATTCAGCTCCACCGTTGTTGCCGTAATGCTCAACTAATTGCCGGCGAATCATCTCCCGCGAGCATCACCCGCAACTCGCGCTTGAGCACCTTGCCGGTCGCATTGCGCGGTAACTCGTCAATCACATGCATGCGAGCGGGAACCTTGAACTTCGCAAGCCGCTCGACACAATGCTGAATCAACGTCGCCTGGTCAAGATCTGAATCAGGGGCGAGCACAACGACGGCGACACCGGACTCTCCCCATTTTGGATCGGGCACACCAACAATCGCTGCCTCGACGATTCCTGGCAATTGATACACCACGTTCTCAACCTCGGCCGGGTAGACGTTTTCGCCACCCGAGATGTACATATCTTTCCAGCGATCGACGATGTAATAAAACCCTTCGTCGTCACGCTTGGCTGCATCGCCCGTGCGCAACCAGTCATCAACGAACGCCTCAGCGGTTGCGTCGGGCCTGTTCCAATATCCGGGGGTGATGTGCGGTCCACGAACCCAGAGTTCTCCAACTTCGTTTGGTCCGGCCTCTTCGCCGTCTTCATTCACGATGCGTGCCTCGGTGTGCAGGAGTTCTTTTCCGGTTGATCCGATCTTGCGCATCGCATCAGCCGGATCAAGGAAGATCGCTCCGGGGCTTGTCTCGGTCATGCCGAAGCCCTGCATGAGTTCGACGCCGCATTCAGCCCAGCGTTCCATGATTGCGAGCGCACATGGAGCGCCACCCACCCCTGCGACTTGAAGCCGCGAGAGGTCGGTCGTTTCAAAGTCAGGATGCTGCATCATGAACTGATACGGCGCAGGCACGCCAAAGAAGTGCGTGACTTCGTAAGCGGGGTCGCCGATGATGCCGAGTGCTTCGCCGGGTTCAAAGGTGCGGGCAATGACGATCCGTCCACCGGCGTGAAGCACGGGGTTGGAGTAACAGTTGAGTCCGCCGGTGTGGAACAGCGGCAAGATCACCAGCTGCACGGTCTCTGGGGTGATTCGAGCCGGAATACCTAAGTTGACACAGTTCCAGAACGTCATACCGTGCGTAATGATCGCTCCCTTTGGGTGGCCCGTCGTGCCCGAGGTGTACATGATGGTGCTCGGGTCATCATGCTCGACGAGACAGGTCTCGGGAGACGCTCCCGAGGTGACGATTGCTTCGTAATCATCATCAATTGGAATCAGGGTGGTGACTCCGCATCGAGATGCGAGTTCTTGTGCGGTATCCGCGAATTCGGGCGAGTACACCAACACGCTCGGCGAACAATCACCCACGATGTATTCGAGTTCTGGGACCGTCAGTCGCCAGTTCAACAACACAGCAATTGAACCGATGCGCATTCCGGCGAATTGGAGGTCGAAATATTCGGGACCGTTGTGTGCCAATAGCGCCACACGATCACCCTTTGTTACCCCGATACTTTGGAGATGCGCAGAGAGCCCATCAATTCGTTGGTGAAGATCGCCATAGGTCAAAGTTCGACCTGATTCGAGATCGACAATGGCTCGTCGAGATGCCCGATTGGCGTTGTGATGGGCGATCCAGTCGTAAGCAGTAATTCGTGCCGGCATGTCGACAGATTACGAACTCAGACCCAACACATCAGAGGCGTGGCCCGTAAGGCGCTTGTAATCGACCTTTCCATTCGCTGCTCGGCCAATGGTGTCAACTTCGACCACATGTTTTGGCGCTTTATACGCAGCGAGCGTCTGCTTGACGTGCGCGATGAGCTCACCCCCATCGACGACTGCACCATCATGCGGCTCAACTACGGCCGTTACCGCTTCACCGAATTTCTCATCTGGAACTCCAACTGCGACCGCATCGAGAACAGATGGGTGGGTTTTGAGTGCCTCTTCGACTTCTTCAGGGAACACCTTTTCACCACCGGTATTGATACAGACCGAGCCCCGTCCAAGCAGCGTGATCGAACCGTCATCTTCAACGATGGCGAAGTCACCGGGGCACGAGTACCGCTTGCCATCGATGATAAGGAACGTACTCGCAGTTTTTGCTTCGTCTTTGTAGTAGCCGAGCGGTTGACGACCGCCGACCGCGAGCCGACCCTGTGGACGTCCGCCCGGAGTCAAGATGTTGTTGTCCTCGTCAATCACGACACAATGCTCGCCGAGCTGGAATCGTGCGGTTTTGGCAGTTGAGCCACCACCCGAGGTTGACGTTCCCATGCCGAGAGCCTCCGACGAGGAGAACGCGTCAATGAGCACCATGTTGGGCTGATATTCCAGCAACTGCTGTTTCACTTCCTCCGACCACATCACACCCGAGGAGGTAATGCCAAGCAGGCTCGATAGATCCCATTTATCTGGATTCGCGTCAAGGGCTTTCAAGATGGGCTTGCCGAACGCATCACCGACCATTGACATCAAATTGATGCCCTCGCGCTCGATCGCATCGAGAAGTTCGGAAGCATCAAAACTGCGACTCTCAAGCGTCACGATGGAGCCTCCCAAACTCATCGCGGAGAGGCCGGGGAAGTTTCCAGTGCCATGCATCTGTGGACACGCCGGACAGAACTTTGGCCCGGGTCCGGGGAATTCAAGATCTGACACCTCGCCCTCATCGGGATACGGCGTTGCGAGAGCCCCAGATAGCACCACGATGAGGTCGTCCTGACGCCACATCACACCCTTCGGCATGCCGGTGGTTCCGCCCGTATACAACATGTTGAGGTCGTCACCGCTTCTTCCCCAGGCCGGAACAACGCGCGAGGTCCCAGAGTTGGCGACCGTTTCATACTCGACCGCCCAATCTGGACACGGGCCGCTGCCATCATCAACCCACAGCCACACTTTGATCTTCGGTAACGAGCCCCGGATGGTGTCGATGAGATCGCTGAACGTTCCGTGAAACACAACCGCTCCCGCGTCAGCGTTATCCCAGAGATATTTCAGTTCATCGGCGGTGTAGCGATAGTTCGTATTTACTGGCACGTAGGCGGCCTTGAAGGCCGCAAACATTGACTCCATATATTCAGGGCCGTTGTAGAGATACTGCGCTACCGCCTGCTGGCGTTCAAGACCTGCATCGATGAGGTGCTGCGCAATGCCGTCTGCTCGTCGATCGACGTCACCCCACGTGAGTCGTCGGTCACCGTGAATGAAACAGTCCTCATTCGGAATGTGATCCGCAACGCGCTCCCAGATATCGGCGAAATTCCAGTTCCCCATGTTGCAACCCCCTGATGTCGGCGACGCCCCCCGACGTCTGTCAACCGATCGCCCGAAGATTACCGCTCTAACATGACGCGGTCGAGATCGAGACGAGGGCGGCGCTCTCCGTAACCGGCCGGGTCGGGCACCCCGACGGTCATCACCATGGTGGAGACCAGTGAACTCCCCGCCAGCATTGCCGCATCGAGACCGGCAGCGTCATAGCCCAGCATTGGCCCGCAACCCAACCCGAGAGCACGGATCGCCATCACGAGGTACCCAGATTGCAGCCACGTTTGGTGTCGAGCAGTTGCTTCACGCCGTTCATCATCGAGGAAGAACTCTCGAGCATTCGCGATATGAGGAACGACTTCGGAGAGCGTGTCATGAAAGTTTGTGTCCGCACAGACCACGGTGATGAGTGGCGCTGCCTCAGCCTGTTCGCGGTTCGATCCGCCGAGATGTTCGAGAACTTGGGCCCGTGCGGCATCACTGCGAGCAATGATGAGCCGGAGCGGCTGGATGTTCATCGTCGTCGGGGCCCATTTCATCATTTCGTACAGGGCTTCGATCTGCGCGTCGGTCACCGGTTCGTCGAGAAATGTGCGTGCGGTGTGGGCATCGACGAACAACTGAGCAACGGCGTGATCGGCAAGGGGCGTTGTCATGTTCGACATTGTTGCCGTGCCTGATGTCAGAGCCGAAGTTGAAGAGAGAGGAACATTGCGCGGTCGGCGGCTCTCCTACTCGCACGACAAACCTTTCGCCTGCTACAACGACACTGTGCCGCTCATCTCGTTTCCACAACGTTTATCTGATCTCGCTGACGTATTGCCCGACCGGCCTGCGGTCGTCTGCAACGGAAAGTCAATATCTCGGTCTGAACTCGAACGCGCCGGAAATCGTCTTGCGAGGGACCTTGCCGGCCGTGGAGTCGGTCACGGCGATTTCGTCACGGTGGCGCTTCCAAACTCAATCGATTGGTTCGTGACCTACGTCGCCGTGTGGAAGTTGGGCGCGACGCCTCAACCGGTGTCGGCAAAACTGCCGCCACGAGAACTCGCCGCCATTGTTGAGCTTGCCTCACCGAAAGTTGTCGTTGGCGTTGAAGCTGGCAGCGACATGGCCGCGTTGCTTCCGGAGGGCGTGCAGTGCTTGGGAAAGGGATATGAACCATCTGCGGAGTACTCAGATGAGCCGCTTCCTGATGCCACTTCTCCTGCGTGGAAAGCGCCGACATCTGGCGGTTCAACCGGGCGACCGAAACTCATCGTTTCGGGTGATCCCGCGATTGTTGATACCGACGCAGATCCGGCAATGTTGATGAGTCATGACGGCTGTCTCGTCATGCCTGGACCGCTCTATCACAATGGTCCTGCGGTGTGGGCGTGTCAGGCGCTGCTCTGTGGTTCAACGGTCGTGCTACTCGAACGTTTTGATGCCGAAGCCACGCTCGCCGCTATTGAAGATCACCGTGCAGATGTCGTCTACATGGTGCCGACGATGATGAAGCGCGTCCTTCGTCTCGATGACGAGGTTCGCTTCAACTACGACCTTTCAAGTCTGAGAGTGGTCTGGCACCTTGCGGAGCCGTGCCCTCAGTGGCTGAAGCAGGCTTGGATCGACTGGCTTGGCCCTGAACGCATCGTCGAGTTGTACGCCGGCACCGAAGCACAGGCGGTGACAATCATCACTGGCACCGAATGGCTTGAGCATCGAGGCTCGGTTGGTCGCGTCGACCAAGGCGAAATCAAGGTGTGCGACCCCGATGGCAACGAATTACCCGCAGGTGAACAAGGCGAGGTGTGGATGCGGCCAACCAATCGAGACACCCCTACGTACCTGTATCTCGGTGCTGAAGCAAAGCAACTCGATGGCGGTTGGGAGTCACTTGGTGATCTTGGATGGTTCGACGAAGACGGCTACCTCTATCTCGGCGACCGTCTCGCCGACATGATTCTGACCGGAGGGTCAAACGTGTATCCGGCAGAAGTCGAGTCAGCATTGCAGGAGCATCCCGACGTGAAATCAGTGGTGGTCATTGGCTTGCCCGATGATGACCGAGGGAGTTCTGTCCACGCGATCGTTGAGGCCGACCCGAGCGTGTTACGCACTGAAGATTTGCTCACATTCGCGGCAGAACGTCTCGCAAAATACAAGTTGCCGCGGTCGGTCGAATACGTCGACGAGCCTCTTCGAGATGACGCAGGAAAAGTGCGGCGAAACGCTCTGAGAGCTGATCGCACTTCCTAACCGGGTCGGCGCCTGCTTCGCTCAACGCAAAAGGCACGTCGCAGCGACGGTCACACGTCGTGAAGAGAGACGCCTCCACCCCGTTTACGAAGCCTGATCGACGTCGTACGCTTCCGTTGTGCCAAATGCTGTCCCCGATCTATTACGCGGCGCCTGGAAACGTGCGTCGATCGTGAACGAAGATGGCACCAGCGACACTGACTCGCTCGTTGTATGGCTACAACTTGACTCGGCGATGGTCGACGTTCGGATTCCGGTCGACATCGATGACCCTATAACGTGCGAGGCCAGCACCGGCTACACCACCTGCACCCCGATCGAGACGGGTTCTGACGGCATCCGACGAGCGACCGCAGAGTGGCACACCCGTGGGCCTGACGACATCGCTATCCATCCGGTATCGGCCTTTCCTGAGCCCGGCCTCCTCGAGTGGAACGAGGATGGTTCAGTCATGATTGAGCGAGCCCCGAGTGGTGTCTACGTTGAGGAGTGGCACCGCCTACCCGGGTCGACAGAGCGCCTCATCGAGCATCGAACTGAGGTCGGTCACCGGGTGTATGTGGCCGGCGATCTCGCAGTGATGGTGAGAGATGATCGCAGTGACACCAAGTCTCCATTCGATGTCGAGTTTGCAATCTGCGAGCCGGTTCGCGGTGAATCAACATGGCGAATCATGGCGTCGACTCTGCCCGGTCGAATTGGAGAGGATGTGCATGTCGGTATTTGATGAGCTCCAGGCGCACTCTGCGCTTTCGTTCGAGCAGGGGCGAATGTTGCCCCTTGAGGCGTACTCGTCAGAGGAGGTTCTCGATGCCGAACTCGCAACGGTGTTCGCTGGCGATTGGCAGTGTGTCGCTCGGACGGCCGACCTAAGTGAAGTGGGCGACTATGCGTGTGCAGATCTGCCGGTCGTTGGCGGCGGAGTGCGGTCGATTGTGGTCATTCGCGGTGAGGACTCAATCAGAGCCTTCGACAATGTCTGCGTCCACCGTGGCGCGCAGTTGCTCACCGGCTGCGGCAACGAGACTCGGATCACCTGCCCGTACCACGCCTGGGTGTACCGTCACGACGGTTCGCTAATTGGCGGCCCCTACATGGCGGAGAGCACCGAGCCTGACGGAGATCCCTTTAACCCCGACCGCCACCGGTTGCCTGAGATTCGGCTTGAGGTGTGGAACGGTTTCGTATTTGTCAACCTTGACCTGGATGCCGAACCACTCGGTCATCGCCTCGCTGGCCTTGACGACATTGTCGGGAAGTTCGCCATGGAGAGCTATGTGACCGTGCGCAATGAGGTCGATGTGTGGCCCACCAACTGGAAACTCCTCGTCGAGAACTTCATGGACGCGTATCACGTGTTCAAGGTGCACAAGGAGAGCTTCGGTGCCGATGGCGACAACACGGCGAATACCGAGATGTACCCCGGAACGCTCGACTGGGCCCACCATCGAGTGGTGGAGGCCGATGGCCCAGACCTCACCGCCGACGGCGACGACCGTCTTGATGGTGAGTGGCGCCGCACGATTGTGCTCGCGGCGATTTTTCCGGGTTTCGTGATCCAACTTCAGCCGGATTGGCTGTGGTTTCTCAGGATTACGCCAATGGGCACCGATCAGGTTCGGATCGCCTGGCAGGTCGCTGTGGCTCCGACAACGCTTGCCGCAGCTGACGACCCTGATGCACTTGTCGCCGACATCAACGCTCTCATCGACCAGGTCAATAGCGAAGATCACCCTGTGGTGGCCGGGATCCGCCGAAGTGTCGACCGACCACAGTTCGATCGGGCGCCGCTGTCGTACCTCGAACGCAACGTCTTTGACTTCGACCGCTACCTGACCACCCGCCTCAGCAGGTGAGCATCAGGTCTGATGGATGAACATCGTGGTGCAAGGCCCAACACCCAAGGTGCCAAGGCGACGGTGCCCGGGGCGGGACTTGAACCCGCACGGCTCTTTCGAGCCAGGGGGGTTTAAGCCCCCCGTGTCTGCCAATTCCACCACCCGGGCAACACCTCCACGATAGACCGGTGCGGCCACATCGCGACCTACGCGACGCGTCGGTCTGCGGTGGTACTTACAGCGCATAACGGCTCAAGTTCTGCCCACAATGCGGCGCGAACGCGATCGGCCTCAGGTGACAGAAGCGAATGGACTGCGACAGCCCCCTCTACAAGGTCGGCGACCACAGCCGGCCAAGGGCGATCTTTCACCCTCACTGCAACAACTGCAGAGGCGCCAGCACCCTCGCCGGTACGCCGACGGATTGAACGATCAACGCCCACAATTCGGGGTGGTGATCGGAATACCGGTGCGAAGAACCCCATTCGCTGCAATGTTGCTCCGATGACGCGAACTGCACTTGCAAAGTCAAGGGCAGTGGAGCGATCGGAAGAATGGGCTGACGACATCGGAACTACTCTGCCTGAAGGGTGTAACAGCCACTCGCTAACGTCGTTCTCGTGGACAACGAGCAGACGTCGAGTCGTCTCAACCCAACCCAAGAGCGCACGCTCGGTCTTCTTCGCCGCCCCTCCGAACCAGTGGTATTCGATCGAGGTCAGATTTCTTCATTTATCTCTGACTTCAGCGATGCATTCGATCACCTCACCGCCCGAGTCACCGCACTCGATACCACACTGTTCATCAGCAAAGGCATGCTCACCTCGGTGCTCGGCTGCGAGGAGCACTTCCAAGAAAAAGAAGAGTTCAGCTGGAGTGTCCCCACCGCAATCGGTACCGTTGCCCACCGCGCAATCGAACTGCTCACGGGCTGGCGGGGAGCCCCTTATCCGGCAACTCTCGTCGACGAGTCGATTGCACGACTTGGTGAAAAGCCAAACAGTCTCGGCGATTTTTTGAATGCAATGACCGAAGGCGACCGTGCCGATCTTCAAAACGCAGCCACCGACCGGGTTGTGAAGTTCACTGAAAGCTTCCCTCCCCTACAACAGAGTTTTATTCCGGTTGCCGAGTCATCGATTCGCTGGCCGGAAACTGGTCCGATTGTTCTCGGCGGAAAAAGCGATCTCACGCTCGGGCGTGCTGAACACGGTGAAAGTCGAAAAGTCATCATCGATCTCAAAACCGGAGGGGCGTGGCCGAACCACATGGACGAACTCCGCTTTTATGCCTTACTCGAGACCTTGCGAACTGGCATACCTCCCCGACTCATCGCAAGTTTCTATCTCGACGCCGGCCGTGCCGTCCCCGAAGAGGTCACCATTGAGACCCTCGGTTCAGCGATGCGGCGAACCCTCGACGGTATCGGCCGAGCCGTCGAACTCTTGGAGGGTCGCGCCGCCGTTCGACGACCGCAATCATCTTGCCGATGGTGTCCTCTCGCCAGCGATTGCGTTGAGGGCACCGCATGGCTTGAGGAGCAATCAACTGACCGAGATTGACCGCACGCAAAAGAGATGCCGAGAGGGTCACCTCAGGTGTGTGGTCATGAGATCACTCTCACATTTGCACCAAAATCGAGATGGTCCCAGATCAACACTGCGTCGTCCGGTAACGCCCTAATGCAGCCACTGGTATCTCCACGAAGTTCGGAGGTCCCGACCGAGTCGAGCGGTTGAACGTACTCCCCACTCGGATAGATCGGAACCGAGTGGAACCCGACCCGAGCACCTTGGAATTTGCCGTAGGTAAAGACCACAAAATGAGACATCTCTGAATATGAGCCGGTCAAGACTGACGACGCCTCGCGGCTGCGTTCAACGACCTCGTAGTCGCCCGGATCAGGCTGATCCCACGCCGTCGTCACCGGGAACACGTAAGAAATCGCGTCGCCAGCACACAGCCACGCCCGTTGATACTCGCGGTCGATCACTGCGCCATCGCCGAGACCCTCACATGTCGATTCATCAGGATCTGGAGGTGGTGGTTCTAGCCATAACTGCAGCAGCTCGAGGGTCTGTCGACCAGCAATTCCGTCAATAACTATCCCGAGCTTGGGGTCATGGTTGGCCTGAAATGCCCTCACCGCAATGCGAGTCTGATCGTCGAACTCCGCGTCTGCAGTTTGCGTGAGCCACCCGCGATCGATGAGATGACGCTCAAGACAACGCACTTCTTCTGAGTTCACGCCGATTTCAAGGACTGACGACACCGTGCAGTCACCGGCAACGACAGGCACTGTTGTCGTCGTAGTCGAGACAGCAGCCGACGTTGTCCTCGGAGCCGATGTCGTCGTTGATGTCGCTTCGCTCTCAACCACCGTGGTTGGAACACCCACGGCAGCCGGCGACCCTGAACAGCCACTGACTGCAACCACGCCAGCCAAGAGCAACAACAACGGTGTTCGCATGGAATTGAAACGTAATCGCCCTGGTCGTTGCGATTCCGTCATCTCAGCGGCGAGCAAAGGATGTCACGGGGTCATCAAGGCAACCGGAATACCAAGCCCGGCCCTGCCCTTCACCGTCGAAATCCGGCGACCCGGCTGCACGGCATCTTTGGGTTCACTCACAAGGTCGCCCGCCGCATGCACAAGGTCGTCAAATGACGGTGTGGCAATGACTAGCCCCCATAGCGACGTGCGCGAAACATCAGCTCGTTCGACAACTTCAAGGATGACACCACCCTCGCCGACACGATGGAATCCTTGACGGATTTCTCCGACCTCTCGCACTCGCTTCAGGGGGCACCCGGTCACTTCTGTCACCGCCTCGCACGTGCGGTCAAGGTTGTTCGTCATCATCACGACATGATCGATCAGAGAATCGGATGACTCGAGAACGTCTGGGATCGAAATGAATTCGGCGCATTCAATTCCGTCAAGATCAGCTCCTGACTGAACGCCGTCAAATGCAATTTCCAACGCTCCCGGCGGCAACTCTTCCGACGGCCAGACCAAAGTGGCATTCGACGTGGAGGCCAGAGATCCGACAGCTGAACCTTGAGGTGATAGCCCGGCAAGACCCCACGGAGAAGGGGAACCGCCGATAAAGAGTTGAACAGGCTTCACCGAAACGCGTCAGCCACGACCCATGTTGGGTCGCTTCCCATGGTTCGCTTTTGAGCGACGCAGGCGAGCTTTGCGCTTCTTCGTCTTCTTTGACATAGGGACAAAACTCTACGGCTGATCACGAGATCTCCCACCCTTCTTCGGTGCAAACCGCCCAAGACCATCAACTCCTGTCGAAACGCCGTGAGGTAGTTCAACGCAAATTCCATAGATATTGGAATGAAATGAGCACGCAAGGTGTTGTCACAGATGGCGTTACACATCAGCCGAATGGAGTACTTATGTCGACAACTAACCTCACCCTCGACTCATTCGAGTCGACGGTCACCGACGAGGGCATCACCATCGTCGACTTTTGGGCCGAATGGTGCGGTCCTTGCAAGATGTTTGGACCAATCTTTGAAGAAGTTTCTGATGCGAATCCCGATGTCACATTTGCGAAAGTAGATACCGAGGCCGAACAGCAGCTTGCGGGCTCACTCGGCATCATGTCGATACCGACCGTGATGATCTTCAGAGACGGCATTCAACTCTTCGCTCAGCCAGGGGCGCTCCCGAAAGGAGCCCTAGAAGACCTGCTTGGACAGGTCCGCAACCTCGATATGGACGATATTCGCGAGCAACTCGCGGAGGAGAGCGACTCACCAAGCGAGTAAGAGAGCGACAAAGATCTGGCGGGGTTCACCCCACCTCGCCCGGTGTCAAATCCCCCCACAGACACCGTATCGACGCCCGGGACGAGCATCCCCCCCGCTTGTCCCGGGCGTTGCAGTTTTTCAGCGGTTAAATGTTCGAGCGATAGCGTCTGTCACTCATGGAACGTTTCGGTCTCGTCGGTCTGCCTAATGCAGGCAAAAGTTCGCTCTACAACGCGCTCACCGGCGGCGGTGCGCTCGCTGCGCCATATGCCTTCGCAACAAAAGACCCCAATATTGGGGTTGCGAAAGTTCCCGACGAACGGCTCGACCGCCTTGCTGCAATGTCATCATCAAAAAATACGATTCATGCCTCCGTCGAAGTAGTCGACATCGGTGGCCTCGTCGAAGGAGCGAGCAAAGGTGAAGGGCTCGGCAACAAGTTTCTTGCGAACATTCGGGAAGTTGATGCGATCGTGTTTGTTCTCCGAGCATTCGCCGATGACGATGTTCCCGGACCATCAGATCCTCTCGAACACCTCCGAGTGGTCGAACTAGAACTCGCCCTCGCCGACCTTGAGACAATCGAAAAGCGCCTTGCCGATGTTGAGCGACGATCAAAGCTTGACAAGGGGCTCGGTGATGAACTCGTCGCACTTCGCGCAGCAAATGAAGCACTGTCAGATGGAATGCCTCTGTACCGAGCCGGACTCTCCGACGGAATCCGCGAAACCCTTGAGCCGTATTTCCTTCTCACAAATCGCAGGGTGCTCGCTGTGGTCAACGTTGGCGAAGACGAACTCGACAACATTTCCGCCGAGGAGCACAAGGTCGCTGAAGCATTCAACGACGCTGGCGACAATGTTGAAGTCATCGGTATGTGCGTTCAACTCGAAGCTGAAGCCGCAGCAATTTCAGACCCAGTAGAGCGTGCAGAAATGCTCGACGGCCTCGGGCTTGGCGAGGGAGCGCTGTTTCGGATGGTGCGTTCGTCCTATCACCTTCTCGGATTACGCACCTTTTTCACCACTGGAGACAAAGAGTCACGCGCATGGACATTCCGCGAAGGTTCGACTGCACCGGTGTGCGCCGGACGCATCCACACCGATTTCCAACGGGGATTCATTCGGGCTGAGGTCATCGAATGGGAACAACTCCTTGAACTCGGCTCATGGAATGCGGCAAGAGACGTAGGCAAACTCCGCTTAGAGGGAAAGGACTACATCGCCAGTGACGGCGATGTCATGGAATTCCGTTTCAACATCTGATCCGTCGATTTCTGCATCACCTCCTGCCACACTGGTGTCGTGGGATGGATCGTCAGTGGCGCTCGTGTGCTCGCTTCAGCAGAACGTGCTACCGACCCGTCATCACGTCGCAAGGGCCTACTTGGCCGCAGCTCGTTTTCAGGTGCTCTCGTCATCGAGCCATGTAATTGGGTTCACACCATTGGGATGAAGTTCGCAATCGACGTCGCATTTGTCGACCGAAATGGGACCGTCATCAAGACACAGCGGATGCGACGAAATCGGCTCGGCATGCCCGTCATCGGTGCTGCGTACGTCGTTGAGGCTGAATCAGGAGCCTTCTCTCGCTGGGGGCTTCACGTCGGCGATGAACTCGAATTTCGAGGTCAACAACCCGACACATCGGAGAGCCAATGACCGGCACTCTATGGCTCGTCGCCACACCGATCGGTAATCTAGGAGACATCACTCCTCGCGCCCGAGAGACACTCGAACAATCTGCGCTCGTGTGTTGTGAGGACACTCGACGAACCGGTCGGCTATTGCAGCACCTCGGTGTTACTGCTCGAGCTCTAGCGGTATGCAACGAGCACACCGAACACCGGATCGCCGAACGAGTCGTCGACGAATTGACCGCTGGGCATGACGTCGCGGTCGTGTCTGACGCCGGAACGCCGGGTATCTCAGACCCAGGCGAACGCCTCGTGCACGCCGCAATCAATGCCGGCGCCAACGTCAGCGCAATTCCCGGAGCCTGCGCCGCCATCAGTGCACTTATTACAAGCGGTCTCCCCACCGAACGTTTCGTCATGGAGGGCTTTCTGCCACGGCGCGGCCAAGAACGAACCGATCGCCTCACCGATATCGCAGCCGAACACCGAACGATCGTGCTCTACGAGGCCCCACACCGCATCGTTCGAACGCTTGCCGACCTCACCGAGATCTGCGGCGGTGACAGACAGATCAGCATTAGTCGTGAACTCACGAAACTGCACGAAGAGACCATCCGATCGACCCTCGCTGAGCTTCGCCTCGAGGAACCACGCGGTGAATATGTCATCGTCATCGCAGGGCGCCCTCGCGAACAGCAAACGATCACCGAGGAGTCGATCCGCGAAGCTCTCGAAGAGGCCTTGTCTCGAGGCCTAAGTCGTCGTGACGCGGCAGCAGATGTTGCGCGACGCCTCGGGATTCCGCGCCGGCAGGCCTACGATCTCGCCATACAGTCACCTTCACCTCAAGAGATGAACACACCATGAGTGAATATCTCCACTTCGCGACACCTGGCCCCAGCGCGGCATTCTTCGACCTTGACCGAACCCTCATCAGCGGCTCATCGGCGTTCACGCTCGCTCTTGCAGGGCGTGCCGCCCACCTCATGCCCACCACCGAACTTGTTCGCGATGCAGTAACCGCAGCGTTGTTCAAACTTCGCGGTGACCATGGCAGCGACGTAGCAGACGAGGCACGAGATCGCATCCTCGGTTTCATTAGAGGGCAACGTCAAGATGATCTTCAATCGTTAAATGAACGCGTGATCCCGACACTGCTCGGAAAAATTCGTCCCGAAGCGCGCCGACTACTCGACCTCCACCGCCAAGCCGGAAGGGGCACCTTCATCGTCTCAGCTGCTCCGACAGAAATCGTTGAACCCCTTGCGCTTTCGCTCGGAATGACCGGAGGTATCGGCACACGCGGTCGCGTCATTGACGGCGTCTACACCGGTGAACTCGACGGACCTTTCTGCTACGGGCAAGGCAAAGTTGAAGCGATCACCGATCTCGCCCGATGGGACAATCTCGACTTGGGTCAGTGCTATGCCTACAGCGACTCGTCAAGTGACCTGCCGATGCTGTCAGCCGTCGGTCACCCAGTGGTCGTCAACCCTGATAGCCGCCTTGAACGCCATGCCCGACAACACGGCTGGCCCGTCGTACATTTCCGTCAACAAACCCGAACGGTTGCTCGCAGAGGCCTGATGATCGCCTCAGCTGTCGGCCTCGCAGCGGGGGCGTTCGCAATCGGCATGACGGCAGGTGCGCGTCGAGCCGGTCAGGTCGGACGCGGTGTGAGAGCGAGTTGACGCGACTGCGCGACAAGTCGACCCGACGAATCCCACAGCTCGCCATCTTCTTCGAGAACGCCTCCTGAGATGTAGCGAGTTCTAAACACAACTGCAAGGGGACCAGGCACAGGAAGGCCGCGCAAGTGAACCGTGAGCTCGACGGTCGGGACCCAACTCACCGGAACTCCACTGTTGAAGACCGCAGGCGGGAAGGAATCAGACGCAAGGATCAACCCGTACTGGTCAATGCTCTGGCCGTCCGCAAAATCAAACCATCCCTTAATTTCCGCTACTCCTCGAGGCTTCCCTGAACGGAATCCAATCGAATCCGGCGACAACCTCACCGACAATCGTCGCTGAAGCTCTGGCACCGGCTGGGCATTCGGGTCATCGCCATCGACGTCGATCTCACAATCGTCATACGGCGGGATCGCCGGCGGGGTTCGGTCGAACTTCTCTATGCCGTCAGGATCATGGTGGCCAAATGTTCCCAGCACTCTGATGGCTTCGCGACCGGTTTCAGCATTGATAACGGCCGCCGTCATCGTTGCAAAACGTCGACCAGAGCGCACCTCAGTGACATCAACGAAGTGAGCGCCAACCGCTCCCGGCGACAAATAATGAGCAGTGATCGTCAACGGCGGTCGACCTGCGGCGTCTGCCATTGCGCGAGCGGCCATCACCATGAGGTACCCACCATTGGTATTGCCAAGAATGTCCCAGCCTTCAAAGACTGTTGCCTCATAGCGCATCCCACCCGATTCATTCGTTGCGCTGCTCTGACGAACCGACGTTGCTTCAGCGAAGTTATGCGACATGAGTGACGAAACTACCGCCAACGACCGAACCGCTTACATGCCGAGCCTCAACATGGTGACACCGGTAGCGTCTAGATAGTGAGCGGCTTTTACGTCACTACCCCGATTTATTACGTCAACGCAGAACCGCACCTCGGTCATGCGTACACGACCATTGTTGGTGACGCGCTCAGCCGTTGGCATCGCCTGCTTGGCGACGATGTGATGTACCTCACCGGCACCGATGAACACGGCCTCAAAATCCGTCAAGCCGCGGACGCTGCAGGGCAGACCCCTCAAGCATTTTGCGACACCATCGCCCCAAAGTTCGCTGATGCATGGACACGTCTCGACATCACCAACGACGACTTCATCCGAACCACCGAACCACGCCATTACGCGGCAGTGAAAGAACTCCTCCAGCGTTGCTATGACGCTGGCGATATCGAACTCGACACCTATTCAGGCAAGTACTGCGTGGCGTGCGAAGAATATTTCACCGATGAAGAACTACTCGATGATGGTCTCTGCCCAATTCATAAGCGTCCAGTCGACCATTTCGAAGAAGAGAATTACTTCTTCCGGCTCAGCCGCTTTCAAGACCGACTGTTGAAGTGGTACGACGAGCATCCCGGAGTGATCAAGCCTGAATTTCGGGGAAATGAGGCGCTCGGGCTCATCCGTGGCGGCTTGCGTGATTTCTCGGTGAGTCGAACGAGTCTCGACTGGGGTATCCCACTTCCCTGGGATGAGCGTCATGTTGCCTACGTCTGGTTTGATGCCCTCACCAATTACCTGTCGGCAACAGGGTTCGGAGACCCGTCGGTCGATTACACCAATCGCTGGCCAGTCGATTACCACCTCATTGGCAAAGACATCATTCGCCACCACTGCGTCTACTGGCCCGCGATGTTGATGAGTGCAGGAGTTGATCTTCCGAAGGGTTGGGCTGTCGGCGGATGGCTTCTTGTCGATGGCGAAAAGATGGCAAAAAGCACAGGAAATGTCGTG
>CBFHYI010000011.1:0-43584 GCA_965660025.1 uncultured Ilumatobacteraceae bacterium | reverse complement strand
ACTGGCTACACCGGAGAGGCCGGAGTAGAAATTTCGATTCCGTCGAGCGATGCTGCTGAGTTATGGCACGCCTTAGCCGAAGCCGGGGCAACCCCCGCCGGACTTGGCGCCCGTGACACGCTTCGCCTCGAAGCTGGCCTCCCGCTACACGGACAAGAACTTGCGCCCGACATTACTCCGTTGCAGGCCGGACTGGGCTGGGTAGTCGCCTTTGACACGGAGTTCATCGGTAAGGACGCATTGATTGCAGAGAAAGCTGCGGGACTGTCACGCCGACTGGTGGGTATTGCATCCGAGGGTCGTCGTCCGCCGCGCACTGGAAATCCCATCGTGTGCAACGGCGAGGAGATCGGCCACGTCACATCAGGAAACTTTTCACCGATGCTTCAGCACGGGATTGCGATGGGCTTTATTTCAGGCGACTTGGCCATCGGCGATGCGGTTACCATCGACATTCGCGGCTCCGAGGTTCCGGGACGTCTCGTCAAGATGCCATTCGTGTAGCCAACTCGGGAGAGTGGCGGGCCGTTCGCGCCGTTATTTCTTCGTTGGTGAGGACTTCTTGGCCGCGGTTTTTTTCGCTGGAGCAACCTTTTTTGTGGTTGACTTCTTTGCCGGAGCGGCCTTCTTTGCCGTAGTCGTTTTCGCAGGGCTCTTTTTTGCCGCCGTTTTCTTCGCTGGTGACGCCTTCTTTGCTGCGCTCTTCTTCGCGCCCGAGGCGTTCTGTGTCGGGTTTGATGCTGGGGAGGCTGTTGTCGCACTGGTTGAAGATGAGCTGCCAAACATGCCAGCCGCTCCCTGTGCGAGCATCAGCAGGGGGCCAAGTCCCTCTAGAAGTGAATTCACCGAGATCCACGTATTCTTCAACTGTTCACCAAGGTCATCTGGCGCCTCGTCAAGAACTTGGCCAAGCAGTTGAGCCGCCCTCGCCAACTGTGGCACTGCCTCGCGAAGCGGCTGCTCAATTTCGTCGAGGAGTGAGACCATCCTGCGAGCGACGTCTCCCGCCTTCTTCGCATCATCGACCAACTGTTCGACATGCTCTTGCATCTGCATTCGGCGCTGATTGGCCTCTCCAGCCTTCTTCATTCCCGCTGAGACTGGACCGGCGAGGAGGTTGACAAGTTCAGAGATGAACTCTGTTCGGTCTGTTGATGTGGCCATGTAACGAACGCTAGTTCAGGTCTGGCTGGCGTACACCTCGAGCGGCTCACAAGTACAAATCAAATTTCGGTCACCTGTCGCTCCATCAATTCGCGCGACGGGGGCGAAATACTTTTGCTGGCGAAGCCCTGGGAGAGGATAGGCGCCAAGCTCCCTTGAATATGGCCGTTCCCACGGACCGAGAAGATCTTCAGCGGTGTGTGGGGCGAACCTTAGCGGGCTCTCTTCGACAGCCCATTCACCGTCGGCAACACGGTCGATTTCGCCTCGAATTGAAATCATCGCATCGCAGAAACGATCAATTTCTTCGAGTGACTCACTCTCTGTGGGCTCGACCATCAACGTTCCCGCCACTGGGAACGACATCGTGGGCGCGTGTATTCCGTGATCCATGAGACGCTTCGCAACATCGTCGACGGTAACCCCAGTTGCTTTGGTGATCGGGCGGAGGTCGAGGATGCATTCGTGCGCCACCCGTCCGTTTCCGTCGGTGTACAAAATGGGGAAGTGCGCTGAGAGCCGCGATGCGACGTAGTTCGCAGAAAGTATGGCCGTCATCGTTGCGTGGCGGAGGCCGTCTCCTCCCATGAGTCGGGCGTACACCCACGGAATCGGCAAAATACCGGCGGAACCAAAACGGGCTGCGCTCACCGGCCCAACTGCCCCAGTCTTAACGAGTGGATTACTCGGCAAGAACTCTGCGAGGTGATGCTTGACCGCGACTGGACCGACACCAGGACCTCCGCCGCCGTGAGGAATGCAGAATGTCTTATGCAAATTGAGGTGACTTACGTCGGCACCAAACTTTCCTGGTTGAGCAACTCCAACCAGGGCATTGAGGTTGGCGCCGTCGACATATACCTGCCCGCCAACAGCATGTAGACGCTCACAGACGTCCGTCACCGTTGTCTCAAACACGCCATGGGTCGACGGGTACGTAATCATGATTGCGGCAACTCGCTCGCTGTGTGTCGAGATCAGTTCATCAAGATGAGCGAGATCGATATCGCCACGGTCATCACATGCAACGACGACTACATCCATGCCGGCCATTACTGCGCTGGCTGCATTCGTGCCATGAGCGCTTGACGGGATAAGGCAGACGTTTCGCTCAACGTCCCCACGGCTTCTGTGGTATGCCCGTATGGCAAGAAGGCCTGCGAATTCGCCCTGGCTTCCGGCATTCGGCTGCAAACTCACGGCGTCGTAACCCGTAATTTCTGCAAGCATGCATTCGAGTTCATCAACCAGCTGTTGGTAGCCCTCGAGCTGTGCCTCGGGAGCATACGGATGAATATTTCCGAACTGTGACCAAGAAATGGGTTCCATCTCCGTGGTGGCATTCAATTTCATTGTGCATGAACCGAGAGGAATGATCGTGCGATCGAGTGCAAGATCTTTGTCACTCAGTCGCCGGAGGTACCGGAGCATCTCGTGCTCGCTGTGATAACGATGAAAAACTTCCTGAGGCATGAGATCACCCGAGCGAGAGAGGTCGTCGCCGAACGTCCGTGGCTCTAACGCCACTACGTCACTCGGCTCCACGCCAAAACTCTCCAATGCATCTGACAACACTCGGTGATCAGTAGTTTCATCGAATGTCATCGCGACCGTCGTTTCATCGACCACTCGGATGTTGATACCTCTATCGATTGCGGCGGCCCAACACTTTTCCGCGTCAACACCATCGACGCACACGGTGTCGAAGATGACATTGTGACGTATCTGAAATCCTGCGGCCTCCAGCACTGTCGCTGTGGCGTGAGCAAAGCCCGCGACGCGCTCCGCAATCGCACGAAGCCCATCGGGACCATGCCAGCAGGCGTAAAGTCCTGCGATGTTGGCAAGGAGCACCTGTGCCGTGCAGATATTCGACGTTGCCTTTTCTCGACGAATATGTTGCTCTCGGGTTTGCAATGCGAGCCGGAGCGCTGGGCGACCGGCGTCGTCGACACTTACGCCTACCAGCCGTCCGGGGGTCGAGCGAGCAAGTTTTTCTGAGACTGCAATAAACGCTGCATGCGGTCCGCCTCCTCCCATCGGCACTCCAAATCGCTGTGCAGAGCCAATTGCAATGTCGGCGCCCATTGAACCAGCGGAGCGAAGGAGCACTGCTGCCAGTGGGTCAACATCGACGACACACAGAGCACCTTTGTCATGCACCGTTTCGATTATCGACGACAAGTCACGGACACCGCCGGTCGACGAAGGAAACGAGAAGAGAGCACCAAACACTCCATCGAGCGAAGCCAGGGTGGCATCGTCACCCGACACGACCGAAATTCCGGTGGGTTCAGCCCGTGTCTTCAGAACGGCGAGGATCTGCGGATGAACATCATGATCGACAAAAAACACGTCTCCAGTTTTCGTCGATCGGCGACACATCGTCATTCCTTCAGCTGCCGCTGTGGCCTCGTCGAGCAAAGAGGCGTTGGCGACAGGCAGGCCAGTGAGTTCGCACACCATCGTCTGGAAATTCAGCAACGCTTCAAGGCGGCCCTGACTAATTTCAGGCTGATAAGGGGTGTACGCCGTGTACCAGGCCGGACTTTCAAGCACATTTCGACGAATGACAGGCGGCATGATCGTGCCGGTGTATCCCATGCCAATGAGCGAGGTCATCTCAACGTTCTTTTCCGCAATGGAACGGATCGCGTCAAGTGCCTCTTGCTCGCTGAGGACGGCGGGAAGGTCAAGGGGAGAGTGCTGACGAATGGAGTCAGGAACGATGTCGCTGATGAGTTCATCTAGAGATGCGGCACCCACTCGTTCGAGCATGGTGGTGATCGCAGCGCCCTGTGGTCCGATATGACGCGACTCAAATCCTCGACTCGATGTGTCGTTCGTTGCAGCCATGAGGGTCCCTTCACTTCGGTTAGGCCCCCGCTGTCATCGGTACCAGAGAGTTTCACCGCAGGAGCGGCTTTCCCCTTGGGTGAGCCCGAAGGCTGCTTTCCAGCGTCGCCATCCGTACCGGTCCTTGTGCCTGAGAGATTCCGGGGAGGTTGCTCCTTCGGCGTGAACCCGCACCACGACGGTGCGTTCCACTCTCCCGATGCGGCGTTTCGGCGAATTCCTATGTAGCCGCTAACTGTAGTCGGAATGTCACCTGACGTGCGGTACGCCGGTCTCAAGAAGAATTACTCGCGTGATGCCACGTGATGACATTTCTTGACGGGTGGGGTGCTCTTCATCACGCAGGGCCGGGTCATATGGAATGTAGGTAGTCCACTCGAAATCTGATGCAGGAGACTGCTCCTGACAGGCGGCGAGAAATTCGTCGCGTCGTGGGTGCGCCCATGCAACGTTGATCCCGTCGGCCTTTAGTGCCGCGATCTTTGAGAGTCGAACACTGTTGACACCGACAATCCTCCGCGGAATGTGCTGAGGGTTGATAAACGTAGGAAATTCACCCGATGTCTCTGCCCACATTCGAGAGCTGAGATCGAGAAGTTCTTCGACCCGATCGTGTCGTCGCTCCATTGATGGCTCAATAGGGGCGTTAACGGCATGTTGCTCCCAGGCGAATGAGCTTGAGGGTGATGTTCCTGCTCCAACTCCAAACCAGAAACGACGTTGCGAGATTTCGGCAACGGTTGCCGCTCCAACGATGCTGGTGCCGATACTCCGATTCCACACGTTGGTCACAAGCGACCCAAGTTCGATGCGTTCGGTTGTTGCAGCCATTGCGCCCAACCATGTGAATGCCTCGTACGACTGATTGCCTCCCATCGATGAGCCTGCGAGGTGGTCCACGACCCAGATGGCACCGAAACCGTTGTCTTCGGCCCATTGGGCAGAGTCTCGCAAGTGAGGCCAGTCGGCGTGCCCAGAGGTGATCTGGTAGTCGACCACTGTGCTCACGTTGTCATTCTATGGGGTGGCGGGCTGCCAGTCGTCGTTTAGTTCTGGGCCATGACGGCAACGGGCTCAGTTACCGAGCAACCGTCGATGGCCTTAACGATCGGGTACGGATTAATTGCTGCACCACCGTCTGGGTGAATTTCGAAGTGGAGGTGCGGTGTACCTGAGTTGCCAGTGCTTCCGTTTTTGCCGATGACTTGACCGGCGACGACCTTCGTGCCGACCTCAATGCCTTCTGCAAATGAGAGAAGGTGGGCATAGAAGAAGTAAGTCCCATCGTCCATGGTGAGTCGGAGGCCGTTACCGGCGAGTGAGCCCGGGCGGTCGGTGTAGATCTTTGTGATCGTTCCGTCTGCGACTGCGTAGAGAAGTTTTCCTTCTGGAGCCATGATGTCGACTCCGAGATGGAGGCGACCACCTGATCGAGGTGCATGCCAGGTATCGCTGTAGCCACACATTCCTTGCACTGGGAATGCCGCGAGAGAGATGTTGGCGACAGGGGAGTCGGCTGGAGCCACCTCGGCGGAAAGACCGAGTAGCTCGGCGGTTACGGCGTTCACGATGCCGGTGACCTGTAGTTCCTCTTGACGTTGAAGATCCATAACCGCAGCAACGGTGGCGGCGCCGAAGACGCCGTCGGCACCACCGCGAACCGTGATCCCCGCGTTGATGAGCGCATTCTGCAGCGCAGTGACTCGATCGCTCACTTCGCCGTATACGCCGTAACCCTTTGTCGTTCCGGTTGCTTCATCTGATGAGGCGTCATCGTTCGTTTCGTCTGAGGACGTCTCATCAGTGGTATCCGGTGTAGCAAGGGCGGCGGCGGTTGCGTCGTCGACAATGCCCGTAGCTCCGAGATTGCGCTGCTCTTGGAATGTCTTGAGAGATGACGTTGTCGCTGGTCCAAAGATGCCGTCTGCGCCTCCACGAACGGTGATACCCAGGTCGAGAAGGCGCCGTTGCAGTGCCGCTACCGAATCACCCAGTGCACCCGGGCGGAGACCGACCAGCTGGGAGAATTCTGAGGGCACTGCAACAGCAGATTCATTGTCACCATCGGTCTGTGCTGAACCGGTGGTGGTAAGAGCAAGGAGAGTGGCTTCGTCGGCAATGCCAGAGGCCTCGAGGCCACGACTGCTTTGGAAACTCTTGAGAGCAGCTTGGCTCACGGGTCCAAAGGCTCCGTCTGCACCGCCGCGAAGTTCAACTCCAGCGTCGATGAGCAGTTGTTGCACAGCCTTTGCTGCAGCACCAACGGAACCATTTGCGACGCCGGCGAGTTCGGCAATTTCAGGTGCGAGGACAGGGGCCTCAGGCTCGACGTCTGTTGAGGGCTCTGAGTCGGCGTCATCGCCGTCGGCGGGCGTCTCCACGTCGTCCGCTGATTCGCCGCTCTCTTCGACGGGTGCTTCCTGTCCTGCGCTTGAGAGATGAGCGACGGTTAACTCATCGGCAATGCCGGAAACGGCCAAACCTTCTGCCTCCTGGTAGGCCTTGAGTGCGGCCTCGGTCGCCGGACCGAAATGACCATCGGCGCCACCCTTCGGGGTGAAACCCGCGGCAATCAGCTTTTCTTGAAGGCTCGCGACATCGTCACCAAAGCGACCCTTCGCAAGACCGGTAAGAGGCGAGACCGTCGTGCCGACCGCAATGGCGGTTGCCTCATCCACCGATCCTGTGACCTCAAGACCGGCCGAGCGTTGAAATTCGTTGAGAGCTGCAAGCGTCATTGGCCCGAATCGACCGTCGGCCCCGCCCTTCACGTCAATACCCCTCGAAATGAGGGCTTCCTGAAGCGTTTTGACAGCTTCACCGGTTGATCCGGTGCTGAGGCCCTGAAGTGCAGCCACTGCAGGTGTAGCCGCATGGGCCGAATTTGAAATCGAGAGCAGGGGAGAGACGACCAAACCTGCTGCGATGAGTTTGTAACCGAGGCGCCGGGGGAGGCGCTTGCGACGTGTTGTATTCATTGTTGATCTCCTGATCGGGTGCAGAAGATTCATCGGAATAACGAAGCAGTTCCTGAAACAATTCGACGGAAGTTGTGCGCTCGGTGCCTGCCAAAGCGTTACTCATCAAAGGTTTGGGAGAGGAGGGGTATTTTGTCGACGTTTGTTTCAACTTGACATAACGGATATTATGGGCGTTCATCCCAAATCGAGACCCTGCCGAAACCCTTGGAATGCACCAATTATTGAGGCGCTATGAGGCACCTTTGCACGCACTGCTACTGGAAGGGCTTACGCCTGGTGCTGGTTGGTCGAAAGAATCGACACCTCATTAAGGGGCTGACGGTTGATCGAACTGCGGCGACTTCGTGGTGTATATCGATGGTGCGATGCGGGCCATTGGATCCAACGAGGGGTGCGAGCCCTAGTTAGAGGACGGAGCCGTTGTTCATGTTCAGCGCGCGTTTAGCCGATTCTCGCCTTGCCCGTGCCGTATTTTCGTCATGACGTTATTCCGGAGATACACCAGGGGCCGACATTTCGTAGTCGCGCAGGGGCTTTGCGCTGTCGAGCAACCAATTCAGCATTCTTCGCAGCTCCTGTGGGTCGGCAGGGTTGTCATCAAGATCTCGCTGGGTGTCATCAACCGCGCACGCAAGCACATAGAGAGCATCGTGCAACGCATCGAGTTCCTTGCGAGCCATCACCAACTCTCCTTCGCCAAGTTCAAGCTCGCGCGCCCGATTCTGGGCTACCCAATTCCATTGCCTGCACTTCTGTGAGCAGAACTGTTTAGGACGCCCACGTCCACTGCGAGCCTCAATCGGTCTTCTGCACCACACGCAGTGAACCATTTTCGTCATGACGAAAAACTACGACACTCTGTGGTGGACCCGCGGTATTTAGGTTCCAACGTTGATGGGCTCAAGTACCAACTCGGGTTCATCGCTCTCGAGACGCTGCAGCCGATATCTACTTTCGAAAAGGGCCACCAGCCTGCCATCCCCCCGCCGCATAATCCGGATGCCACCGATTTCTTTGAGCCGCTCTGCGCTTTCCTCGTCAGTAAACCGAATTGACTCGTACGGTGACGGAGTGACCTCTGACGGAGCGTTAAATTCAATCTCAAGTCGAGACGCAAAAACCTCGAACTGGAGCTGTCCAACTGCGGCCAACACAGGGTTTGCGTCTCCCTGCTGTGGGTCGCGAAGCACCTGCACAACACCCTCAGAATCGAGTTGGTCGAGCCCGCGCCTGAACTGCTTGAACTTGCCGGTATCGAGTGGTCTGGCCGACGCGAAGACCTCAGGAGCAAACCTCGGTATCGCTGGAAACTCCACGGGATTGCCAACGTACAAAGAGTCTCCGATCTGAAGGTCGGTGGCGTTCACGAGTCCAACGACATCACCAGGAAACGCCTCATCAACCGTGCTTCGTTCAGCGCCAAACACCTGAGACGCGTACTTTGTCGCAAATGGCTTTCCGGTGCGATGACAGGTGAGCACCATCCCACGCTCAAATTTCCCAGAACACACCCGAACAAACGCAATGCGATCTCGATGCGATTTGTCCATGTTGGCCTGAACCTTGAACACGAATGCGGAACAACCTGCGTCAAGCGACCTCGGCGACTCGTGAACATCGAGCCGTTCCCCTGCTGCCGGAGCAAGGTCAACCAAGGTGTCAAGTACGTGACGTACACCAAAATTGGTGAGCGCCGATCCGACGAATACCGGTGTCGACTCCGCAGCAAGAAACGACTCGCTGTCAACAACCGCTCCCACGGCATCAAGTAGTTCAACGTCGTCGATCGCTTGGGCCCACGCACTCCCCTCCTCAGCGGCAGCCTGCTCCGTCGAAATCACTTCCTCAGGCGCGATTGCTGAACCTCGAACGGTGCGAGTAAAGCGAGTAAATTCGCCTGACGAGCGATCAATAACGCCTCGAAAGTCTCCGGGAATACCAACTGGCCAGGTTGCAGGCGTTGGACGGAGGCCAATCTGTTCCTCGATCTCGTCAAGTAGTTCAAGCGGCGCCCGGCCCGGACGGTCATATTTGTTCAGGAAAGTAATGACGGGAAGATTTCTGCTTCGACAGACCTCAAACAGCTTCAACGTCTGCGGCTCAATACCCTTTGCGACATCGAGCACCATGACCACAGAGTCGACAGCAGCAAGCACTCGGTAGGTGTCTTCTGAGAAATCTCGGTGACCCGGCGTGTCGAGCAAATTGAACTGCATTCCTCGGTAATCGAATGTGAGCGCAGTTGAAGAAATCGAGATTCCTCGCTTCTTCTCCATCTCCATCCAGTCACTTGTTGCAGAACGACGGCCCTCACGAGCCTTCACTGCGCCAGCCTCACCGACCGCTCCCGCATACAGGAGAAACTTCTCTGTCAGCGTTGTCTTTCCTGCATCAGGGTGGCTGATGATGGCAAACGTTCGACGCCGAGAAGCTTCAAAAACTGACTGGGACACGGCGGGCAGGCTAACTGGCCTGTGATACTAGAGGTGTGATGTTTCCAGATCCCCCAAAGTGTTCCTTCGCGAGCGATAACGCCGCAGGTATTCACCCGGCCGTGCTCGATGCCATATCGTCAGCGAACCTTGGGCATGCATTGGCATACGGCGAAGACGACTGGACACGACAAGTCGAAGACGAATTCAACGATCTTTTTGACCGCGAGGTCTCAGTCCTTCTCACCTTGAACGGCACGGGTACAAATATCCTTGCGCTAGCAACCATGCTCCAACCGGGAGAGTCCGTGCTATGCACTGACTGGTCACATATCAATGACGACGAGGCTGCCGCACCTGAGCGAGTGCTAAGCACAAAGCTCATCTCGACTCCCTCAGTCGACGGGAAGATGAGCGCCGACTCAATTCACGCTCGAGCTGAAGCGCTCGGAAATATTCACCACGCTCAACCCGGAATTCTCTCCATCACCCAAGCGACCGAGTGGGGAACGACCTACAGCGTTGATGAAATCGGCGAACTCTGCGAGGTCGCTCACTCGTACGGCATGAGAGTGCATCTTGACGGAGCGCGAATCGCCAACGCTGTTGCCGCTCTCGGCTCAGGCAGAGAAGGACTACGCAAAATGGTGGTTGAGACGGGCGTCGACACAGTGTCGTTTGGTGGAACCAAGAACGGGCTTATGGCTGCCGAGGCGGTCATTCATCTCACGCCTTACCCGAAACCATTAGGGCAGCACCTTCGAAAACAGGTCAATCAACTGGGATCAAAGATGCGCTATGTCGCTGCCCAGTTTCTCGCCGCCCTTCACGACGACCAGTGGCTTACCTGGGCTTCACACGCAAACGCAATGGCCCAACAACTTCATAAAGGCGCGTATGAGATCCTCGGAGACGCCGCCGGTCCCCCACCTGCGGTCAACAGCATGTTTCCTGTTCTTCCAAACGAGGCCGCAACAGCTCTACGGAACTGGTGTTTTTTCTGGGATTGGAACTCGGTGACCTCGCAACATCGATGGATGACGTCTTGGGACACCACCCAGGCAGACGTCGACCGATTTCTCGAGGGTGTTCAGTTGGTGATGTCTTCCGCAGAAGATCGCAATTGACCGAGACCTGCACCAGCATCTATCATCTTCTCTTGGGTCCTGTGGGGGGATTCCTACATCACATAGGGGGAAGACATGAGCAACGTTCTCGATTTCATCACTCGGCATCTCACAGATGACGAATGGATGGAAGACGCAGCGTGTAAGGGAATGACTCACCTTTTCTTCCCCACTCCCGCAGAGCGACCACAGACTCGTGAGCGTCGTGAAGATGCCGCTCGGGAGATTTGTCAATCATGCTCAGTGAGATTCGTGTGTCGAGACTTTGCCCGTGACAACCACGAATACGGACTGTGGGGCGCTGAAAGCGAAGATGAGCGTCACACCGCCGGCTATCGGCTTATCGCACCCATTGGAGTTCGCGCCCGACAGTCGAGCTGACGGTTGTGGCCCCGGTGCCAAACCCTCACGCTTCTGTCGTTGTCGTCGGAAGCGCAAATGTAGACCTCGTCGCCACCACACCACGACATCCCCTGCCCGGCGAGACCCTCATTGGCTCGGACTTTCACGAATATCCCGGCGGCAAGGGACTCAATCAGGCGGTCGCTGCGGCCCGAGCAGGTGCCCGAACCGCATTCATTTGTGCGGTCGGTGATGATGACGCAGGCAGGTTCCTTCATTCCATCGCAAGCAGCGAGGGCCTCAACCTCGAGGGAGTTCACATCTCACCGTTTGAACCGACCGGACGAGCGCTCATCGTGGTCGATGATGCGGGCGAAAATTCGATCATCGTGGTGCCTGGTTCAAACGCATCATGTCCGCCAACAACCAACATCGACGTCTCTGACGTCGTCCTCGCACAACTTGAGGTTCCGATCTCCACGGTGACCGATTCTTTTGTTGCTGCTAAGCAGGCCGGAGCGATGACCATTCTTAACCCTGCACCTGCAGCCGAGCTCAGTACAGAACTGCTGGCACTGTGTGACATCGTGATTCCAAACGAACACGAAATTGAACTTCTTGGAGGCGTGTCGAGATTGCAGGAAGCGGGTGTTGGCACTGTCATCGTGACGAAAGGTGCTGCTGGAATTGACATTCACCACCAGGGAATGACCCAACGGCTTCCCTCATTTCACGTAACCCCTGTCGACACCACCGGAGCAGGAGACGCGTTCTGTGGGTCGCTCGCTGCCTCGCTGGCTGCCGGACATGAGCTCAACGACGCTTGTCTCCGGGCGCTTGCCGGTGGTGCTCTCGCTACGACAACACATGGTGCCGTTCCATCTCTCCCCTCTCAAGATGAGATCGAGTCACTCATTGCTGCTTCGTCATAGCGACTCCGCACCACCCTTCAAGAACGAGGTCGTCAACGAGGCGGCAACCCTCGGCTACGTATCGGTTAATCACGTCTTGCCGTCGATCGATGTGAAGGCCAGACAAAATAATCGTGCCGCCAGGTTCCACCGATCGGACGATGGGCTCGCACAAGTCGAGTAGCACCGGGGCGAGGATATTTGCGGCAACAAAATCGAACTGTTCACCAATTGGAACGGTCGAACCTTCGGAGAATTCAGTGACCTCGGAAACCGTATTTCTTTCGGCGTTGCGCTGTGCGACGGCTACAGCTCCGATGGCGCGGTCGATACCGACCACCCGGCGCGCGCCGAGCACTGCAGCGACGATTGAGAGCACACCCGAGCCCGTGCCCATATCTAGTACTGACGATTCGGGTGCCATCAAGCGACACAAAAGGTCGGCAACGATTCGAGTCGTCGGATGGTCACCGAGTCCAAATGATTCTTCTGGATCAATAGAGACAATGAACGGAAAGCGTTCCTTCTCACGAAAATTCATCCATGCGGGAACAATGACCAACTTCTCATTCACGATCACCGGCTCGGAATAGCGCTTCCACGTATCGCTCGGTGTGAGATCAACCACTTCGACTCTTGCGGTCCATCGATCTCTCCATCGGTCGACGAAAGCCGTGCTTGCAGCACTGTCACCGAGCACCGCCCAGAGTTCGATGGCGCTGCCAACTTGACGCTCTTCTATTGCCCGGGCACCAGACTGACAAAGAGCATCTGCTGCGAGTTCTACATCAGCAGCGTGAACCGTAATGACAACATGTGCTGCTGCTGACAGTCCCCCAGATGTGGGGCTACCCATCGATTCGCCGAAGTTCCTTCCGGAAGCGCATCCCTCGCTCGACGTACGATTCAGCTGCGAGACCGATCATTGTGGCGTCCGCGCGCCCTTCCTTAATCGTTGCTGGAGAGCCAACCGCTAAGGCTCCCGACGGAACATCTACGTCATAGAGAACCACGGAATTGGCCGCCACAATTGCTCCTGGATGGACAACAGAACGGTGCAACACCATGGCACCATTACCTACGAGCGAACCATCCTTGATGGTGCATCCTTCGAGATGAACAATATGACCGATCACACAGTCGTCGCCGACGATGGTGAAATCAGCCGGGGTCGTGTGCAGCACTGCGTTGTCTTGGATGCTTGTTCGGGCCCCAATACGAATTTCACCGTCATCTCCCCGAAGCACAGCACCCGGCCAAATGGACGAGCCTGGACCAATGGTGACCGACCCAATGACCACCGCGTCTGGGTGAACGTAGGCCGAGTCATCAATTGTGGGAACTTGGTCTCCAAGTGCGTAAATAGGCATTTGCGCACCGTACCGAACAATCCGGAAGTGACACGAATCTGAATCGTTTCATCCGGTCCTCCTCTACGGAACAGGCTGCGCGGTCACGAACGGTTCCCGAACCCGATACCGTTTCTGCTCATGTCCCGACGGATTGAAATCGAACTGACGAGCGCACAAGATGACGGCACCTGGACCTGGCGTGCTGCTGGAGCAAAGAATCCAAAGGGGGTACTCGATGGATCGGTGCTACCAAGTGATGCAGCTGTTGGGAAGGTCCTCAAGGTTGAGGTTGTTCAAGGCATCGACGGCATTACTGTGCAGTCAGTAGTCGGAGGACGACAGCGTCAGGCATCAAGCGAAGTTCTCGAGCTTTTTGGCGGCGCTGACTTCGATCCGATCGTCGAGACTCGAGCCAAGAGAGATCGCCGTGAGGGTGGTCGTGGTGGCGGCCGTGATCGTGGACGCAACAGCAATCGACGCCGACGTGACGATAACGATGGCGGCGAGGGCTCAAGCCGTCGTCCTCGCCGAGATAATCAGCGTCGGGGTCCTCGCTTTACTCCCCCACCTGAGCTTCCTCAGCGGCCAAAGCCGAAGCGTCTCAAAGCACAGCGGGCCCACCGCAATGAGGTGCTGGCAGGCCTTCCTGAGGAACAGCGGCCAATCGCTGAACTCGCACTTCAGGGGATGGCGGCAGTGCGTACCCGTCTGAAAGCAGAGAACGAGAAGGCAAGTAGTGAGGGCCGAGCAACGATGCCTGAGGCCTCTGTCTTGCAACTTGCGGAAAAGCTCCTCCCCCAGCTTCGTGTTGCCGAGTGGTACGACCGTGCCGAGGCAGCGAAGAAGCTTGCCGGTGATATCGACCTCCGTGATCTTCGTTCGGTGGTCACGGCGAGTGATGACCCGATGGTGGCACGCGATAAAGGCACACGGGCCCTGGCCGATGAACTGCGAGAGCTTCTGCGCACCCGCCAAGAAGAAGAACTGCAACTGTGGTTTGGCGACGTCGATGCTGCGCTCGCAATTGGTCGTGTGATTCGAGCGTTGCGGCTCTCATCGCAACCCCCGAAAGCCGGTGTGCCGTTCCCGGCTGAAATCTCGCAACGGCTTGTCGACTCGACGAACGCGACCTTGACTCCTGTCGAGACCGCAGAGCGCTGGATTGCAGTGCTCGAAGCGGCGGCGTTCTCGCCCATCCATTTGCAGATTGCGCCAATGGGCCTACCAGAGAAGGTCACCGACGACCTCACTGCAACGGTAAAGCGACTTGCACCTGCCATTCCTCAGGTTGCAGCGCTCTTCGGCATTGAGGTTGAAGAGGGCGCCACTATGCCTCGTCCGCTTCGCAACAACCCCGCGAAGGAGCGTCGTGAGAAGAAGGCCGCAGCGAAGAGCCAGCGACCAAAGAACGACAAAGAAAGTGCCCCAACTGAGACCCCTGATGAGCCCGAAGAGGCCAATTCAGAAGCCGAGTCTCAAGTAGAGGACGCGACGATCACTCAGATCGATCAGCCAGAGGCAGCTGTTGAGACAGAGGCGGCGGTTGAAGCAGAACCATCTGGTCAGATGGAAACTGCAGGAGAGTCCGAAGAGACATCACCGCAGGATGACTCGGCCGCTGAGCCCGAATCCGCTCCAGAAAATGCGGTTCCAGACGCCGATGAAGAAGCGGCTGGTGATTCCGAAGCGACACCTTCTGAAAGCACTGACGACAACGCCTGACTCGCAGTCTGCTGACCTCGGTCTCCTACCATCGGGGGCATGTCAGAAATCGTCACTTACGAAGCTCAGGGACGCGTTGGCGTCATCACACTCAATCGGCCCGACGCTCGCAACGCAGTCAATGGCGACGTCGCAAACGGCGTTGAAGCAGCAGTTGATCAACTGGAGTCCGACGACAACGTCTGGGTCGGAATTCTTACCGCGAACACCGAGGGTCAAGAACGTCCAGTCTTCTGTGCCGGTGCAGATCTCAAGGCAATTAACGAGGGCCGAGCAAATGAACTCGGAACCTCTCGCGGTGGATTCGGCGGTTTCGTCTACCGCGACCGGAAGAAGCCTGTCATCGTCGCAGTTGACGGACTTGCTACCGCCGGCGGCTGTGAGCTGGTGCTCGCAGCCGATCTTGTTGTCGCAAGCGAGCGGTCAGCATTCGGGCTCGCAGAAGTGAAACGAAACCTTATTGCTGGAGCAGGCGGTCTTTTCCGACTTCCGCGGGCAATTGGCCAGGCAGCTGCGATGGAGGCAATTCTCACCGGAGAGCCCATCCCAGCTCAACGCGCATATGAACTTGGTCTCGTCTCGCGCCTTGTTCCCGCTGGCGAAGCGCTGAACGAGGCCCACCGTCTTGCAGAGGCCATCACCAATTCGGCTCCTCTTGCGGTCTGGGCGAGTCGAAAGGTGGTGCTTGCGTCAGCTTGGGCCGATGATGAAACACTGAAGAAGATGACAAACGATGAGTTTGCTCATGTGTTGTCGTCAGAGGACACCAAGGAAGGCCTCACGGCCTTTATTGAAAAACGTCCACCTAACTGGAAGGGCCATTGAGGTCAACTGCAACGGTAATCGCTTTTGCGGTGATCGCTGCTCGCTCATAAAGGTTTTTCGTTTCGCGATCGCCCGGCAGTGCGATCGCTTCTAGACGACGACCGCCCCGTTCTTTGGCGATGTTGCGAGCTTCGTCGACTAACGCATCGCCGCATCCGACCTCACGGGCGTCGGGGTGGACGAACACTCCTTCAATGAATGAAATCTCACCGGTTCGCATGCTGAGAAAGCCGACTGGGACGTCGTCGATCAGAGCGACGAGTGTGACATTGCCTTCTGCAAACCATTGGCCTGCTCGAGCAGGTGTCACTTCGAGAAGACGCTCGCCCCCTCGTTCATCGGCTATACCGCGCCGTGCCATCTCCTCAAGATTCTTCAGTTCCGCAACGTCAGTCGGTTGCGCCAGGCGAATACGTGGCGCCGTCACCCGCTGATGATTGGGCAGTCATCGTCACCCACCGGACACGTCGGGGCACCGCTCCTCACGAGCAAGAAACAACTCGGACAGACCTTTTCGTCAGATCGCTTTGGCTGCACACCATCGACGGTCTCGGCGCTGTTATCAACGACGACGGGAGTCTCCTCTTCTTCCTCTTCGTCGTCTTCGACCGTGACCATGCGATCTTTCAGGATGGTGTCAAGGTCGGCCTCGACATCGTCTTCGTTGACGAGGTCGTCATCGTCATCCTCGTCTTCTTTTGCCTCACGACGACCGTTAGCACTCGAGTCATCGTCATCATCAGCATCGTCTTCGTCGCTGTAGTCACCATCTTCGTCGTCATCAGAGTCTTCGAACTCGCCGTCGTCGCCCTCGGCGTCAGCGTCAAACACCTCTTCGTTGATGTCGCCGTCTTCGACTTCTTCGTCGACGTCGTCCACAATCTCGTCATCTGCCATGGTGGAGATCCTTCATTTGTTTTGGGGGTAGACAGGCCGGATATTAGGTCATTTCGTCCTGTTGCGAGTGAATCTACGGAGTATTTCTTCGGTTGTCGACCGATACGGGGCGCACCCTAGCGTTCCAGCACGCGCCGCGCCTCAGCGCGACGTTCAGAATCTAAACGCTCGAGGTCAGGAGCCTCAGTGGTCAGATGGGCCATTGAGTTCGCTATCGCTCTGTGCCCAGCCTCTTCGGCGATGAGGCGATGCATTTCCAATACGACTCTCCGATATGACGGGTGACCTTGAGGGGACGACCGGAGTTCGATGAGATGTATGGCTTCGCGCGCGTTGAATTGCATTGAATACCGAATTCGATAGGCCATTGCAACGGCATACGACGCTTGCTCGGCGAAGTCAGGTTTCAACAGGTCATAGAGCGCAGCGGACCGCTCCATTGATTCATCGAAGAGGTGCCTAACTCCTGCCTCTTCAACAAGTTCAGGTCGAACGAATCCGTTGTTCGGCGTGAGGCGCTGCCAGTCAATCGTCATCAGGCGATGCCGTTGGAGATCACGGAAGCCGCCGTAATCGCTCAGCACATCGAAGCGGTAGTCGAGCCGTTCAAATGATCGTCCTGGCTTGTGGCGCCGATTCTGCCGGTCACCGATCGCCGCCGCCAGCAATGCTGATCGTTGTTCGTCACTTAGAGAGGCCACGCCTTCTTGCAGTTGCCGTTCCGACATCGCAGAATGCGGATAACAGATCGCGGCGAGCAGCTTCTCTTCTCCACGAGGGTCGAAGTCGACGAGCTCGACTTCCGGAGCACTATCGACCGGCTCGGAACCAAAAAGGCTGTCAACGAGTTCCTCTGTCTGAGAGTTGATGTCGGACAGGTACGCCGACCACGCTCCACCGCGTTCGGGCACATCGACCCGACGGAGAAAACTAGGAATAACTTTTCGAAGTTCCACCAGCATTTGGTCGGCATATTCACGCGCTTCAGGGAGTGGGTGAGCTCGCATTCGCAACAAGAGCGCCTCAAACGCCTGACCACTTCCGTAAATTCCAAGATTTGATGTCGACGCTGCGGGCAGCATTCCTCGGACTGCATCAAGAGCTTTTGCGCGAGTTGCCTGCCGATAGACGAAGTCGCTGTCACCGACACCTTGAGGCACGACACGACGAACGTGTTCGGTCACGCCTTCGAGGGCAGTTGAGTAGGCCTCGAACATGCGGTCCATCTCGCTGATGTACCGAGTGCCAACTCGCGACGCAAGCAAATGTGGGTCGCGGTAGTACCGGTAACGCCCACCGAGCCGCGCGTCGTATGCGATATAGCGAGTGCTTTGCTCGAGGTACGACATCAGGCGGCCTCGCTCCAGCACCTTTGTCAACAAGTTGGAGGCTTGCTCACACGCAAGGTGCACTCCGCCGAGTTGGGCCACGGAGTCATCGCCGTATTCGACAAACACTCGTTCATAGAGTTCTTCTGCACGCGCCAAACCCATCGTGGCGTCGACGGACGCATCACCTGAAATGTCGAGATCCCCAACAAATTCGTCGAGAAAGAGGCGCCTCAAACTCTTTGAGCTACGGCTGTACCTAGCAAAAAGAGCCCCCTTTACCACCTCAGGAAGATTCACCAGCGCAAAGACCGGCTGATCGAGGTTGGTGAAGTACCTCCGAAGAATGTCAGCTTCAGATGGCGTGAACTCTTCGGCCACGTAGGTCACTTGTGAGATGCTACGCGGCCACGTGTTCCTCAGCGCGGATCATATGAACATCTCAGATAAAAATCTCACCGGCATCGGGTAATGCTCGGAGTTCAACATCGCCTGAGAACTCGAGGTCTACTCCGTCAACAATGACTCGTTCGTTTGGTTGAACGGTGAGCCGGAACTTCTCACCCGACCACACCCTCAATGACGGGTGCGGTAGGTGTGATCCTGATCCGGCCTTCTTCCACGCCAGTCGGCGCTGAAAGAGCGTCATTGAGGCGTCAACCTCGAGCACATCGAACGTGCCGTCGTTGGGGTGTGAGCGTGGACACGGTGTGACCCCTGCGTACTCCCCACAATTTGTTGCTACAACGATTCGCCCACGCCAACGACCGAATGGCCCACGTTGACTCAAGGAGATATTTGCGACAGACACTGCAATTCGCGTCTCCGAAAGCGTGTCGACCATCTCCAAAAGGTCAATAGGCAGACGTCGTGTCGCGGCGTTGCCAACTGGAGATCCGAGCGTGTGGTGAAGCGTCCCACCCCGCACCAAGACCGGATGCCGGTCATCGAGCGCTTGGGCAACATCGTGGTCGGAAAACGCGCTTCGTGTTCCCTCTGGAGCAGAATCAACCGCCTCTCCCCACTCCTCACCGATGCGAATCGTCATCAGATTCCATCTCGCACATCAGGTTCATTTGCCTGCTCGACAGCCGAAGGAGAGTCGACTCCCGCGATATCGATGACCACACCGCGAGTGCATCGAGAAACAGCTTCTCGGGCCATCCTTTTGACATCTGGGTCAGAAACGACGTCTCCAATTTGTCGACAAAGATCAATCACCTGGCGGAGGTTCCGAACGATGTCACCTCCGGCCAGATCACCATCATCAACAAGGTCGGCCAGCTCAACTCCGGAACACCACCCGTGGGCAATGGCAACGAAGCCTGCGTCTGGCGGTCGATGTACAGCCAGTCCAAATTCACCCTCGATGGTGTCAATCTGGAGGCTGATGCTTTCGAGCCGCCGGAACCGCTCTTGGAGCTCTCTCGTCGGAAACCATGGAGGTGGAGGCTCATCGATTCCTCGATATTCATACACAATTGCCGAGACAAGCCCTGCGAGTTCGGCGGCCGATAACCCGTCGAAAAGACCCGACCTCAGTGCTTCCACTACGAGAAGGTCTGACTCATGAAAGATTCGTGACAGGGTGTTGCCATCTTCGGTGAGTACCCACTCATGCTCGTTGACGAAGCCCATTTTCGACATCACCGATACGACCCCGTCAAAGTCTCTGCCGAGTGATCCGCGTCGAGAGGCGATGTCGTTCTCGAGTCGTTCCAATTCTTTTGCACGACGATCAGCATCTTCCGCAGCTCGCAGCCGTGATTTCAGATCAGGATCAAGCTCCACGGGGTGCACTTCAGCACTTTGGTGATTGCGAGACTCATTAGCCCGTGAGTGGCGAGCTCCTTCGGGTCGTAGCTTCGCTCGTTTCAAACGGCGGGCTGCTTCCTGGCGGAACTCTTTTTTGTGTGGTGTGAACGAGCCGGGCATCACCACGGTGCCAACCACACGTCCATCTCCAACAAACTCTTGCGACGTTACGGTTGCAAGTTTTCCGCTCGCAGTGACGACTGAAAGGCGCAGGCCATTGGACCGATGAGCAGTTGCCGCGACGACGACTGGTCCTCGGTACGCGCCAACCACCGAGTAGACGACATCACCTGGACGAAGATTGCTGAGATCCGCCGAACTGGTCGCAACGCCGTCCCTCATTTTTTGTCGCTGAGAGCGATATTCCTCGATGTCTCCGAACGGGCTTCTCGACTGCTCGCGACGGTCGTTGTATTCGGTGCGGCGGCGCGCAAGGCGAGCCTGCAAGCGCACGACATCGTGGTCGCGCTGATATTGAGCAAACGAGAGCATGAGCATCTCACGTGCTTCTTCTCGATTGCACCGACTTACGAGGTTCGCCACCATGTTGAACGTCGGCCTGAAAACCGAACGAAGGTTGTAGGTCGAGCTACCCGCAAGTTCTGCGACCTCTGAAAAGCGCACGAACGGGTTCCACAAGACCACGGCGTGTCCGACGTCGTCAAGGCCGCGTCGCCCTGCTCGCCCGGTCAATTGGGTGAATTCACCTGCACTGAGTGACACGTGGTGGTCGCCGTTGTATTTCGTTGTCTTTTCGATGACGACCGACGATGCCGGCATGTTGACACCCACTGCGAGTGTTTCAGTCGCAAATACAACCTTCAGCAAACCAGAAATAAAGGCGTGCTCGACGATCTCTTTGAAGGCGGGCACCATCCCCGCATGATGGGGCGCAACACCAGACATGAGTTGTTGCACGAACCCATCGATACCGAGGGCAGAAAGGTCATCGGAGGAGAAATCCTCGAGTCGGGCGTCAACGATCCGCATGATCGCGTTCTGCTCCTGTTGCGAAATGAGTTGTATCCCGGCTTGAGCCGCCATAGCGGCAGCTTCCTCGCATTGACGACGGCTGAAAATGAAGTAAATCGCTGGAAGCATCGCCTTGTCGTCAAGCGCATCAACAACTTCAAGTCGTGTTGGCGTGGCGAGTTTTCGCGTACCCCCAGTCGGGCTCCGGCGGCTCTTCCCCGACCAGCGATGCCTCACCCCTGATTCATCAAGTCGCAGGGCATCTCGATTGAGCGCGCCCCCAACAAAGGTGGGAAACAGATGCAGACGCTCGTTTGTTTTGTCGAACACCATGTAGTGGTTTTCCAATGGCACCGGGCGAGTCGTTTCGGTGATGACTGCAGTTCGATAACGAACCTCCGTCATCCACTTGGCCAATTGTGGTGCATTGCTCACGGTGGCTGAAAGACAAACAAGACGTATCGATCTCTCAAGGTGAATGATGATCTCTTCCCACACCGGACCTCGGTACGTGTCTTGCAGGAAATGCACCTCGTCGAGGATGACGTAGCCGACATCGTCAAGGGCAGATGATGCTGCGTACATCATGTTGCGAAGGACCTCGGTGGTCATCACCACCACTGGAGCCTCGGGGTGTATTGCAACGTCACCTGTTAGAAGCCCAACCTGCTGATCGCCGTACAGCGCAACTAAATCGTGGAACTTTTGGTTTGACAGCGCTTTCAATGGTGTCGTGTAAAACGCTCGTTGCTGGTTTCGGAACGCTGTCGCAAGGGCATACTCGGCAACGACGGTCTTTCCGCTCCCCGTCGGAGCCGCAACGACGACGTCATCGCCCCGAACGATTGCGTCGCAGGCCTCTCGTTGAAACCGATCGAGCGGAAACGCAAGGCCCTCTGAAAACCATCTGTGATCAACCCTGTGGTCGCGAGAGGGGCTCTCAGTCAACGCTCTCCCCCGCTGCTCGTCGTCTGCGAGTGAAGAGTGATCCGATGCCGATAGCGGCGAAATACAGCAAAATCATTGGTGCCGAAAGGCTCGCAAGTGACACAGGGTCGCCCGATGGTGTGATTGCCGCGGCGATAAAGACAATGCCAACGATCGCATAGCGCCACACACCGAGCAGCGCTCTCGGAGTGAGCACCCCAATGAGCTGCAAAAAGACAAGAAGCACGGGCACGGTGAACCCAATGCCGAATGCAATCACCATGAGCGTCACGAGCCGGATGTATGAACTCACCCGGAACACCTGATCGACACCTTCACCTGACCATTCGATAAGAAACTCGATCGCACGACCCAGCGTGGAGAATGCGAGGAGCCCGCCAGCTGCGAAGAGCAGGACCGCGCTCGAAATAAAGCTCAACGCATAACGACGTTCGTTTTTATGCATCGCTGGAACAATGAACTTCCAGATATGCCACAAAATCACCGGGAGTCCGAGAACGACGCCGCCGTAAGTGGCAATCCTCATTCGAGTGGTGAAGCCTTCGACCGGGTCCATGGTGAAGAGGTTCACCGCATCGAGTGACGCGTCGTACGACAACCCGCAAAACCCAGGCTGACGACGTCGACAAAGTTCAAGGTACGGCTCGGTGAGGAACCGCAACACTGAGTTGTACGCGAAGAGCACGATGATCGCTCCAGCCGCGACCGCCAATGCTGAGCGAATAATGCGTGACCGAAGCTCAGCAAGATGTTCCATGAGGCCCATCGTTCCGTCGGAAGGACCTTTTCGCTTTGACCGCCATGGGAACTTCATGACGGAGGCTTCTCTTCGCCTTCAGCTGACGATCTCACTACCACGTCTTCGGCACCCGCAGATTCATGTTGGGTAGATCCACCCGTATCGGAACCACCGCCCACGACGCCGTCTGGTGAGCTTGCCGCAATGGTCTCGTCGAGCGACGATTTCACCTCTTCAACAGGTTCAGAGACAGCCGTACGAAGATCGTCAAGTGGCTCCTTTACCGCCGACTGAAATTCCTGGGTGAAACCGTCTCCCATTCGTCGAATCTGCGCGTACATTCGCCCGAACCATCTCGCGGCCTCAGGCAACTTTTCAGGGCCTAACACCACCAGCGCAAGAAGCGCAATGATGATGAGTTCGCCACCCTGCAAGTTGAACACCCCGCTGAGTCTACGAGCATGACAGCATGGCTGCAGTGGAACAGCAGCGACTTCCAACTCTCATTGATACAGCAGTGTTGTTTGCACACCGTGGTGCTCGTGCCCACGCTCCCGAAAACACGATGGAAGCCTTCCGCCTCGCACTCCGCTTAGGAGCGACCGGCCTTGAAAGTGACGTCTGGGTGACGAGCGACAATATTCCGGTTCTCGATCATGATGGAAAGGTCCCGGCTGGAAAATTTCGCTCACGTTCGATTAGGGATGTCCCCGCTTCTTCCTTGCCGTCTCATATTCCACATCTTGGAGAGGTGCTGGAGTTGCTCTCACAGCAGCCCGGCCTTCATCTTTCACTCGACGTGAAGGATGACAGCGCGTTTGGCCCAACCCTTCAGCATGTTCATACCTCTGGTGCCGACCTTCCAGCACGAGTGTGGCTGTGCCACCCCAACGCTGAACAATTGCAGGTTCACCGAACTGCATTTCCTGAGGTTCGACTCGTGAACTCAGTTCGGCTTGGTGCGATTCGCGAGGGAGTCGAACGCCGGTGTGCGCTTCTCTCTGCTACGGGAATAGACGCTTTGAATATGCGAATCGATGATTGGAACGGTGGTCTGGTGACACTTGCTCACCGATTTTCCCGTTATGCGTTTGGTTGGAATCTCCAACATGATCACGAATTGCGCACGGGTCTTCGCATGGGGCTTGATGGAGTCTTTAGTGACCACGTCGATCGCATGGTTGATGCCGCCGCTCAGGCGTAGGTCAGAGCCATTGCCAATTCGATCTTGGCCAGAACACGACGAACGCGCGTCCGACAATGTCATCGAGCAACACTGGTCCCAACGTTCGGCTGTCTTGGGAACCGGCTCGATTATCTCCCATGACGAAGACCGTGCCCTCAGGGACGAGTATTGGGCCGAAATCACCTCCACAGTTACCAGGTGTTACGACCGTTGGATCAAGGTACGGCTCAAGGAGAAGTTGGCCACCAATACGTACCTCACAACTCCTCATTTCAACCTCTTCGCCACCAACCGCAATCACCCTCTTGATGAGATCGCGTTCAGTCGTGCCTCGTATCTCATGGAGCACGACGACATCACCGCGATTTGGGTCGTGAAGGCGGTACGAGACCTTGTTAACAAACACTCGATCACCAGTTTCGAGCGTCGAGTACATCGACGAACCTTCAACGACGAAGTGAGCTAGCAAGAACGTTCGGACACCAAGGGCAACGACCAGAGCAATGACCACTACAAGAGCCCAGTCAAAGAAGGCCTTGGCGCCTCGGCCAAGAGCAGCGAGGCCCGTCGAACCGCCGGACTCAACGCCGCCATCTGCCTCTACGGCGAAGGTTTCTCCTTGATCAGTGTCGCTCATAACCGGGGGTAACCGTATCGGGTGTGACGACCGTGAGGCGGTCACAATTGTTCGATAAGTCGATCAACGCGCTCGTCGACAGCAGCAAAAGGGTCTTTGCAGAGAACTGTTCGCTGCGCCTGATCGTTCACTTTGAGGTGCACCCAGTCGACGGTGACATCACGCCCTCGCTCACGGGCACGGCGGATGAATTCGCCTCGCAATCGGGCACGGGTTGACTGGGGCGCAACATCTTGCGCAGCCACGATCGCTTCATCGTCACATATGCGCTCCACGTGATTTCGCTGCTCAAGACGGTGAAAGAGTCCACGCGACTGCGAAATGTCGTGGTACTGCAGGTCGAATAGTTGGACACGAGGATCATCGAGTTCGATGTCATGACGTGCACATAATGCCTCGATCAGCCGATATTTGATCACCCAGTCGATCTCTCGGTCGAGCTTCAACGGATCGTCTTCGATCGTGGTAATGCAGTGTTCCCACATTCGCAGCGCCAACATTTCCTCGTCGTTAAAACCACGCCGGTCGGCATAGTTCAGCGCAACATCGAGGAACTCACGCTGGATATCGAGAGCACTGATCTCGCGCCCTGTTGCCAGCTGAACACGCCGCCGACACGTCATGTCGTGACTGATATCTCGAATGGCCCGTATCGGGTTTTCAAGTGAGAAGTCTCGGAACGATACCGATGGGTCTTCCAACATTCGCAATACACACGCAACCACACCGATTTTGAGAAACGTCGTGTATTCACTCATATTTGAGTCACCAACGATCACGTGCAAACGCCTAAAACTTTCTGCGTCCGCGTGTGGTTCATCTCTGGAGTTGATAATCGGACGGCTTCGTGTCGTGGCCGAACTCACCCCTTCCCAAATGTGATCGGCCCGTTGAGATATCGAGTAGATCGGGCCTCGCGCCGTGCTAATAACCTTTCCAGCACCGGCGTAGATCTGGCGTGAAATGAGAAATGGTATGAGATTTGATGCGTACGCCGCAGGGTCATCACTCCGCCGCGTCAGATAGTTCTCATGGCAGCCGTAGGAATTACCGGCGGAATCAGTGTTGTTTTTGAAGACGAACACGTCTCCGCGAACCGACTCAGCCTCAAGACGCTCTTCGGCACTGATTGCAAGCCGTTCAACGATGCGTTCACCACCGCGATCGTGGGTCACCACCTCAATGAGAGAATCACATTCCGGCGTCGCATATTCGGGATGCGAGCCAACATCGAGATATAGCCGCCCGCCATTCGGCAAGAATGCATTTGACGAGCGCCCCCACGCCATCACATCTCGGAAGAGGTAGCGGGCCACTTCATCAGGTGTAAGGCGGCGGTGACCTCGAAAGGTGCACGTAATTCCGTACTCGGTTTCGAGACCGTAGATACGGCGATCCATCACATGACGGTAGCGAATCTTGAAAGGGGCTGTCTGATCGGTCAACTAAGTCGAAACGACAGGGTGGTGCCGATTGCGGCACCCAGCGCCTGCGACATCGATGCATCATCGACAACCGCGATCACCGGATAACCCCCAGTTACAGGGTGATCGCGACCCAAGAGAATTGGGGAGCCGTTAGGTGGAACCTGTAACGCTCCCACCACCATTGGCTCACTCGCTGCGCTTGCCGCGCCGTCTGCGAGCTCGATGCTCCGACCTGCAAGACGAATACCAACCCGTGAGTTGTTCTCAACGGTCCATTGAGTTGAGGTCAGCAGTTGCAGGGCTGTCGACGCAAAACGATCCAGGTGCGGCCCAGGTATCACCGTCAGGGTGTGCCGATGTGGCGGTAGAGCGATGAGATCAGGAAGAGAACGGTTGCGCGTCTCGCCACTTTCGAGGCTGGCTCCAGTGCTGACCGAAATGGCCGTGATCGCGGCCATCGAGTCGGCGCTTAACGACCCAAGCACCGGAACTCCCCTCAAGCCTCCGGCGACTGCGAGATACCCCCATTGTTGGCCCGGTGCAGGATCAATCCGAATGCGCTCCCCTTCTGCAATGGGGCGGGGTGCTATCCACCCACTCGCCGCGACCGTAGAGCGATTGAGACATTCCACAACAAGACCCCCGGCTGTTTCAAGCACTGGAGTTGTCTCAGTATTTCCAACCGATCGGTTGAGCGAAGCCGCACTGGCCTGATCAGCAATACCGGACCGGCCGAGGCCGAGGTGCGAATAGCCAGGTCGACCGGCGTCTTGCACCGACGTAGCGATGCCCTCTTCAACAACCCGAAAGGCGACAGTCACTGGCGGACAAACCTCACTTGACGACCAGGCTCGATGAGCGCTGGGGGTTGACGTGCGACATCCCAGAGTTCTGTCGAAGTCGAACCAATCAGGTGCCAACCGCCCGGAGAGTCTTGCGGATAGACAGCCGAATATGTCGCTGCGATCGCCACAGCACCAGCCGGAACTCGTGTCCGGGGGGTGTCGCGTCGCGGCAGTTGCAGTGAGGAATCAAGCCCGGAAAGATACGCAAACCCCGGCGCAAAACCACAGAACGCGGCCACATAGGTGGCTGCGAGATGGCGTCGAATTACTTCTTCTTCTGACAGCAAACAAGCCTCGGCAACGAATGCCAAATCTTGGCCGTCGTACCTCACCGGAATCTCGATCGGTTCGCGATCGACCCGCAAGGGGTGTTCGTCATAACTTTCAATGAGTTCCTCAAGCCGATGTTGTACCGCTTGTTGAGCGGCAGCATGGTCGCATCTCACGAGCAATGTCGTCTCAGCCGGCACAACATCAGAAATGCCATCTATAGCCAGATCTCGAATGGCAGCGCCGAGCACTGCGGGAACATACGTATCAGTGCGAACTAGCAGGCCAAAGGAGCCCATCTGCGCGATGTCGAGACCTGCGATTGCCTTCACGTAAACGAGTAGATGCCGATGCCTTCGGCTTCGAGAGCGTCTCGGACAGCTCGTGCAATCTCGACCGCCCCAGGGGTATCCCCGTGAACGCATAGTGACCTCAACGGCACCGAGATCATCTTGCCAGTAAAGGTGGTTACCGTTTGCGTCATCACCATCTGCACGGCCCGTTCCGCTATTGCGCGAGGGTCCTCAAGGACAGCACCCGATTGAGCGCGGTCGACGAGCCCGCCGTCGTCAGAGTAGGCGCGGTCGGCAAAGGCTTCGGCGGCTACTTCTAGGCCAGCTGCGTCTGCGGCGTCAAGAAGTGCAGAGCCCGGGAGCCCCAATACAGCCATCGAATGGTCGTAGTCAGCCACCGCCTCAATCACAGCATCTGCGACGCTGCGTTCTGCACAGGCTGCGTGGTAGAGAGCGCCATGAGGTTTCACGTAGGAAACTTCGCTCCCGGCGACCTGAGCGAAGGCGTCAAGGGCTCCGAGTTGATACAAAACTGCATCAGTGAGTTCGGCGGGGTTCATATCGATATGGCGTCGCCCAAAGCCCACGAGGTCCGGATACGACACTTGCGCCCCGATCCGAACATCATTCTTGACGGCGTCGCCGCAAACCGCACGAAGTGTTGAAGGATCACCAGCGTGGAAACCGCATGCGATGTTGGCACTCGTCACGAGCTGAAGCATCGCTGCGTCGTCACCTAGGCGCCAGATGCCGAAACCCTCCCCTAGATCACTGTTGAGGTCTATCGATGGCATCAACCGTCATTCTTGCAGGGCGGCCTCAACTTCGCTGGCTTCGAGTCGACGGAAGCAGCGCCGCTCGCCATTACGTTCGAGAATTGCGATTTCCAATGAGTCTGCAGAAATCGATCGACCGTCGCCCGATAGTGACGAAACGCCGAGTCGAATGGCATCGACCAAGCTAAACCCTTCAGCAAAGCCGCTCGAGAGTCGGTTGCTAATGGCGTCAGATTCACCACCGAGTGCGCACGTATCTGGACGGTCGATCACCGTCCCGTCGTACATGATGTGGAAAATCTGGTCGTCATGTGACCCTTCGACACCGACCTCTGCGACAAGAATTTCTACTTCCATCGGCTTCATGCCGTGGGTGAAGGCGTTACCAAGGAGCTGCGCATAATCGTTGGCGAGCCCTCGAGCGTCGACGTCGTCTCGCGAGTACTGATATCCGGTCAGTTCAGCCGACCGAATGCCTGCGACCCTCAGTTGGTCAAATTCGTTGTACTTGCCAACACCTGCGAACGCGATTCGATCGTAAATTTCACTGACTTTGCGCAATGACTGCGAGGTATTTTCTGCAACCAACACAATGCCGTGTTCGAATCGCACAGCCACGAGTGCCCGGCCCTTTGCAATTCCCTTCCGGGCGAAGTCTGCCCGGTCGGTCATCGCCTGTTCAGGCGCGACGTAATACGGCATGCTCATGATGTCGACCCTCCCATTTGTTCGATGAGAGTCCGGTAACGGTTGCCAAGTTCGTCGTCGCCCACGAGCGACCAGCCATCGCTGTCGATCGTGGCGACCACTGGATAAATGCCTCGCACCATGTCGGGGCCGCCGGTTGCTGAGTCTGCATCTGCAGCTTCCCAAAGACTTCGGGTCACGAGTTCAACTGCATCATCGCGGGTGAGATCAGCGCGGTACCCAACTTTCATCACCGTTGATGCATGAAGTGACCCCGAGCCTGTCGCGACATGCTCTCGCTCTTCGTAGCGACCACCCAGCATGTCGTATGCCCAGAGACGGCCAATCGATCGCCGAACATCAAATCCTGCGAAGATCGGCACAACGCCCATTCCTTGCATGGCTGCCGGCACATTTGCTCGAACCATCGAGGCCAACTGGTTTGCCTTGCCTTCAAGGCTGAGTGCACTTCCTTGAACTTTCTCGTAGTACTCAAGTTGCACCTGAAACAGTCTGATCATGTCAACTGCGGGGCCCGCGGCGCCCGCAATAGCAACACCTGAGTGACGGTCGGCCTGCACCACTTTTTCCATCGTTCGATGTGAAATGAGGTGCCCGGAAGTTGCTCTTCGGTCACCAGCCATGACGACGCCGTTATCGAAGCGAACAGCGACACATGTTGTCGCATGCGGTGTATCGATCGCCTTTCCCGAAGGAAGGTCGACCGGCCCATAGCCGGCTCGTTGAAGAAGCATTGGGAAGTCAGTGCCCGGGTCGTCACCGGGTTGGAATACAGGCATCACCATGGTCACTCACCTCCCTTTTGCACATATGACCTCACGAAGTCCTCAGCATTTTCTTCGAGTATTTCGTCGATTTCGTCAAGTAGATCGTCGAGGTCATCGGTCGCAGGTCGATCACTCTCAACCGCATCTGACTCGATGGTTTCTTCCGATTGCCGCTCCGGCATCTTTCGCTGAATTCGATCTGGCATCGCAGTACTTTCTCGTGCGTAACGCTATTGGCTTGATTCAGCGAGAGCCGCTACCAATTCTCTCGCCGTTGCGCTGTTGGCAAGTACGTTAGCCACGAGTTCGGCGGTGCCGCGTAACGGATCGTCCATTGGAACTCGACGTAGTGGGTCTGCCCCCAGGTCAAAGACCATTGAGTCCCAATTCGCAGCAAGCACCTCATCAGGGAAGCGTTCGATGCAACGACCTCTGAAAAACGCCCGCGTGGTAGTCGGCGGCGACGTCATCGCTTGAGATACTTCCTCATCGGTTGCGAGTGTGACGAGACCACACCGACCTGCGAGACCTTTCTGGCGTCTCATGTCGTGATACTGCAGATCGATCGCCCGAAGAGCAGCCGCACCTGGTTCGAGTTGGTGTCGTTCGGCGTACGCGGAGATAAGACGATGCTTGGCAACCCAGTCGACGCTGTCAGCAACCGTCAGGGGGTCATTTTCAAGACCGGCAAGGATGCGCTCCCAATGTTCAAGTGCAAGGGTGCAATCTGCCTCTCCTACTGCTTCGCCACCGGTTTGCTCAAACCACGTTCTCGCAATGTCGAACAATTGCCACTGCACATCTATCGCTCGAATTGTCGTGCCATCGAATGCTTGAATCGCTGCAGCGAGTGAGGGGTCATGACTCACTTGGGTGATCGCTCGAACAGGATTGGCGAGGGCTGGCATCTCAAGGTCTGGGTCGTCTTCTACGGCAGAAAGCAGCATCGCCGTGCTCGCCACCTTAAGGAACGTTGCCACTTCGGACATGTTGGCGTCACCTGCGATCACGTGCAGGCGCCGGTATCTCGACGCATCACAGTGAGGTTCGTCGCGGGTGTTTACGATCGGGCGGCGGACAGTGGTCTCAAGACCCACTTCCTCTTCAAAAAAGTCGGCTCGTTGTGAAATTTGGTAATCGACAGCGTCGGGCGACATGCCAGGGAACTCGCAACCCACTTTTCCCGAACCCGCAAATATCTGACGGGTGACAAAATGCGCCATCACCGCCGAAATCACCTTGCCAAATGGCAGCGTTCGGTCGACGAGATAATTCTCATGGCAGCCGTATGAGTTTCCTTTGCCATCGGAATTGTTTTTGTGAATGAGGAGCTCCGCGCCGTCAGGAACAAGCCGTTGAGCCGCATCGATTGACTCCCTGACAATTTCTTCGCCTGCGCGGTCCCAGATCACAGCTTCAAGTGGACTTCGGACCTCTGGAGTCGACATTTCTGGGTGGGCGTGATCGACGTAATATCGTGCGCCGTTGGTGAGCACAGCGTTCACCGGCACGTACTCAAGTTCTGGGTCAAACTCGTACGGGTCAAGCGGGTCGGGAGAGCGGGCGTCTCGCCTCGGGTCTTCTGCGATCAGATCGAATGCAACCTGGTCTTCGACGGCGCCGGTGTATGCGTTGATCAGCAGCGCTGAGGCTGTTACCGGATTGTTCTCGGCGCCGCGTACGAGAATGCCGTATTCGGTTTCGATTCCGCAGACCTTGGGTACTGCCATCGGCCTACAGGTACTGCCCTGTTTGGGTGCGTTCGATTGCGCGCCCTCCTCCGACCGGACCAGCATCTCGATCAACGAGAGTTCGAATGAAGACAATACGTTCGCCTTTTCGACCCGAGACTTTTGCCCAATCATCTGGGTTGGTCGTGTTGGGGAGGTCTTCGTGTTCGGTGAACTCTGACCGCACGGCAGTGATGAGATCGTCGGAAGTGATGCCCCTCGAACCGCCGTCAATTACCCGTTTGACTGCTGATTTCTTCGCTCGACGAACGATGTTCTCAATCATTGCACCTGATGCAAAGTCTTTGAAGTACAGCACTTCTTTATCACCGTTTGCATAGGTGACTTCAAGGAACCTGTTGTCGTCATCAACGCAATACATCTCATCAACTGCAGCCGAGACCATCTGGTCTACCGTTTCACCCTCTCCGAGTGGTATCTCATCGTTGAGGTACCGCAGGAACACCTGCCGAGCCGCTTGAGCGTCAGGCCGGTCGATGCGGATCTTCACGTCGAGACGACCGGGGCGAAGAATCGCAGGATCGATGAGGTCTTCACGATTTGTTGCACCTATCACAATTACATTTTCGAGACCTTCAACGCCGTCGATTTCCGCAAGGAGCTGGGGAACGACTGTCGACTCCATATCCGATGAGACCCCGGTACCGCGAGTTCTAAACATCGAGTCCATCTCGTCGAAAAAGACGATGACCGGCCACCCCTCATCGCTTTTCTCTCGGGCTCGTTCGAACACCAGGCGAATCTGTCGCTCGGTTTCACCCACGTATTTATTGAGCAACTCTGGGCCTTTGATGTTGACGAAGTAACTCCGGCCCTTGTCTTCACCGATGGACGCTGCCACCTTCTTCGCCAAGCTATTCGCGACAGCCTTCGCAATGAGGGTCTTTCCGCAGCCTGGAGGCCCGTACAGCAAAACTCCCTTTGGAGCGGGCAGACGATGCTCTGCGAACAGATCAGCATGCAGAAATGGCAATTCGACGGCGTCGGCAATTGCAGAGATTTGGGTGTCGAGTCCTCCGATGTCGTCGTACGTCACATCGGGCACGACTTCGAGGAGGAGTTCATCGACATCTGGACGCCCGAGCACTTCGAGCACAAGGCCTGAACGTGTGTCAATGCGGACGCGGTCACCGATCCTCAGTTTCGTGCCACGGAGACCATCACTGAGAGTGCACACTGCGTCTTCATCTGCTCGAGCGGTGACGACGACACGAATTCCGTCATCGAGTAGTTCACGAATGGTGCCGATGTCGCCCATCGTGTCGGGGTGACGAACCGCGATGATCACCATCGATTCGTTGAGCGTCACCTCTGCCCCTGCGACAACGGCGGCGACGTCGACGTCCGATCCGGTCGTCACGCGAAACTTTCGACCCGATGACAGGACATCAAAGGTCTCGTCGTCGTTGTGCTGAACGACAACTCCGTACGTGTTGGGGGTACCGGTCAATCGTTCGATATCGCTTCGGAGCGACTCAATTTGCTCTTTCGCTTCACGAAGCGTGCCGCTCAATCGTTCGTTTCTCGAAATGGTGCCGGCGAGTTCACTCTTCAGATCAACGACGCGTGACTCGAGGGCACGAATGCGCTGCGAAGGTTCGGTGACTCGCTCTTTAAGCCGCTCGACCTCCGCAGTGAGGCGCTCGATTTCTGAATCGTGTGTTGGTTGTTCACCACTTTTCACTGGCAAGACTCCCTTCCGTGCAATCATCATTCCACAGGTTTGGCATTGATTCACCCACGAACGCGGTAATTCCCGCCGGAAGAACTGTGAATGGAGACCTCTTCAGGGTTACACTTTGCGGAACAACTACTCGGCGTTCACGAAGGAGCCCCCATCCATGAAGGTTTGGATTGACCAAGATCTCTGCACCGGCGACGGACTTTGCGAGGAAATCGCGCCCGACGTGTTCGCGCTGCTTGACGATGGTCTTGCCTACGTGAAAGAGGGCGACAAGATCTTCGCCGAGGCCAAGGGAAACCCGCAGGGTGCAGATGGCATGGCTGAGTTCGCTGACAGTCAGCTCGACTCAGTTGTTGAATCCGCCGAGGAATGCCCCGGCGAGTGCATTTACATCGAGCCCTAAGCTCAACTTTCCTCTGCCGCAGTAGCGTTCCCCGCTTCGTTTTCTTGTTGGCGTCGACTCGCGCCCTGGCCTAAAAAGCGGCCTGCTGTGAGGAATCCGGTGTGAGCGACCATGCGATGATCGGGTCGCACTGACTGTCCATCGATGTGCCAGCCACGATGCAAAACCTCGATGGTGCGGGTGTCGAGCCAGCGACCTTTTAGTTGCTCCCGGGTTTGCGCTGCTTGAGTGATCGAGGGTGTGTACGCAACCAAGATCCCACCCGGCCTCAGTACCCGCTCAGCATGTGGGATGACGTTCCACGGCTCGGGCAAATCAAGTACCACACGGTCAAATGGCCCATCGTCGAGATCGATGCCCTCGTATGAGTCGCCGATCTTCACGTGGTAACGCTGAAGGGCCTCCTCACCGAGAAAAGATGCCACGTTTGCGCGGGCTCGATTCGCGAAATCTTCACGTAGTTCATAACCGGTAATCTCCGCTCCCCATCTCAGCATCGTCATCGATAACGCGCCGGAGCCGACTCCACTCTCAAAAACCTTCACGCCGGGAAAAATGTCGGCCAACACACATATCGGGGCAAGATCTTTCGGGTAAATCACCTGAGCGCCGCGAGGCATCTCGAGAACGAAGTCCTCAAGGGTGGGCCTCAGCACGGTGTACTCCGCCCCATGAGTGCTCCGCAGCACCGTTCCCTCTACAACTTCAACAACGTCAGCGTGAGGAACGAAACCGGCGTGGCTATGGAACTCTCCACCTTCGACAAGTTCGACCAAGTACCGGCGCCGCTTTTTGTCGAGCAGCAGTACCCGCTCGCCGTAGGCAAATGTGTGGTTAGTCACCATGCTGGCTCCCCCATTGCGCGTCAAAGAGTTTGCGTGCTTTTTTGTTGAGCACCATTCTGACTGGTATCTGCTCATGACCCGATGTCGTCTCGACAAGCCGACAGAATGCGCAGGCCTCGTCAGTTGTTGCAGACGGTGCGCCACAACGTGGGCATGAACCTGGGGCAGTGATCGACGCACTGTGTTCGAGCAGCGGTCTCATGCGGTCAAGAAAACCAAGATAGAACGATGCCTTCGTCCCGGGAGAGGTGCTATCGAGAACATTGAGGGCGTCTTTATATGAAAGGTGCTTGTTGCCAACCGCCATTGGACATTCCTCGACCACATAGTCAATGCCTCGTACAACGCACCAGGCCGCCATTTCACGTTCGGTGAGTCGCACGAGCGGTTTCACTTTCTTTCCGAAACCATTACCGGCTCGAAGAACCGGAGCCTGACGCCTGAGATACTCGACGTCCCACCTCAGTGTGTTTCCGAAAAGAACCGCTGCCTCGTCATCAAGGTTGTGGCCTGTTGCCAACACGTCATAGCCCTTGCGTTGCGCAACATCATCGAATATGTGTCGCTTTGAGAGTCCACACGCAGAACAAGGGCTTCGGCCGGTGACGCCCGCTGCAGTGGGAATATCAAATCCATGTTCGTTGCGGATATCGACTTCCAGCAGTTTCAAGCCGCGTTCCTGGGCAAAACGACGGGTGATTGCACCGCTTTCGGAGCTGTAGTCACCAATGCCGAGACCGATGTATAAGCCGTCAGCTTGATAGCCAGCGTCAATGAGCATGTCCCAGAGAGCAAGAGAATCCTTGCCTCCCGACACTGCGACAAGAATCCGATCATTTGTCGTGAACATCTCGAAATCGTTGATCGCCTTCGACAGTTGACGTCGGCACAGTTGAAGGAAATGCTCAGAGCAGAAATTGGCGTTGTGACGAGGAAGGTCAATAACGGCTGCCTCACCGCACGAGCGACATTTCGACATCGCTAGCCCCCTGAAATCACTGGACGAAGTTCAACACTGTCTGATTCGTGAAGAACGGTGTCTGAAGGCACCAACGTGCCATTACAGATGACGATGTAGCTCTCAGGAGCGAAACCGAGCTCGATGAGAACCGCTCGGGCTGGCCGCCCGCCTCGAACTTCAACCTCTCGGGAGGGTTGACGGAGACGAACAATCAACGACGACCACCGCGACGAACTGCAAGCGACATCGCCGATCCTGGCCGGATCTTTACCCTGCGCACCACTTCCGGTTCACGTCGCACAAGTTTGCGCATACCGCGCATCGCGAGAATACCGATAGCCAGAGCCCGGTACGCCGAGCTCCCTCCCCAGATTCCGCGCCGAAACGCCGTAGAAACCGTCCGTTCGACCATTTGCTGCCGTCTGCTCATCGAAATCAGAGTCGACGAATGTCGATAATCGCAGATTTCCGTCGACCCGATCGACGACCGAGCAGGTATGCAACGGCAGCCATCCCAACAGCAACAACAACGCCGACGGTCACGATGGTCTGGCGACGGTCGTCAATCTGACCCCGAAGGGTCTGTTGGAACGATTCGAGCGTTGATTGGAGGTCATCCCGTGACCCGGGTGCCTCGGCATCATCATTCATTTCGACACCCTCTCTTGTTCACGATCGGAAAACAATTCAGTTCGGCTAATTCGTTGCAACGTGACGGTGAGCACTCCGACTCCAATGACGAACACGATGAGGTACGGGAGCCACGAAAGTCGAGAATCGACCGCTGAAATTCCGGAAAGTTCGGTTTGCAGTAAGCGCAGCACCCCAAGAAGCACGAATACCACTCCCGCTCCAACCAACACACCACCGACGATGCCGAAGAGTAGCCATCTGCCGGCACCTGAGAGCGGGCGGACAAGCTGACCCTTCACGTAGGACGTCAGCGCGTCAATGACCGCATCGATTGATGCTGGTCGAGACCGCTTCTTTTGCGGTTCACCTGTAGAGCGCTTGAACTTCACCTTGCTATTCCTATCACGCTTCTCTGAATTTCAGAACAGCCTCGAGATCATCAAGTGCTTGCGAAAATCGGCGTAGCCGATCAGAGGGATCGTCTGACAACAGGATTGCTTGACGATCGAGGTCGGAAATCGGCACCATTCCTGCGAGGCGGAATGCAGCCAGACGCTCATCGCCGTCTACGAGCGGCAGGTGGTCGGGAACCTCCGCACCAAGTTGGATAAGAACCTTTTCGACGCGGTTGATTTCATGGGCGATGTCGGAAAGTGCCGGTAATTCATCATTTTCAGTTGCGTCGATCACGACGGCCTGCGGGTAGGGGTCGTCCTCAAGCCATTCGATGATTCGAACTCTCCGTTGGCCAAGGGCCAGAAAGGTGTACTCACCGGTGGGCTGCACCATTACTTGGGCGAGTTTGCACATCGTTGCAACTTCCAGACGCTCGTCACCTCCTCCAACTTCCCGACCACGAACAATCGGTGAAATTGCAAACTGCAGTTCCTCATCACCCGACAGCAAATCTGACATCAGCTGTTGGTAACGGGGCTCGAAGATCCTCATCGGTAATGCGGTGCTCGGAAAGACCACTGCAGACAGAGGAAACATTGCGGAGGTGTACGGCTCGTTGTCAGAGTTCATCGAGGGCTACCTCCGGGCTAAATGCGAGCGGGTCACGCTCAATAGAAAAGCGGTCAATCACATCAAAGACGTCAGTTATCGCTGTTTCAATTGATGCCTCGTTTCCCATTGCCGCAAAGGTAACGCCAACTGATGTTCGACCGGCGAGCAACGAATCGGTTCCCGCAGAGATCAACACTCCCGTTGCGTCGACGCCACCAACCTGGATGTCACCCATTAGTTCGGGATATTCAGCCTCCAGTGCTCCGAGCAGTGCGTTGAGATCAAGACACGCAAGCTCAATGCCAGAATCGGTGGACTGCATCTCTGTCCCAAGCGCAGCATTTTGCGTGAGAACCATCTCGCGTCGGCCCTGCTGAGGGAAGCCTTGGCCACCAAGGTGCACGGCAATTTGGCTTTCGAGATTGCCAAATGTTGACGCCCACACCGGATCGGTCAAGTTGTTGCGAAGGAGGGTCTGCGACATCGTTCTCAGCGAGGCGCTGTTCACCACTGCGAGCGGAACGAGGTCTTCCGAAGCAATGCCAGTTGCTGACGTTCCGTCAACGGTGATACCCGATGCACGCAGCAGGTCAAGCATGGTTTTTGCGCCTGTCTGAGCTGAGTTAATGCCACGATTTTGCGCACTGGAGAAGATTCGCCCGTCATCGACGATGAGTCCTGACCATGTAGGGACCTCCCCTGGGGCCAATTGCTCTTCCATAAAGATGCTTCCATCACCGATCACGTCACCGGTAATTCGTGTCACCCCGCTGGCCGCAAGTGCATTCACGAGCACGTCAAGTGAGGTGTAACCCCATAGGGAGTCGTCGAAAAAGAACGACAGCGAGTCGCTTGCCACCGACGGGTCTCCGCCACCGACAACAAAAAGGTTCCCGGTAATCACTCCGTCAACTGGTTCGTTTCCGGCGATGACCGTCGGGAACGCGAAGTCGGTCCCCAAGAGTTGCAGCGAGGTGACGACCGCCGCAAATCTTCGTCCCGTTTCACTGAATTGACGGCGTTTGGTGACTGAAACGAGTTCGACTCCCTGATCTTTGATGAGGACACACTCATCTTCACCGAGCCCGCTGACTGCAGCAGCGAGATCGGCCGCCTGTGATCGACGTTCCTCCCAGGCGACAATTGCGGGAGAGACTCGCCGAAATGAAGAGACACCAACCGGTGACATCTGGACCTCAGATGAACTCTGCTGATGTGGGACGGTATTCACAGGTTCTGAGCGCACTTGGTCGCGTGTCCAGTTCCAGAATCCTGTCACTATCAGCATCGGCACGATCGCGATGACGAAAACTCGTCCGGTCGTTGCCTTCACGGCGACATCTCGCTTGCTGTCGGCCCAGTCGGATACTGCGCCATCGTCGATGCCAGGGCGTCCCATATCGGTCGATAATTCGCTTGGTCGTTGACCATTGACTGGTTCAAGACAAGAGCGAACGACAGCGTCTCTCCACCGCGTGCGACATACTCTCCCGCCAGCGCCTTTACTGCCGGTGGATCTTGGTCATATGGAAGATTTCCCAGCGTTCCTGTTTTCGCTTTGAGCGCCCCGGCCATTGGACCTTCAGTGAAAATCGAGCTCAACGTTCCTGACACGCCTGCCACGGCAAGACCATCAATAACAGCGCTGTCGGAAGCGGTGAGTGTGTCGACGAGGGTCTGGCACCGCAACTTGGCGGTATTCGAGAGCCCACTCCCATCAACCAATTGCAGATCGGTGAGATCGACGCCTTGAGAGGACAACGAGTCTTGAATTGCTGCGAGACCGTCTTGGCGGCTTCCGTTGCCGTTGCTCTGCAAACCGATCTCTTTCACCAACATCTCAGCCGTGTTGTTGTCTGAATTCTGGAGCATCTCTGTAATCACTGCCGAAAGAGGCGACGACGTCACCGTGGCCAACTCAATTGCATCAGGGGATGGTGTTCCAACCCCACTGCCACCTGACACCTGAATACCTGCAGAATTAAGCCGTTGAATAAATTCCCGGGCCGCGCCTGCGGCAGGGTCAGACGCGCGGTAATCGTCGCCTTCGACGCGAGCGTCATTTGCCATGAGAGCATCGATCGGCCCCGCTTCGATGCCAGCAACACCTGCGCCCCACTCGTCGTAATACCACTCGTCGTCATAGCGGCTTCCGTCACCGAGAACCCGGCCGGCAATACTCGTGACGCCATTTGCCGATAGCGACGTTACGAGTTCATCGAGTGAGGTGTGGCCAAATACCGGATACCTATCAAGGTTTGAGTTCGGGTACCAGTCGCCGCTGAGCAACGGGTCACCTCCGCCAATAAGAACGATGTCTCCGTTCACCACACCATCGACCGGTGCTGAACCGACCACCCGGGTGGTGAAGGTGTAGTCGGCTCCCAGCACGTTGATCGCAGCCGAAGCGACGAGGATTTTTACTGTGCTTGCCGGTATCGCAGCTGTGTCAGCTGACAGAGCCAAGGGCACACCATCGACCGACATTGACAGACACGAAGTTGGAGCCATTTGTGATGTCACTGATTGAAGGGCCGTGATCAATTCGGTGCGATTTGAACGTCCAGAGAGCTCGGGCGCAGAACGGCGAAACGACATCACATTTCGGGAGGCAATTTCATAAGACTCAACCGATGCTGATGGAGTGAGATCAACTGGGGTTGCCACACTCTCCTCTGGCAGGAGTGACCGCAGCCCGACCAACATCACCACCGGCAACAGCGCGATGAGCGCCAACACCACCACTGGGTGAAGCCGCCCGCGCTTGGGTGTGGTCACGACCTGCGACGGTCCTGGAATCGCGCGTAACGCCACATATGGCCAAGAGCCACCACTGCACGGTCACCGGTTGCGTAGCACAGCCGTTTCGACTCACGCACTGCGGCCGGCCCAGCATTATTCGGGTCGGCCACAGCAAGTTCTGTCGCCACCAAAATTGGCTTGCCGGTTTCGGTGCTGAGTTGCGCTGCTGCCTCTGCGAATCGGCGGTCTTGTCGCTCGTGGTACTCAACGATGCGTTCGAGGCCGTGATCTGGGTAAAACCGCCCTGTCTGCATTTCACGTGCTTGGTTCGACTGAATTCCAACTCCGAGGTAGATCACTGAATGCACATCTGGATGGTGTGCGATCAGGCTCATCACTGTCGGAATTGTGTCTCTTGTTTCGCCACCTGCACAGTCGACGGGATTATTTCTGCTCCAGCGAGGCGGGAGGTGCTCATCGATTTGAGCCAGCAACTCCTCAGGAAGTTGCATGAGCGTCAGATCGTTATCACGCGTGACGGCATCGGAGGTCACAACTCCCCATCCGCCGGCAGTTGTGAGAATCACCACGTTCGGGCCTTTGGGCAATGGTTGCGTCGCAAATGTTGCAGCTACGTCAAACGCTTCTTCTACCGAGTGCACTCGAGTGACACCAGCCGCTTGACAGGCACCATCGAAAATACGGTCATCAGCGGCCAGAGCTCCGGTGTGGCTTGCAGCTGCGCGTGCTCCGCCTGCCGTCGCTCCTCCCTTTAGCACGACCAATGGCTTGTGGCGTGCTGCTCCAGCGAGTCGTTCCATCAGGCCACGGCCGTCAGTGATGCCCTCGATGTATGCGAGCGATACGGCCGTTTGTTCGTCGCGGGAGTAAAAGTCGAGATAGTCGGCAACAGACACGGCCGCCGCATTTCCCGCCGAGACCGCTCGACTCACCCCGACTCCAGTTGATCGTGAGAGGTTGAGGAAGCTCGACACAAAGTTTCCTGACTGCGAAGCAACACCGATGCCGCCCGTTGGAGGATATGGCGCAACGATCTGTGCACAGAGCGACGCCGGGGTTGAGACAACTCCTTGGCCGTTTGGGCCTGCAAGCAATATTCCGAGTCGGTCAGCGGTCGCCACGAGCTCGGCTTCGGCAACTCGTCCTTCTTCTCCGGCTTCGCCGTAGCCAGCTGAGGTGAGGAACGCAGCTTTGACACCCCGTTGTGCCGCGTCTTCGAGGAGTTGCAGGTTGGCGGAGGCTGGGGTACACACGAACATGAGGTCAGCTGCACCATCAGGTATTTCTGCGACATCGCTGATCGTCTGTATGCCCAGCACTTCCTCACCCGAGCGGTTTGTCGCGAAGACATTTCCCGAGTATCCGCCAGCGAGCAGGTTATGTAATGCGACGAAGCCGAACTTGCCCGGGTGGCTGGATGCGCCGGTGACGACGACACCGCTTGGCTCGAATAGTGCCCGAAAGTGGTCATCTGAAGGTTGAGGTCTAGAGGTAGTTGATGTGTCATGGTCGAGGGCTTCGACTACTTCAACCAAGGCATCTACTGCAACGGGTCGTCCCGAGCGATCGATAATGAGCGGGTTGATGTCGACGCTCATCACTTCTGGGTGTTCCTCGGCAAGTTTGCCGAGTCCGACGAGGGTGTCGAGCAGTAGTTGTCGGTCAACGGCGGCCTGTCCACGGAACTCACTGAGAAGATCACTCATCGTGAGGCTGTCGATTTGCTCTTGGGCGGTGACCTCATCGACCGGTGCAGGACGAAACGCAACATCAGCAATCGCTTCGGCGAGCACACCGCCGACGCCGAGCATCACCATCGGCCCGAACTGGGGATCTCGAATCATTCCAACAATGAATTCGCGCTCTCCCGACACCATCGGGGCGACGAGTAGTGACACATCGCCATCCTCAGGGCGAGCTGCAGCCAGCAGCTCTTCCGCAGCTGAGCGCACTGCGGACTCGTCGGCCAGCGAGAGGCGCACCAAACCGCGTTCGGTCTTGTGAGCGATGTTGTCACCATTCAACTTGACGGCAACTGCCCCACCGATCTGTGCGGCTGCGGCAACAGCCGATTCGGCATCTGAAACGATGTGTTCCGCAGCGAGAGGTACGCCATATCGCTCGACGAGATCTTTTGAGGCTGCTTCTGAGAGGGTGCTCGTGGTGATCGGCGAGTTCGAGGGGTCTGCCATGGCTCCTACGCTAGTCAGCGGAGCGTTCCACGCGTAAGTAGCAGATGGCCCAACGCTCGTTCAGAGAATGCTTTGGACTTGTTTGCTATCGTCGATGACGTGATCACATTTGACGTTGCTTGGTACTTCAGCCTCGTTATTGCCGGTGTTATCGGTGTCGCGATTACCACTGCGGCCAACTTGGCAACAACGGTGTATCTCCATCGAGGGTTGTCACATCGGGCCCTCACCTTTAGCCGACCGGCACGGGGGGCATTCCGTCTTGCGCTCTGGCTCACCACAGGAATTCGACCACGACAGTGGGTGGCCGTTCACCGTAAGCATCATGCGCACACCGACACGGTTGAAGACCCTCACTCACCGGTGATTCACGGTTGGTGGAAGGTTCAAGTTCGTAATTATACGATGTATCGGCGAGCAGCAAGAGATGTTGCAAACACCGAACGTTTTGCGAAAGATCTACAGGCCGATCGCCTCGACAGAGTGCTGTTTGACCACGCTCTGCTCGGTCTCGGCACTGGCATTGGCATTCTCATGCTGTTATTCGGCCCGCTTATCGCAGTGGTTGCTGCGGTGGTGCATCTCAACTACTACATTGCTGCGAATTCAGCGGTGAATGCGATCGGGCATCACTTCGGTCGCCGACCGTATGACAATTCAGCAACGAATCTTCAATGGCTGGCGTTGCTCACCGCTGGTGAGGGATTTCATAACAATCATCATGCTGCGCCAACATCGGCCAAACTTGCACATCGTTGGTACGAAATAGACCTCGGATGGTTCTTGATCAAACCGATGACGTGGCTACGACTGGCTCGTGTGCGTCTCGATGAACTGAAACTGGTGAGCGGCTCTCGGACATCGACCTCCCCAACCTGACGACACCTCGTTCTTCACTTACCTCTGGGGTCTGACGACCGCAAATCTTGCCGTCATGCACCTTTGAAGACGGATCTGACTCCACTTTCACCACCAGCAAGATAAAAGAAAAAGGGTGCTTGGCGATGAAGCCAAGCACCCAAAATCAATTCAACGTTGAAAACGTTTGGAATCACGCTGGTGGGTACACACCCATCTGCTGACCCTTATCGGTCTTCCAGAAAATGTCGGCAATCTCGTCGATGTACGACACGAGCTGCTCGCCAACTGCAGGGTCCATTGACTTCTTTGCCTCACCCGCTTGATGAACAGCCTTCCAGAACAGGTCGTGCAACTGAGGGAACTCGTCAAAGTGGGCGGGTGCGAAGAAGTCGGCCCAGAGCACCATGAGGTGGTGCTTGCACTCTTCGGCACGCTGCTCTTTGATGAAGATGCACCGGTCCTGGAACACGGCGTCGTCTGATTCGTGGTATTTCTGAGCGGTCTTCACGACCGAGAGTGCCTCGATCTTGGCCTGAGCCGGGTCGTACACACCGCAATATAGGTCGCAGTGAGCGTGGGCCGGTGTGGCCGAGGCGAACAGTCGTCCGAGCATGTTGGTCTCCTTGGAGGGTCTGGTATGCACCGTTATTGATGCCGTTGACATCTTCGAGACTAGCCTTCGCGCCATGGCGACGCATCCCCGACGGCGAAAGATCGCCCCGCTAAAGCGGTTTGTTGTTGAGGACCGTTCAATGGAGCCCACGTTGCAACCAGGTCAGGGGCTCATCGCCATCCGGTCACGAAGATTACATCGCAATCAATTGCGGGTAGTCGAACACCCTGAGCGCCCTGGATTTTGGATTGTCAAGCGCCTCGGCGATCAGATTGACCAGGCTCGATGGATGTTGCTCGCCGACAATTCTTCAGAGGGCCAAGATTCGCGACATTTTGGGCCGGTTGATATGGCAGATTCATGGCGCATAGTCGTGAAGATTCCTTTGCGCTGGATGTGACGGCTAGTTCTGACGCGTCGGTACCCTGAACAATATGGAATTAGTTGCAGCTCTTTTCGTCGAGAACTTTGAAATGCGATCAGCCGCGGGGCCTTCAACACGTCTCGATATCACGGGAGCCATGTTCTCCCAAGCCGCACCAGAGCCTGT
>CBFHYI010000010.1:0-46052 GCA_965660025.1 uncultured Ilumatobacteraceae bacterium | reverse complement strand
TGGAAGGTTGTCGAAGGAAATCTCGGTGGATTCGCTGAGTTCCTCTTCGATGATTTCGTTGCACAGGTCGATGCATTCGTCGCAGATGTACACACCTGGACCAGCGATGAGTTTCTTCACTTGCTTCTGCGACTTGCCGCAGAATGAACATTTCAGCAGTTCCCCGCTGTCGCCGAATTTTGCCATTGCTCCACCTCCTCAAGCGCTTTTTGTGCGCTGAGGTCACCCTCAGCGTATTGCACCCGCACGGTCGACGACCGAACGAGAAGAAATCACTTGATCGATGATGCCATATTCGAGGGCCTCAGAGGCTTCCATTACGTAATCTCGGTCTGTATCGGCATGGATTCTTTCCCGGGACTGACCGGTGTGATTCGCGAGAATTTCTTCGAGGAGATCTCGCATACGAAGAATTTCTTTCGCCGCCAACTCCAAGTCAGTGACCTGCCCGTAACCGACTTGACCGAATGGTTGATGCAGCAGCACCCGGCTGTGAGGAAGGGCAAGGCGCTTGCCCTTCGTGCCCGCCGCAAGCAACACTGCAGCTGCTGACGCCGCCTGACCAAGGCAGATCGTCGCAATCTCATTTCGAATGAACTGCATCGTGTCGTAGATCGCAAACAGAGCGGTGATATCTCCGCCGGGAGAGTTGATGTAGATGTTGATGTCCTTGTCAGGATTTTCCGATTCGAGGTGAATGAGTTGCGCGCAGATCAGTGACGCAATCTGATCGTCTACCGGCGTCTGCAAAAAAATGATGTTGTCTTTCAGCAAGCGGCTGTAGAGGTCATAGGCCCTCTCACCTTTACTCGTCTGTTCGACGACGTTCGGGACCAGATAGTTCGTTGCCTCGAGGTTCATGCATCTTCTCCTTCGTCCTCTTCGTTCTCTCCATCATGGTCTTGATCATGGTCGTGACCTAGAACTGTGTCGCCATCTATTTGCGCGCCATTTGAGTCGACAAATTCGATGTTGTGCAGCAGCCAGTCAAATGCCTTCGACTTCTTTACCGAAGCGGTCAGTTCTCCAACGGCCCCGTTCTGCTCGTACGCACGTCGGACGTTGTCAGATGAGTCGCTGAATTGCATTGCAAGGCGGGTGTATTCGAGCTCAAGATCTTCACCGTCGACTGCGATGTTCTCCGCGACCGCAATTGCGCGCAACGCAAGGTCTGCCTTGACCGAACTTTCTGCTTGCTCACGGAAGTTGGCGATGAGGTCCTCGGTCGACTGCCCAGTCGCCGACAGCCACGCTCCGAGATCCATACCCTGTGCCTCAAACTGGCGGACAAGATTTTGAAGACGTCCTTGCAATTCTTGTTCGACCATCGACTCAGGCGCATCGATGTCGACGAGCTCCACCAGGGCGTCGGTGACTTTTTGCCCAAGCGTCTGTCGAACTGCGTTGAGTTTTGATTCAGAGAGCTGCTCTTTGATGGCCTCATGCCAACTCGCAACATCGGTGTACTCGCCGATGTTTTCTTCCACCCAGGCGTCGTCGACATCGGGCAGGGCGAGACTCTTCACCGCCGACAACTTCACGGTGAAGTCGGCTTCTTCTTCGGTTCCCTTGGGAATGCCAGAGAACGACAACTCTTCGCCGACCTTGGCGCCAACGAGCTTGTCGTCAAAATCTTCGGTAACCCAGCCTTGGCCGATCTCATACGACCAGTCTTCAATATTGAGCCCGGCGAGCTCCTCGCCATCACGGGTAGCAGTCATGTCGAGCGTCACGTAGTCACCTGACTCTGCGGCGCGATCAACATCTTCGAGCGTGCCGTGACCTTTCAGCTGGTCGGCAACGGCTGCATCAAAGGCCTCATCGTCGATGTCGATCGGGTCGATTTCGACGCGAAGCCCGCCGTAGCCGGGCACCGTGATCTCTGGCCGGACTTCACATTCAGCCTCAAATTCGACTGCGCCCGCTTCTTCACCACTGGTGATTTCAATAGAAGGGGTTGCGATGAGATCGACATCATGCTCTTGCACAGCCTTCGTGAGATACGAAGGAATCGAATCTCGCAACGCCTGTTCGCGTGCTGGCCCTAAGCCGATGCGGGCCTCCAGCAATTTCCTTGGCGCCTTTCCGTTTCGGAAACCAGGAAGCTTTACTTCACGCGCAATGGCGTGGAAGGCCGACTCGATATCGGTCTCAAACTCTGTCTCGTCAATCTCGACGTAGACCTTTACTTTGTTGCCCTCAAGGGTCTCTACAGAACTCTTCACAGGCGGAGGAGTGTACCGGTGGTTGTGCCCCCATGCCCGGTGGAACGTGCGGAACACCCCCCATTTGGTGCAGAATAGAGATGTGCCGATTTGGAAGCCTCACTCGTTATCTCAGCCACATGCCGATCAGATCGATCTGAAGCTTGGGGACCGCGTCCGCGCAACGGGTGAAATCGATCGCCCTGCGATTGGAGTGGTGCCCGATGGAACAGAGGGTCACATCTTGCTCGCAAACGGTTTTAACTGGCAGCGGTACCGCGTGCTGTTCGACAATGGCATCGAAATCGGTGACCTCGATCATCGACATATCGCACCAATTGGGCGTGCTGCTCGTCGAGCTGCCAAACGCCGCTCCTGACGCTCGGTCGATCACCCGCTAGTTGTCGATTACCGCTCGGTCGATCACCCGCTAGTTGTCGATTACCGCTCGGTCTTCGAAGACGATGAGGCGTCCGTCGTAGTCGGCCACCCAGAGACGCCTCGTAAGTGCGTCGTAGGCAATTCCAATTGGGCGTCCACCAACATCAATTGTCTGCACTATCGACATGTCGGCGGTCTTCACCTTCGAGATCGTTCCGTCGAGATAATTGACCACATACAAACTCGCTTCATCATCTGCGAGTGCAAGGCTCCTCGTCTGGGTGCCCGTCCGAACCGTGCCGATGAGAGTGTCGGCCTTCACATCGATCATGCGGACAGTGTCCATCAGGTGATTAGACGAAAACAGGGTTGCATCGTCGGAAGACAACACAATGTGGCGCGGGGTGATGCCCGAACTCGCAAGCGACGAAACCACCGTCAGCGTTTCAAGGTCGATGAGATCGATGCGCTCAGCTCCCATCACCGTTACATAGGCCTGCGAGGAATCGCCGCTGATTGCGACTCCTCGAGGGTGACGGCCCAGATCAACCCTTCCGATCTCGGTCAGTGTTTCGGTATCGATTACCGAAACGTCAAAGCCGCACCAATTAGCCACGACGAGACGCTGGCCGTCTGGTGAGACCTGCAAGAACTTTGGCACTGCTCCTGTGGGGACCACCCCGTCGATCTCAAAACGTTCGAGGTCGATGCGATACACGTAACTGTCTTCCCAATCTCCACGATCACACCCGTCGTCGGCATCTGAGCGGTACTCGTCGCCATACATCTTGTAATTGCTCACCCACAAGTGGCGCCCGTCAGGCGAAACCGCCGCCTCGACCGGGGCGCCGGCAACCTGCATAGATTCATCGCTCAATCCATAATCTTTGAGATCAACCGAGTCATCAATTTTCGCAACGACGTCACCCTCGCCGTCAAACACCAAGATGTTGTGCCGATACATCATGTTCTGCGTGAAGACGAGCCCACCCGGCCCGATGACAACGCTTTTCGGTTTGAGATCGCTGTGAGTGACTGAAAACAACTCGACGAGACGGCGCTCATCAGAGCGAACACCATCATCAGGCGGACCTGCGACGGTCGATGTTGTCGTCGATGACGATGAGGGGGCCGCCGAGGCAACTACTGCGGTGCTGGCCGGTACTTCAGCAGCAGCCGTGGTCGTCGTTTCCTCGGCGGTTGTCGAAGCCACGAGGGACTGCTCGCTCTCTGATTCGAGTGAGGCTGGTGCTGCACACCCCGCGGCCAATACCCATGAACTTCCGCACATCACAGACACCGTGACCCGACGTCGTAAGGAATTCATCATCAGCGGATGAGCGTAACGGTTTGGCAGGTACGCTTTTGCGCACGGGAAGTGGCGCAGCTTGGCTAGCGCACCTGCTTTGGGAGCAGGGGGTCGCGGGTTCGAATCCCGCCTTCCCGACTCACGCAAGATCGATCAGCCGCCGCAGAGGACCTCCAGTCGGCGAAGGCCAACTGCGGTCTGCAACCTCTAGGTTCATGGCCTCGAATGCGTCGAGCAGCCATTGCATTTCTGTCGAACCAAACATGGCGAAAACCAGATCGAGCTCAGCCCTCCGATACCTCGGCCCATGGCCCGCATCAACGCCTGCGAGTACGTGAGCGACCTCGTGAGCGAGCGTCAGCGGGGTGCATTGCGTTGCGGCTATACGAATGCGGGCCCGCCCATCATCTCCCTCGCGTGTCGTCGAGGATCTCGCATCTGACCGGGCCTGCTCTACATCGATGTCGCCCGCAGGCCACCAGGGCGATGCGCGGATCGCATTTCGAATCCACAGCAACTCATCAAAGCCAACCTCGCAATCGGCAAGGGTTCCTCCAAACGCAGCAAGTTCAGCAGCGTAAACATCCTCACGCCCGATATCAGCGGTCACGATCCTTGACCGATCGCATATTGGCTCGAAACACGAATTCTCCCGATGTCGGCATCGGCAGCCGCCTGACGTCCGGCGGATGCACCGTTTGCAACCACGGGTGCTGGAGCAGCTGCCGCTCGGATTGGGCCCAACTGCTCGGCAGCGAACCGATGCACCCGTTCACGTTGTTCGAACAAGGTCGGGAGCAGTGACTGAGCATCTTCTTGCTCGGAGGTAGCAACCGAATGTGCGTCGCGCAGCAGTTCGCCTACCCGTTCTGCAAAGCCAAACATAAAGGCACGGCGAAACCGCTGGGTCGCAGCGCTGGTTGCGCAACGCTGCTTCGATGCCTGTGTCGCCATCTGCTGATGAAGAGAGTTGAACAACACCTCGACCGCCTCCACCTCACGTAGCGGTCCGCTGATCTGAGCTGTGGTGCCATTCGGTCCGGCGAGAAATGTGGCGAGGCATCCCATCGCGTCAGCAACCCCCGACAGCAGAGAAAATCGGGCTCGAACGTACGCCCCGCGTCCGAGGACCAACTCGTGAATGACATATTCGTCGGGTTGACGCGGGCGGAGCGCCTCCGCGCTCAGGCGATACCGAGCAATCAGCTCCGCAGCTTTACGGGAGAACGCATCTGATTCATCGGGGTGAGTTGTGCGCTCAGCAACCGCAATGAGTTTCTGAACCCGACGTGTGACCTCTTGAAGAGACAGACCGCCACCTTCTGCGGAGTGACCGCTGCGCGACACCTCGCCGCCCTCCTCACACACGCAACTCTTCAAGCAACTCCAGCAGTTGGGCTGGGGCGGTGATGTTCGGGCTATGACTTGCGTCAATCTCTCGATAGACCCAATCGTCAGATGCTTTTGCCCTCTCGGCGAACGGTCTGAACATGTCACCAGGGCCAGAACGCAGGCAATAGATATATGCCTTTGGCACGCTGATCTCAGAGCCGCCGAACGGACACGGCTCGGTAAACGTTCCGAGTGGTTGCTCAACCCTTCGGGGCGCAATCCACTCCAGATCAGCTGCATCAGTGTCTGCTGGCATCGGATTCGATGGCACGAGCCACTGAGTGGAGCCACTTTCAGCAACCCGTGACAACAGTGCTTCGCGCCCAGCGACATCGGTCGTATCAAGCATCGACTGATGACGTTCTGGAACAAATGCGTCGAGATAGATGATTTGACGTACCCGGTGCTCAATCGTCGCCATCGCGCCGGTTGCAACCATCCCCCCGTAACTGTGCGCCACCAGCACCACATCGGAATGGTCTTCGACCTCCATGTGCTGGACAAGGTCGGCGATATGCGTTGAAAGATTGACATGCTCACCCACGAGGTGACGCCGCTCGCCAATTCCTGTCCACGTTGGGGTGAAAAGTTCGTGACCCGCCGCCGCACACAGAGGATGCATCTTTTTCCACGCCCAGCCCGCTGACCACGCTCCATGAGCCACAACAAATCTCGCCATCACGAGAGTTTCTCATGTTCGACGACCACAGGAAAGCACTCACTGTGCGGTTCTCGGCGAAGTCCGGGATAGTCTTTGCGCCTCTGCGGGTGTAGTTCAACGGCTAGAACCTCAGCCTTCCAAGCTGATGATACGGGTTCGATTCCCGTCACCCGCTCCAATCGAAAGAGCCCGGGCCGAGGCCCGGGCTCTTTACAGTTTTCACATCTTTGTCGCCAAGGCGACGAGGTGATTATGACTAATCTGCGGAACGTGCCTTCGCAATGCCAAGGATCATCAAACCATAGAGTGCCTTCGCAGTGATGTCGGCAAATGTGTAGCCAACCTGTCGAAGCACCTCGAGGCCTTCTGAACTCGCATCGAACACTGGGAAGAGGTATGCGATCGGGTAGACAAGCCAGGTCAACAAAAGAACATATGTCGCGTTCTTAATGGCACCTGCAACCGCTCCTGATTCACGGCTTGATGCTGCTTGGAGCTGGCCATAAAGCACCCACAAGATGTAAACGAATGGGATCATGGCAAGCACCCAGAAGAGCCACTTCGTGCCATTGTCGGCTGAGGTTTCTCCCGGGTATCCGAGTCCGATCATGAGAACCGTTGCAGGGACCAGCTTCCACATGAGTCCTTTTCGAACCTCGTTCGAGACACCCAGCACGATGAGCAGTTCGATCACCAGCAGCGGAACGGTGATCAACCAGTCCGCGTAGCGATAACCCTCGTTCATCGTCTTGTCACCGAAATCTGACCAGATTCGGTAATAGTGGTAACCCGCAATACCGACCACGACCGCCGAAACGGCTACACCTGAGCGGTACTCCTTCTTCACGCTCTTGATTTGCGTGAGGAAGTACACAAAGGCACCGAACATGACTGCGGTGCCGAATGAAAGGGCGTTATAAACAAGCGTGTAATAGTCGCCTGTCATCGTGACTTCGTTCATAGAGTCCTCCTGTAGGGCTGAGTCAACTCCTCCACCTTTACACAAATGCGCGAGTGCTTGGCGAATTAGCGGGAAAAATTTGAGGGGTTAGGGTTAGGGAGTGCCTCTACGAGCGGGCAAGCACGGCCGACAGCGCAGCATCAGGAGTCGGTCGTGCACCCGGATGCTCAATCACCCACTCGGCAACGCCAACTGCGAACCCGGCCGCCTCAACTGCGTCGCAACCCTTTAGCCACCGTGACAAGAATGCACCTGCGAAAGAATCGCCTGCCCCTGTGGCATCAACCAAGCGGTTTGATGTTGGTGGAACTCGGTGCACTGAACCGTTCTCGCAAATGAGTGCACCATCGGCGTCGAGCTTCAGCACGATGAGCGCACCGTCAAAAAGGCGCGAAAGTCGTTTAGCTGCAGCTTCCGGCTCAGATGACCCCGTCAGTACTGCGGCTTCTTCCTTATTCGGAAAGAACACATCGACGCCAATATCGGTCGAGACGTCTAAGAACGTGTCGACACCCATATCGCCAATCATCTGAAATGAAGCTGGGTCAAAACTGATTGTTGCGCCTGAGTTCTTTGCGATTCTCGCTGCCTCACGAGCCGCAGATCGAGGCGGATCGGTGAAGAACGACCATGCGGTCAGATGCAGATGAGATGCCGAGGCAATCGACGACCTCGGCAACTCAGACGGCAGTAGATAAAAGTCAGCCCCGTGGCCAGACACCATTGACCTTTCACCAGTGTGATCGACAAAGACTGCAACTGACCCCGTGACGTGAGCATCGGTCTCAATCAGCCGATGCTCCACTCCCTCACGTACCAGTTCCTCCCGAGCGAGCATTCCCATTTGGTCACGCCCAATCTTTCCAATGAACGTCACCGAGGTGCCGGCACGCGCAGCCCACACCGAAACGTTTGCTGCGGTTCCGCCAGGAAGCAGCACGACCTCTCCAAACGTGTCTCCCCCGTGCAACAACTCTGAGTTCGTCCTGATGAGGACGTCCCACGCGTAATCACCGAGAACGCAAAGCGATGAAGTCAACACGGCGGATACGGTAACCGGGGCTACCGGAGTCGCCACCGTTCACACTGCGCGGCGAGCGATCTCTTTCAACTCTGGCCATGCCGACGCAAACCCGGCATGTAACGGCAAGCGGTCAACATCGTCGAGCGGGAGCCAGGCAACATCATCGGTCTCGAAATTGATCGACGCACCAAATGGCGCCTCAACTCGCACCACAAACGTCGTGTACGACCAATCGACTGCCGGAGCGAACAGCACCTCGCCGAGCACTTCGTACTGCTGCGGCACTGCCCCAACTTCTTCAGATGCCTCACGAAGCCCGCCCTCTAGGGGCGACTCGCCCTCGTCGAGTGCTCCGCCTGCACATGACCACGTTCCACCCTCATGGGCGAATGCTGACCGCCGCTGAACCATTGCGAGACGGCCCTCAGCGCTATCGCAGACAAACACCACGCCAGCAGCGCCGAACACCCCCCAGCGCACATTTCCATCGGAGCACAACATGAAGCCGTCTCCACTGCGTCGATAGGTCTCGCTCATCGTCGCGCCTCGTTCACCGAAGAAAGAAGCGCCACGTCTACATCGCCGCTCGTCACCTCTTCACCCTCTTCAATTGTTGGTTCGACTCCTGCGAGTACCGCTGCCACCGCCCCAGCTGAACGGGCGAGTGCTTGAAAGTCGTAGCCACCTTCTAGCACTGCGACAAGCTCGCCATCGGGGCAGATCGACAGCACACGATGAGTGAGATCGACGTAGTCGGCGGAAGTGAGTTGCAAATCGGCAAGCGGGTCATCTCGGTGCGCGTCAAACCCTGCCGATAACAAGACCCGTGACGGCGAAAACTCGGTGATGGCTGGGAGAACAACATCATCGAACGCGGCGCGCAACATGTCGCCCGCTGAACCTGCGCTCAGAGGAATGTTGATGTTTGCTCCGACGGCATCACCGTCGCCTGTTTCGCCGATGGCACCCGTCCCCGGATAGTGAGGAGCCTGATGCGTCGAGACATACATCACCTCAGGATCTTCATAAAAAATGTCTTGAGTTCCATTTCCGTGATGGACATCCCAATCGATAATGACGACACGCTCCCCTTCGCTCCGCAGTTTCGACGCGGCAACGGCAACGTTGTTCACCAGACAGAACCCCATCGCTCGATCGGCCAGCGCGTGATGCCCAGGCGGGCGAACGAGGGCGAATGCTCGTTGCGCTCGACCCGAGTGAACCTCGTCAACAGCGGCGAGCACTGCGCCGGCGGCACGCCTCGCCGTGTCGAATGAGCCTCTGACGGTGTAGGTATCGGCATCTAGTTGGCTTCCTCCTGACTGCGAATCCGCAATGAGCATTTCGAGGTACGAGCGGCCATGGGCCAATGCAAGGTCATCGAGCGATGCCTGTGGGGGTGTCATCGCTCGCATTCGCTCTGCTGGAACCGATGAACGGACCCCAGCCACCGCACTCACCAGTCGCCCCGGTGCCTCCGGATGCCGATTTGGTACATCATGAGCGTCGCAACTCTCGGTGGAAACTACAGCCAATCGATCGTCAGATGTTCGCAACGCCATACGACGAGTCTGGCCGATACGAGACCCGACATTCGTGCCGTGGTATTCGACTCGGTCGCCGCGACTACGGTTTCATACATGACTGGAGCGTTCTTACATCCGTTCGCGAAACCTGCCCGAGATACGTTTATTGAGCTCGTGCGAGGTGAGGGTTCTGTGCTCTGGGACCGAGATGGCAATGAGTACATCGACGCCATGGCGAGTCTTTGGTATTGCAACGTCGGTCACGGCCGAAGTGAGATTGCAGATGCAGTTGCGTCTCAAATGCGAGAACTTGAGACATATTCGTGCTTTGACCCGTTTACAAACCCGATGGCCGAGGCGATCACGGAGCGGGTTGCCGATCTGAGCCCCATTGATCACGCTCGAGTCTTCCTGTGCGGTTCAGGGTCTGAATCGATTGACACCGCCATGAAGTTGGCTCGCCTCGCTCATGTTCAAGCCGGTCACCCGGAACGCACGCTCATCATCTCTCGAATGCGCGGCTATCACGGAACGAACTACGGAGGAACCACAGCCCAAGGCCTCCCACCAAATAAGGAAGGCTGGGGGCCTCTCGTACCCGAGGTCGTGCAAGTTCCTAGCGACGACATCGAAGCCCTCGCAAGCCTCATGTCAGAGCGGTCACATGAAGTCGCAGCTGTGCTTTCCGAGCCGGTTCAGGGCGCAGGCGGCGTCTGGCCCGCTGAGGAGGGCTATCTGCAGTCGTTGCGGAAACTCTGCGACCAGCACGGTGCTCTCCTCATCTTCGACGAGGTCATTACCGGCTTCGGACGTCTCGGAGAATGGTTCGGCTCCTTCCATTACGGAGTCACCCCCGACATCATCACATTTGCGAAAGCGGTGACCTCCGGATACCAGCCACTCGGTGGTGTCATCGTCGGGCCCGCCGTGACCGGCCCGCTCGAATCTGATCCGAACTATGTGTTGAAGACCGGCTACACCTACTCGGGGCACGCCTCTGTTGCTGCCGCCGGGATGGTCAACCTTGACATCATCGAGCGCGAAGATCTGCTCTCGCACGCCAACCGAATCGGTGAACGCCTTTCGGCTGGTCTCTGCGCAATGCAGGCAGATGGCCAGATCGCAGAAGTCCGCGGAGTTGGTGCTGTGTGGGCCGCAGGAATGCGCCCAGATATCAACGCAATGGAGGTCAGAGACCACCTCCTCACTAACGGCGTCATCGTGCGTGCAATCGCCGATCATTCGTGCACCTTCTGCCCACCACTCGTCACTACCGACGCTCAGATTGACCGAGTGGTTGATGCAATATCGTCAGTTCTCACCTCCCTCGGAGCGAACTGACCGCATGAGTCAGCTCGCCAAGTGCGATCTATCGGCGCGGTTAACTGCCGCCGAGTATGACGAGCGGCTTGCAGCCGCGCAACGACAACTGTTGAAACTGCGACTTACCTCGGCAGGGCTTGTCAAGAACTCGTCGCTTGGCCCCGGCTTCCTCATCGTCATGGAGGGGGCTGATGCTGGGGGCAAGGGCGGCGCGATTCGTCGACTCGTACAACCCCTCGACCCCCGTCATTTCACGGTGCACAGTTATGCCAAGCCAACTTTCGATGAAAAACGCCGGCATTTCTTATGGCGGTTCTGGCGAGATATTCCCGGACTCGGTGAGTTCGCGGTGTTCGATCGAAGCTGGTACGGGCGAGTGCTCGTTGAACGGGTGCAGGGCTACGCCTCCAACGAGCAGTGGACACGCGCCTATGACGAGATCGTGCAATTTGAACGATCTCTTGTGCTTGAAGGGGTTGAAGTCATCAAGTTCTGGCTTCACATCAGTCCGGAGGAACAACTTCGGCGCTTCAACAAACGCAAGAAAGACCCGATGCGTGCCTGGAAACTCACCGAGGAAGACTGGCGGAATCGAGAGCGCGCCGACGAGTACACAGCAGCAGTTGACGACATGTTTACGAAAACTGATCACGCCCTTGCTCCGTGGACGGTCATCTCTGGTGAACAGAAACAGTGGGCGCGAGTCCAAGTAGTTGAGAGCGTTGTCGCAAGAATGAAGAAGGCGCTCGCAACATTTGAGCACCCAGATTGGGGAGAAGACGGATACGCATGAGCATTGACCTACAGAACCGCCGGGCCGTCGTCACCGGCGCCGCCAGCGGGTTCGGCAAAGCAGTCACGCACGAGCTTCTTCGAAGCGGCGCAACGGTTGTGGCGACCGATGTCGATACCGACGGGCTCGCTCAACTCACTGACGAGGCCAACGCTGATGCCCTGCGCACCGAGCGACTCGATGTCGGCGATGCAACCGCATGGACAGCACTCATCGCTGACGCTGGCCCATTCGACCTTGCCATCTTGAACGCTGGAGTGGCTACCCACCACATTCGCCCGGAAGGCGCTCTACCCGTGTTAGGCCTCGACACGGAGCGCTACCGCACCGTGATGTCTGCAAACATCGACGGTGTTGTATTTGGCACTCAGGCAGTTCTTGAGCACATGACCGCTACCGGGTTTGGTGACATCATCGTGACGGCATCGGTTGCCGGCCTCGTGCCAATTGCACCCGATCCGGTCTACGGGCTCACCAAGCATGCTGTCGTAGGGTTTGTTCGTTCTCTTGCAAGCGCGCTCGATCAGCACGCTGAACCGCTTGATATCCATATCAGCGCGATTTGCCCCGGGTTTGCCGACACCGCCATCTTGCCCGACGACGCAAAGGTCAATCTGCAGGCACTCGGTGTTGAACTTCTCACGGCAGAACGTGTCGCAGGGACGATGATGCGAGCGATCGAAGAGCGCACGAATGGCGCCCAATGGGTGGTTTGGGGAGGATATGAAGACGAACAGTACGAGTGGAACGACATTCGACCTCTCATCCCCACCTTTGTCACAGGAGAACAATGACAACCGATGCTCCGCCTCCCGTCTGGGACCCTCTTCACCCAGAATTTCGAGCCGACCCCTACCCTTGGTATGAGGCGCTTCGCACCGCCGACCCGGTTCACCGCATCGATGACTACACGGTTGTTCTCACTCGGCACGACGATGTGTTGAGAACACTCCGAGGCCCAGAATTCGCCCGAGATATCGAACAGCACGCTGCAGCGCCGATCAATGACCCGGTAATGCAGCGCCGGCGCCAACGCAGCGAAGAGCGTTCAAAATCGATCCTCAACCTTGATCCACCCGACCACACCCGGCTTCGAAAACTCGTCACCCAGGCATTTACCCCAAAGGCGGTCGACCGGCTCCGGCATGCAACCGAGCAGATGGTCGACGATGCGATTGACCGTGCTGCGGGGCGCGGCGGGATGGAAGTCATCGACGAACTCGCGTTCCCGGTGCCCTTCCAAGTGATTTCTGCGATGCTCGACATGCCGACCGACCGCGCCGACGAACTCCGCGATTGGAGTCAACTCCTCACTGCAACTCTCGAACCCACCACAACGCTCGAAGACCTCGACCGCGCCGATGTCGCCGTCAACGAACTCATCCCGTACCTCTTCGAGATCATTGAGCAACGTAGACACAACCTTGGCGACGATGTCGTTTCTGCCCTCCTCACTGCGGAGAGTGAAGGTGATCGACTCGACATGGCCGAACTGATGTCGTTTGTCGTGCTGCTCTACGTTGCGGGACATGAAACGACGGTGAACCTGATCGGCAACGGGCTCCTTGCCCTGCTCGAGCATCCAGATCAGCTCGAACGCTGGCGTAACGACCCTGCTCTCGATGCATCAGCAGTCGATGAGCTACTCAGGTTTAACGGGCCTGTTCAGAACACTGTGCGAGTGCCGCTCGAACCAGTGACGTATACGGGACTTGACGGCGAATCAATCATCGTCGATCCGGGCTCTATCGTGACGACGTGTCTCGGAGCAGCAAACCGCGACCCGGCACTGTTCGACAAACCCGATGAGCTTCGCCTCGATCGACCGAACGCACAACGCCACCTCGCATTGGCATCTGGAATTCACTACTGCCTTGGCGCCTCACTCGCCCGAATGGAAGCGACCGTCGCTCTCACCCGACTCATTCGGCGCTTCAACCGGATTGAACTCGTCGGATCCCCGACGTGGAGGGATCGCTACACCATTCGCGGTGTCGACCACCTCGAAGTTGAGTTCAGCTAACCCCTACGGGTGCTGGAGCACGTCGATGAGGGAACTCGTGTCCCATCGACCGCCGCCACGTTGGTCAATCTGTCGATAAAACTGCTCAACGAGCGCTGTCACCGGAAGCCGCGCACCATTCCGGGAGGCCTCATCGAGGCAGATCGAGAGATCTTTCAACATCCACTCAACGGCGAAACCAAAATCGAACTCTCCGGCTGCCATCGTTGACGCACGATTATCCATCTGCCAGCTTTGGGCTGCTCCCTGCCCAATGACATCGACAACCTCGTCGACTTCGAGACCTGATCGCTGCGCGAACGACACCGCCTCGGAGAGACCTTGTAGCAGGCCCGCAATACAGATCTGATTAACCATTTTCGTGAGCTGTCCTGAGCCGACAGGACCCATTCGTCGGCACCGCTTCGAATACGCAGCCATCGCCGATTCTGCTCGTTCGTACACCTCAGGATCGTCAGACCCACACATCACGGTTAGCGCACCATTTTCAGCACCAGCCTGGCCACCAGACACCGGAGCGTCAACGAAGCCGACTCCTACCTCGACGCATCGGGCGGCGAGCTCCCGCGCGAGACCGGCGGATGCGGTGGTGTGGTCAACAAGAATGCTGCCCGGAGCCATCGCTGAAAGACAGCCTGATTCGCCGAGCACGACCTCGCGAACATCGTCATCATTCCCTACGCAGATGAATACCAAGTCTGCGCCTTCAGCAGCCTCAGCGGGCGTTGGAGCGGCTCGGTTGCCGTGCAACGCGACCCAAGCGAGTGCTTTCGCAGCGGTGCGGTTGTACACCGTGACCGGGTGTCCATTTTTTGCGAGATGTCGCGCCATCGGAGCGCCCATAACGCCGAGCCCGCAAAATGCAACAGGAGAGGGGGATGATGTCATTCCCCGATTTTGACATGCTCAGAAGGTGCACGGGTGCACCCCTTCTGGCTACTTCTTCGCTGCAGCCTTCTTCGGTTGCTTCGCGGGCTTGAGCACACCTTTTGAGAGTGCCTCGTCGAGATACTCCTCGGCGGCCTCAGCCGACACCTTCAAGGCTGGAGCGATCTCGCTGATGAGGTTCACGCGGGCCCGTTCGTACATTGTGCGCTCCGCCGCTGACAGCGCCGCATCGCGGTTGCGAGCAGCAAGGTTACGCACCACCTCAGCCACTTGGTAGACGTCGCCCGATTTCAACTTCTCTTGATGGTTCTTAAAGCGGCGGCTCCAGTTTGAGGGCACACGAGGGTCTGGTTTCGCAAGAACGGAGACGAGGTCTTCAAGTTCGTCGGGAGACACAGGAGGACGGACACCTACTTCGTCGGCCTTTTCGACTGGCACCTTCAGCGTCATCTCATTAATGACCGTCTCGAGAATGAGGTACTCCCGCTTCTCGCCGAAGGCTTCCATTTTCTTCGTGCCCTTCACCACACACGCGCCGTGCTGTGGGTAAATGACCGTTTCGCCCTTCTTGAACTTCACGTTGTCCTCTCGATGGTGCTCAAACCCTCAGCGGGCAATCTGCCTCTCTGAGGGTATCGCGCCCCTGGCAGGATTCGAACCTGCGCGCTACGGATTAGAAAGCCGTTGCTCTATCCTGACTGAGCTACAGGGGCATGCGGTCACGAGACCGCTCTCTGAGAATATCGCCGAGACCGCTGTGCATCATCGAATGTCAAGAAGACGCTTCCGAAGAAGGTCTAAGGCTGAGATCACTGAGAGTTGTCGCATCATCTCACGATCACCAGGGAGCCGGACGTGAACACTTGTCACCCGATCGGGCTCACCGTCGGGTAGTGCGACGGCGGCAAAGAGCGTTCCTGGGCGCATGCCATCTTGCTCAGATGGCCCCGCAACGCCGGTGAGCGCAAGCCCCACGTCAGCTCCGAGCACCTTTCGCGCTCCCTCAGCCATTGCGATTGCTGCTTCTTCGGTGACCACTGGCCCTTCTTCGACGCCGAGCACATCAAACTTGACCTCGCTCGCATACGACACGACGGTGCCCCGAAACACTTCACTCGCTCCGGCGACGCCGGTGAGCCGACCCGATACCAGCCCCCCGGTCACCGATTCAGCAAGAGCGAGAGTCCACCCTCGATCACGCAAGAGGTCGAGCACCACTGATTCCATCGTGTCGTTATCAACGCCAAACACTTGATCGCCGAGCACCTCGCGAATCTTCTCTTCCCACGGAGCGAGTAAGGCTGCTGCTGCGCCTTCATCTGGAGCACGACCCGTCAACCGAACTTTGAGGCCTTCCCACCCGCTGGCAAGGAATGCCAACGTCGGGTTTCCCTCTTCGTCGAGGTCATGAATGATGTCGTCAAGACGCTCGTTTAACCCGCTTTCACTTTCGCCCCAGGTGCGCAAAGTGCGACTCGCAATCGTCCAATGCTCCCCCGATCGTTGCTGGAGGTCAGGCAAAATTGCTCGTTCAAACATCTCGCGCATCTCATGGGGAACGCCAGGCACTGCGTACACCACACGCTCCGCTGGCCCTGATTCGGTCTCGATCACCACGGGGCAGATGAGCCCGGGAGCGGTACCGCGTGTCTGCGGAATGATCGTTGCGCCCTCAGGCACCATTGCTTGGCGCAAATTGTTTTCAGGCATCGTTCGATTTCGCGAGGAAAACAAATGTCGAATGACGTCAGCGACATCCTCATCAAGATGCAGTTCAACGCCCATAACGTCGGCGATTGCTTCTCGGGTGAGATCGTCATGTGTCGGCCCGAGGCCACCGCACATGATCACCGCATCAGATTCGCTGAGCATGCGCCGAAGGTGACCGGTGATGCGACCGATGTTGTCACCAACTTTGACCTGCGAAAGCGAGTCGAAACCGTGCATTGCAAGGTTTTCGCCAAGCCACGACGAATTCGTATCAACAATCTGTCCGAGAAGTAGTTCGGTACCGACCGCTAGCACGTCACAACGCATCTTTACCCCCGTTCATTTGCGAGCCGAACGACTTGCAAATAGATATTGTGCTCCGCTGACCAGAGCGAGTGCCACAGCCAGCCACAACAAGCCCATCCACAGCCAGCGATAGTCGGCGGCAAACCAGGGCCACAGAGCGAATCCCACCGCCAACTGCTGCACAACCGTCTTGTATTTCGCAATCTTTGATGCGGGAACGCTGACACCTTTCGAGCCGGCCAATACCCGGTAGACGCTGATCACGAGTTCACGGCCGGCGATGAGCAACACCGGCAACAGCGGGAACATGTCACGACTCACCAGAGTGAACATCGCGCCCAGCACCAATACTTTGTCGGCAAGCGGGTCGAGAAAGGCCCCTGTCGACGTGGTTCCGTGGCGACGGGCAACCCACCCGTCAATGCCGTCGCTGAGGCTCAATGCGAACCACAGCAAATAGGCCAGCCATGCACCCCGCTGGTGGTCTGGGATAACAAGAAACATCACAGGTGACAGCACCAGTCGTCCCGCGGTGATTGCGTTTGCCCATGTCACTAACGCATTTGGATCGACTGGCATTACCGAATCTCCTCATCACCGTCAGGCATTACACCGCCCACCGCAACAAGATCAGGCCCCAATGCTTCTTCGATGACCACCTCGGCGAAACTGCCAGCTTGAAGCGCAGCATCAACGTGCACCACACCATCAATTTCAGGCGCTTCGCGGTGACTCCTGCCAATTCCTGGCTCATCGATGAGCACGGTCACCATCTCACCGATCAACGCGTCACGCTTACGCGCCGTGATGGCGTCTTGCAGTTCGGTGAGTTCAGCAAGCCGCTCGTTCATCAGATTGGTATCAACTTGGCCGTCGAGATCGTACGCATACGTGCCAACCTCTCGACTGAACGCAAAGAATCCACACCAGTCAAGGTCGGCTTCTTCGACGAAGTCGACCAACGCCGCGTGGTCATCTTCGGTCTCGCCGGGATAGCCAACAATGAAATTCGAACGCATCGTTGCGTCGGGTTGAGCAGCACGAATGTCGGAGATTCGCTGCAGGAACCGATCACCGTCACCCCACCGGCGCATTCTGCGCAGTAGCGGTTTGCTCACGTGCTGCAACGACAAATCGAAATACGGCACGTCGGTACCGAGAATGACATCAATGAGCTCATCGGAGAGATCACTCGGATAGAGATACAGCAGTCGGACACGATCAACTTCTGCTGCAACCGCCTTCACGAGAGACACGATCGACCCTGCGCCCAACTCGTCAGGCCGGTCAACTCCGTACGATGCGAGATCCTGAGCGACGAGCACAATCTCTTGTGCCTGTAGCGAACGGACCTCTTCCAAAATTGATGAGCTCTCGCGGCTGCGTTGACTCCCACGAAATGACGGTATGGCACAAAACCCACACGATCGATTGCAACCCTCAGCAATCTTGACGTACGACCAAGGGCGCTGAGCAGGAGGCCGATGCAGATTCAACAAATCCATCGTCGGCATTGGCGCCTCAGCGACCGGAATGAGACGTCGTTGTTGCTGCTCGGTAATCGCTCCGCCGAACCCGACGACCGCATCGACTTCAGGGAGTTCAGCAGCAAGTTCATCGCCGTAACGCTCTGCCATACATCCGGTGACGACAAGCCGCGAGTCACTTCGGCGAGCCTCATCGAGTTGAAGAATGACCTCGATAGATTCTTTACGCGCTTCTTCAATGAACGCACACGTGTTCACCACGACCACATCGGCAGCAGAAGCATCATCGGTCGGAACGAGACCATCGGTGAGCAATGTTCCAACAATTTTGTCGGAGTCAACCTGATTTTTAGGACAGCCGAGCGTCTCTACATAAAAACGGCCATCTCCTCGCACGGTCACCCGTCTGACACTATCCGTCCGGCATGCAACTTCTGTGGGCAGAAAGTCACCTGGTCGCAGCCTGCCTTCGAGACGGCAGTTTCAGATCTGACCCTTCTGGCGGAGCAACTCAAACTCTTCAACCGTCATCAGCACAGCACGGGCCTTTGAACCTTCACTCGGACCCACCACCCCGCGCTGCTCGAGAAGATCCATGATGCGGCCTGCTCGCGCGAAGCCCACTTTAAGTTTGCGTTGCAACATCGAGGTCGATCCGAGTTGGCTCCGAACGACAAGTTCTACGGCTTGTCGCATGATGACTGCGTCTTCATCATCATCCCCGGCCGAAAACGCGTGAGCATCAGAGGTGACATCAGCGAAATCGCTCGCTCCCCCGGCGCCACCGCCGGCAGCCGATGCCTCATCGCCTTCAACCTCACTCGAGTAGATCGGTTCAGGAGCCTGTGCCCGCCAATGTTCGACAACCTGTCGAACCTCTTCTTCGCCTACCCAAGACCCTTGAATACGGTTCGCCACCGACGAGTTACCGGGCAGCAGCAGCATGTCGCCTTGACCGACCAACTTTTCGGCTCCTGGCTGATCGAGGATGACCCGAGAGTCGGTGAGGCTTGAGACGGCGAAGGCCATGCGCGCCGGCACATTCGCCTTGATGACTCCGGTGATCACGTTCACCGATGGACGCTGTGTTGCGACAATGAGGTGAATACCGACCGCTCTCGCCTTTTGCGCAATTCGGGTAATCGACTCTTCAACGTCGCGTGCCGCAACCATCATGAGGTCGTTCAACTCGTCGACGACGATGACGATGTACGGCATATGTTCGTACTCGGCTGCATCTCGCCCGGCAGGCACCTGCAGAGATCCTTTGATGACTGCCGTGTTGTAACCCGTGATATCTCGGTACCCACATTCGGAAAGGGCGTCATAACGCCGCTCCATCTCTTTGACCGCCCAGCCCAGCGCGTTGGCCGCCTTCTTCGGGTTTGTCACCGGCTGCGTCAGCAGGTGCGGGAGACGCTGATACTGACCCATTTCAACCTGCTTCGGGTCAATCAAAATGAGACGCACTTGGTCTGGTGTTGTCCGCATGAGCAGCGACGTAATGATGCAGTTGATACCGCTCGACTTACCCGCTCCTGTTGCTCCTGCGATCAACATGTGCGGGGTCGTCGCAAGGTTTAAAAAGACTGCTTTGCCCGCAATGTCTTTTCCGATCGCAACTTCAAGTGGATGGGTGGCCTTTTTCGCTTCTTGTGAGACAAGTAGATCGCCGAGCGCAACGAGTTGCCGGCGGGCATTTGGAACTTCAACGCCGATTGCCGAGCGGCCGGGAATCGGGGCAAGGATGCGCACATCGGTTGCGGCCATCGCGTACGCAATGTCTTTTTGAAGGCTCGTCACTTTCGCCACTTTGACGCCGGGGCCAAGTTCGAGTTCGTAGCGAGTAACCGTTGGGCCCACCGTGAAACCCACGAGCTGGGTATCAACACCGTGTTGCGAAAGTGACTCTTGCAAGGTTGCCCCACGCGCCTCGACCGACTTCATGTCAACCGACTGCTCACCCGCCTTTTCCAGCATTACCATTGACGGCAGATGCCATTCGCCTGGCGTGACTGGTGCTGCAGGAACCGGAGCCGCTTCAGATTGAGCAGATACAGCCTTGGGTGCCCGCTTCTTCCGCGGTGCCTTGGGTGTGGGCTCCGCAAACTCGTCATCGTCGGCACCGTCGTAAAGAGTTGGAGAAACAGCGAGAGGATCGAGCGTCGCCTGAGGCTTCTCAATGTCATCATCGGCGTCTTCTTGCGAACGTCGACGTTCCTCAGCACGCTCGCTCTGCAACGTGGCGAGGTTCGACATTGACTGACGAAGGAACTTCGCGACCGGACGGGCTCCTGCTGCGACCCCCGTCCCGGTCAGCACCGCCATCTTCCGCAGCGATGCTCCGGTGATAAGCGCAAGAGAGCCGATGAAGGCTGCGATGAGAACCACCACCGCTCCTGCGGGTGCGACGAGACGCTGCAGAGCCTCGCCACCGGCCACGCCGAGGAGACCTCCAGCCGAACCGAGCGCATCGAGGTCAGTCAACGAAGTTGGCGTGCGAATTACATGAATGAACCCGAGAGATGACAACACCGCCAGCACCCAACCCACACCGAGACGAATTGGTTCTTGCGGCTCGTGATCACGAAGCACTGCCACGCCACTACCGATGAGCACGATAGGCAGAACATGACGCCCGATGCCGAGGAACCAACCAAGAAATGTGCCTGCGCCGTCGCCGGCGGGGCCAGCGAGCGAAAACCACACCCCAAGGATGAGCAACACGCCAATCGCAATTAACGCAATGCCGAGCAGGCCTCCGTCGTCGCTCTTTGCAGCCTCACGCCCGGCTGACCGTGCGCGCGATTTTCCGCCCTTCGTAGCCTTCTTCGCTGACCCCTTCTTTTGGGCTGAGGGGCGCGACTTTGGGGCATTTTTGCCATTTGCCATGCACCTCCAACGGTACCAACGCGGCGCCCTTTGGTTCAGCCATACCCCGCTACGACGCTTGAACGCCAAGTATTCGGCCGTCGCCCGAAAGGAGCACAAGCAATGTCCCCCCTTTTTCGTTCACCACGGTTGCATCGATGATGGCAGTCCCGTCTCCGGCGCCCTGCACCGCCACATCGACAATCACTGGTTGCGACAACTCGGCATCGATCTGATCGAAGAGTTTCGTTGGATCAATCTCGATGGCCGCAGCCCGAAACGTCGCTCCTTCAGCGGGCAATGTTTCACCGGCAGAGGAAAGTTCACCCTCTTCAAACCGATACGTCGTTGCGTACATGCCGGAAGCCTCCCCTGAATCAGATTCAGCTGTTTCGGCGAGGATAAGAGTGACCCCGGTGAGGTCCGCCGAGACTTCGAAATATTCAAGGTCACTGCCGATCGTTGATTCGAGGGCGCTGATCGCCACCGGAATATCATCGATTAACGGCCGAGCACTGTCGACTGACGAGCCACACCCTGCGATACCAACGGCCGCAATAGCAACCAGCCGTGCGAGTCGCATCAGGTTTCCATAACAACTGGAACGATCATCGGTCGACGTTTCGTTCGTTCGTTGACAAACCGCCCAGCAGAGCGACGAACCTCTCGTTCGAGCGCCTCGACATCTCTGATGCCATCAGCGAGGGCTCGTTCGACCGAAGCAGCCACCATGTCGCATGCCTCATCGAGAAGATCTTCAGCCTCCGGGGCGTACACCCACCCGCGAGTGATGATCTCTGGACCGGTGAGCACCGATCCAGACTGCACATCGACCGTCACCACCACGACGACAACTCCTTCTTCGGCGAGCACCCGTCGATCGCGAATGACACCAGTGCCAACGTCGCCGATGATGCCGTCGACGTAGACATACCCGGCAGGAACCCGGTCAACGTGGCCGGCACCATCGCCATCGAGCAACAACACGTCACCGTCTTCGCACAGCAGCACTCGGTCATCAGGGAGACCCATGACCCGGCCTAGAGCAGCGTTTGCAACGAGGTGTCGGTATTCCCCGTGTACGGGGACAAACCACTCGGGCTGCACAATCGAGAGGTACGTCTTGATGTCATCAGCCTGAGCGTGACCGGTTGCATGAACATCGGCGACACCAGAGTGAACAACTTGCGCTCCTCGACGCAGCAACCCATCGATGACGCGGTTCACATTGTTCTCATTACCCGGAATTGCATGACTCGACAGCACAACAGTGTCGCTATCACCAAGTTGCACGAAACGATTCTCGCCTCGAGCGAGCAACGAAAGGGCTGACATCGGTTCACCCTGGCTACCGGTGGAAATCACACAGATTTCGCCTGGCGGGTATCGATCGATGTCCTCTACGTCAATGAGTGACGCGTCGGGAATTGAGATGACACCAAGGTCTCGTCCGAGCTGGACGTTCTTACGCATGCTGAGACCCAGCGTTGCAACTTTTCGACCTGCGGCGATGGCTGCATCTGCAATCTGCTGGATGCGATGTAAGTGACTGGCAAAACTCGCAGTGATAATGCGCCTGCCTTCGTGCTCGGCGAAAACCTGGCGGAGCACGCTGCCGACGGACGTTTCGCTCGGGGCAAAGCCAGCCTCCTCCGCGTTCGTTGAATCTGCGAGAAGCAAGCGGATTCCTTCTGAGCGCGCAATCTCCCCAAGACGGGCGAGATCGCAACGCCGGTCATCAACCGGTGTGAGGTCAAGCTTGTAGTCGCCCGAATGCAAGATGACGCCCTGCTCGGTGCGAACGACAATTGCATGGGCATGCGGCACCGAGTGTGTGACCGGCACAAACTCGACCTCAAATGGACCGATCGACACCCGGTCACCATCGTTCGTCGGCACGAAATCAACTCTGCCGAGAAGACCGGCTTCTTCAATGCGGTTCCGTGCCAGGCCGAGGGTGAGCCTCGACCCAAACACTGGCAAAGGAGTATTCCGGCGATCACCGATTCCGTGTTCGTCACGCAAAAGGAACTGAATACCGCCAACGTGATCCTCGTGGCCGTGGGTTGCGACAAGACCAACGATCGATGACGCGTTCTCCCGCAAGTAGGTGAAGTCGGGTAATACGAGATCGATGCCGTGCAGGTCGGCGGACGGAAACATGATGCCGCAGTCGATTACAAGAATCGATCGGTCGACGTCTGTTCCTTGTTCGATTGCGAGACAGTTTCGGCCAATCTCTCCGAGACCGCCGAAGATGACGATCCGGACCGGTTCAGCCACGTGCTGACACCAGCTCTGCGTAAATTCGACGAGCCTCGTCTTCAAGACCGGCCGGCGCATCACCCAACGGGAGTCGGCACTGACCCACCTCGAAACCGAGGGTTCGCATCATCGCTTTTGACGGAATTGGGTTAGGGGTGAGGTCTCCAGTTTCAAACGCGAAACTTGGCAACATTCGCTGGTTAATCGCTGTCGCCGCCGCAAGGTTGCCACTCTCGAGCGCTGCGAACATGTCGACATGATCGGGAGCCGTCCAGTGGGTCGCAACACCGATCGTTCCCACAGCGCCCACTGACAACAGCGGAAGGGTGAGACCATCGTCGCCGCTGTACACCTCGAAATCTGCCGGTGCTTCGCGAATGACTCGGGCAGTTTCAGCAGGGTTTGCCGCAGCGTCTTTCAATCCGATGACGTTCTTCTCTTCATAGGCCAACCGAAGCAATACCTCGGATGAAACCTTCCGGCCTGTTCGAACCGGAATGTCATAAATCACTTGTGGCAGATCAACCGCTTGGGCAATGGCACGTAAATGCTGCTCGATACCTGCCTGCGACGGTCGGTTGTAATAAGGGCACAGCGACAAAATTCCGTGGACGCCAAGCGCCTTTGCCCGCAACGAGAGTTCGACTGAATGAGCGGTGTTGTTGCCAACAGTGCCTGCAATGACAGGAACGTCGACAGCTTCAAGCACCGCTGAAAACATCGAAAGTTTTTCGTCATCAGACAGCGCTGGCGACTCGCCAGTGGTACCACACACGACGAGACCCTCGTTGCCCTCGTTAACAAGCCGGCGAGCAAGTTGCTGAGCTACGTCGAGGTCAACGCTGCCGTCACTCCCAAATGGAGTGATGAGAGCGGTGAGGATTCGTCCGAACGTTGGCGATGACATGCAGATCAAAGACTAGTGATCTGACGACAGGTCGCCACGCCTAGGAAATCTCTGAGCCCAGTTCGAACTTGAGGTATTCCGAACCGGTGTCTTCCCAGTCTTCAAACTGAATGACGTTCATGTCCTCGAACCGACGGCGGAGCCATGACTCGTTGCGATCGAGAAGCCCGAGCTTCTTACAGTTGGGAACGATCTTCGAGAACAGCATCTGCTGGAACACATCGCGGGTCGGGTCACGCAACACCAGTGGAACAACATCTTTCGGGTTCACACCCTGCTTTTCCCATACCTCTTGCTGCAAGAAACGATCGCGCATGCGAATGGCTGCCTCGAAGGCAAACTCTTGCCGCTCCATCAATTCGCGGTCGGTCATCTCGGAGTACACCTCTTTCAGTGAGAGCACACCGAAGGCGACATGTCGAGCTTCGTCGCTCATCACGTAGCGAAGCAGTTGCTTCAGGAGAGGCTCTTCGGTCATTTGGTGCATGAATCCGAATGCCGCAAGAGCGAGTCCTTCGACCATGACCTGCATGCCGAGGTAGGTCATATCCCATCGCGAGTCTTCGATGATGTCATCGAGCAGCATCCGAAGGTGTGCGTTGACTTGGAATCCTCCGTCCATTTTCTCGTCGAGGTAGCGAGCGAAGACCTCAACGTGACGGGCCTCATCAACAACTTGTGTTGCGGCATACAGTTTGGCGTCGTACCACGGGACGGTTTCGGTGATTTTGGCGGTGCACAGCAATGCACCTTGCTCACCGTGAAGGAACTGCGACAGCGTCCATCGGCGACTATCGATGCCGAATTCGAGCCACTCTTTATCGCCCCACTTTTCGACGACAGTGCCGGCGTAATGGTCGGGGCTGAGACCGGCCGAAAATGCCGCCTGGTCAGAGGTCACGACCTCGTCGAGTTGGATTTCGGTGTCCCACGGCAAGTCGGTCGTACCGTTCCACTGTCCTACTTTTGCCTTTTCGTACAACTTTCGAAGTTGTGGCCTCGCAAGGGAATAGTCCCAGGTGAAGATGGCGTCCGCGTTGTCTTTGACAACGTGTTCAACCTCGTCAACATCGACGTTGGATACCGACAGAATTGCCTCGATATCGTCGATTTCGTCACGGCCGATGATGTCAGCGTTTGCTGCGTGACCTGTTGGTTGTTCAGTGGTGCTCATGATGTGCTCCTGTTAAGGGTTGCGGCTGTGCCTGAAAGCGACTCCGGCAAGGCCACTGCGGTGATAATTGGACGAAGAAATTGGCGGGCGATATCAACATCACTGAGATCGACTGATTCGTCCGGTGAGAGGAAATACGAGACGGTAAGACGGGCGACAAGGTCGATCAATCTGTGAGCCGACTCTCGACCGATGACGTGGTCAATTTGCGGTGAGAGCGCAACTGTTGCCATTCGAATGATTCTCGGCAGTCCGGTTGCGGTGAGTTGGCCAAGTGCTTCACCTGGCTCAGAACTCAGCATCATTGCAAGATGAGAGTGGGTGCGCAGCAGCGAAGTTGCTGCGGCAACGCTGTGGGCAACAACATCTTCGACGGTGTTTAGGCCATCGATCTTTGCGAGGACCTGCTCGAAAAACTGGTGCAATTCGCGGACGTGTAACGCCTCGAAGAGAACATCGCGACCTCCCGGGAACAGTCGGTACACCGAAGCACGCGATACGCCTGATTCTTGGCAGATGTCGTCAATCGTGACCTTTGAGAAGCCAAGACGGTGGATGCAGACGAGCGCCGCGTCGAGAACTGCGTGTTCAATAACCGCAGAGTCCTTTCGCGATGTGGCAACTGTCACACCTGAGACATTATTGCCAAAAATGTCTCACGTCAACCGTGAGGTAACCCACTCACCCTTCAGGCAACGTGTAGTCGGCATATTGCGCCCGCAGATCCTTTTTTGAAAATTTGCCCACACTGGTTTTTGGCACCTCGGCGATGAACTCAACCGCATCAGGCAATTGCCACCGGGCCAACCGGTCACGAAGAAAGTCGATCACCTCTTCAGAAGTGATGTTGCTACCTTCAGCTCGCACGACACAGGCCAACGGACGCTCTGACCATCGAGGGTGCGGTACCCCAATCACGGCAGCCTCAGCAATCCCAGGGTGTGACATCAACTCGTTTTCCAACTCAACCGAAGAGATCCACTCGCCTCCAGATTTGATGAGGTCTTTTGTTCGATCTAAGAGTCGAACCCGTCCCCGCTCATCAACGCTCGCAACGTCACCCGTACGCAGCCAGCCATCGGAAGTGAAACTCTCGTTCGCTCGCTCATCGTTGTAATACGTCTTCGCGATCCAGTTACCGCTCACCTGCAACTCTCCGCTCGACTCGCCATCCCAATCGACCCGCTCTTGCGAATCTGGATCAACCACGCGCATCTCAACGCCAAACGAAATCCGTCCAACCGTCGTCCGAAGTTCAGCCTGCTCGTCAATCGACAGGTCGTGCTGATCTGCATCAAGGTGCGACACCGCGCAGATTGGGCTTGTCTCAGTCATTCCCCATGCTTGAAGAAGCGGGAGCCCCGTCATCTCGCGATAGCCCTCCGATAGACCCCGCGGGACTGCTGACCCTCCACAAGGAATCGCCCGCAAACATGACGTATCGCGACCCTCAAGTTCGGGCAACACCTGCATCCAGATCGTCGGCACACCTGCGGCAAGGGAAACCCGCTCTTCCACAATGAGGTCAGCCAGCGCCTTGCCAGAAAGGTCGGCACCAGGCATCACCATCTTCGCTCCCGTTGCGACACCCGCGTGAGCGAGTCCCCACGCATTTGCGTGAAACATCGGCACCACCGGCATCACGACATCTGATTCTCGTGCTCCGAGCGAATCTGCGGTCATCGTGCCCATGGTGTGGAGGAATGTGCTGCGGTGCGAATACACGACACCTTTGGGGTTTCCTGTCGTGCCCGACGTGTAACACATGCTCGCCGCACGATGCTCATCAACTGGTTTCCAATCGACTGGAGCCGAGCTCGCCAACAGATCCTCGTAGTTCAACAACTCAAAGCCTGAAAGATCGTCAGGGATGTCACCGTCACCATCACCATCATCGATGAGTACGAGATGCTTCAAACGATCAAACTCAGGAAGCAACGGAGCGAGCAATGACAACAACGAACGATCAACAAAGATCACTTCGTCATCAGCATGGTTCACGATGTAAGTGAGTTGTTCTGGGAACAATCTGATGTTCAACGTGTGCAAAACCCGACCGGTGCACGGGGCAGCGAAGTACAACTCGAGATGTTGCGCGGTATTCCATGAGAAAGTCGCCACTCGCCCATACTCAGAAATCTCCAGAGCTTCGAGCACGCCACCTAGCTGCCGAGTCCTTGTCGCCCACTCGCCGTAAGTCGTCCGCTCTCGACCATGTACTGTCGCCGTCACCAGTTCTTTGTGAGGGTGATACCGCTCCGCTCGATCGAAGAGATGAGAGATATTTAGCGGTACGTCTTGCATAAGGCCTTGCATGACCTCAAACGCTAACCGACTCAGAAACTCCGGCTGAAGGGCTGACAGATATCGTTTGCATGTGACCTCCGAACCGACAGACGCGATGCCAATCCGCCCTCGATGGGGTCGAGCATCGATCGGCGCCTTCATCGTCCTTGTGGTCTGCACCAACATTGCGGCGATCACGTGGGCTCGCCTCGTACTGTCGTCACCTGAAACGCTTCTCGTGCTGTCATCACGAAATCGCTATCTCGCTCTCGTGCTCGGCACTGACATCAGCGGAGTTGCCTACTGGCTCATCGGGAGTTCACGCATTGCAATTGCGTTCGTTGTCTGTCACCTCGCCGGGCGTGCATACGGCGACCAGATTCTCGCCCTGTTCGTGAAATACCTTGGTGTTGACGAGCCGACGATTTCTCGACTTCGAGCAGGATTCACGAAAGCTGACTGGGCGCTGATCCCCTTTTTTGTGGGCTCAAACATCGTTGCGGCAATTAGCGGTATTCAACGAACCGCACCAGCCAGGCTTGCGGCCCTCATTGCTCTCGGCCTCATCGCGCGTCTCGCCCTCATCCAATGGCTCGCACATGTCTTCAACAAACAGCTCACCGACGTGATCAATCTGCTTCAGAAATACTCGTGGTGGTTTGTCGGCGGTTCCGTCATTCTCGTGCTTCTCACCAATATGAGAAATACGCGTCGGTCCTGAGAGCGATCCCTCCAACTGATACTGTCTGGAGACGTTCCGGAAGTTTCCGGGAGAGATTGGAGCAACATGCACACCTACGAATGTTCATCATGTGGAATGACGGTCAACGCAACATGCGGAGCTTGCAACGCACCCCTTGAAAACGACGTGCTCACCCGTGATGACGGCTCAACTGTCCAGATCTCGAAATGCCCGAACGACCACGGCAAAATCAAGTCACCGCTCTGCTGCGGCGTTGACATGGCGTGCACACTCGGCTGACGCCGATCTGCAACGCTCCGCCTCGCTCTACAACAGGGCGTCTAAACCAACAGTGAGGCCCCGTGCCTCCTGGATCTTCTTGCATGCAAGCACCACCCCCGGCATGAAGCTCGTGCGGTCATACGAGTCTTGCCGAATGGTGAGCGTCTGCCCCTGAGCGCCGAGGATGACCTCCTGGTGGGCAGTCATTCCTCGCATTCTCACCGAATGAATACGAACTCCGTTTGGGCCTTGTCCGCCTCGAGCGCCCGCAGGATCTTCAAGCTGAGTTGGATCATCCGCCCAGCCGTGCTCGCCGGACTGCATCATTCTCGCCGTCGCAAGCGCGGTTCCCGACGGCGCGTCAATTTTCTCGTCGTGATGTAACTCAATGATCTCCGCCGTATCGAACAGCGCAGCGGCCTCCGCCGCGAACTTCATCATCAGCACCGCTGAAATCGCAAAATTTGCGGCGATCAGGCAGTTGGCACCCGACCCGTCAAACGCAGACGCAAAGGCAGTCATGTCATCGTCATCAAAACCGGTCGTACCAACAACTGCGTGGATGCCATGCAGAGCGAGAAATGGAAGCGTGACTCGTGCAGCCTCGGCCGTCGTGAAGTCAACCACCACATCACACGCTGCTTCGGCTAGCGCGCGGAGATCTGATGACACTTCAACGCCATGAGTGGTGCCAGAGCCATTCACGTCAACAGCGGCAACTAGCTCGAGGGTCTCCGCATCGGTGACCGCATCGCAGACGGATTGCCCCATCCGTCCAGTTGCGCCAACTACTCCCACACGAATGCTCGCCATGGCGAAGACGGTACTCCGTTATGCGGCACTATCCGAGACAGTGACGCGCTTTGCCCCACAAACGGCTGCCAAGACCAGCACTGCGTCTACTGAGGCAACACCACAGGCGCGTACGCCAGCGATGTGACCAGATTGTCGTATGAGCCCTCACAAGCCCTTACACAAGTTGAGACCGAGCGTGTGTTCTCGATTGGGTTCACCACAACGGTCAAGCAAATGCCAAGAGTGACAACACGCTCGGTCGTCAACGCGTCATCGAGCGGTTAGCGATGCCGGCGACGTCCGCCGCCGCCACCTCGACGCTCGGCGCTTGGGCCGAGGTCACCAAGCTCATCTGCGAGTTCAGCGTCAAAGCTTTCATCAAAACTGACCGATTCAATGTCTCCGTCACCCGATGCCTGAGGAGCAGCATCTGCAGCATCGGCACCTGAGTCGGATGCGCCATCGCCTCCAGAATCAGGAACGATGTCGCCCGCTGGGCTTAATGACACCTTGCCACGGTCATCAATCTCATCGACGACAACCTCGACCTCATCTCCAAGCGAGAGCACATCTTCAACGGAGTTGATCCGCTTGCCACGGCCAATCTTCGAGATGTGTAGGAGGCCGTCGCGACCAGGAAGGATGTTGACAAACGCCCCGAACTTGGTGATGTTGACGACTCGACCGGTGTAGGTGACCCCAATTTCGGCCTTCGGCGGATCGACGATGTTGACGATCGCCGTGCGAGCCTCTTCCATGCGCCATGATTCGACCGCCGCAATGGTCACAATGCCCACCGCACCGTCGTCATCGACTGCAATGTCTGCTCCGGTCTCGGCCTGGATGGTGTTGATGATCTTGCCCTTCGGCCCGATAACCTCGCCGACCTTGTCGATCGGAATGGTGACCGTCACGATCTTCGGAGCAGTTTCTGCAACCTCTGTTCGTGGGGCATCGATAGCGGCATTCATGACGTCAAGAATCTCCATACGAGCTTCACGCGCTTGCTGAAGGGCATCGGCAAGCACCTGAGCGGGGATTCCCTCAATCTTCGTGTCGAGCTGGAGAGCCGTGATTGCGTCAACGGTTCCCGCAACTTTGAAGTCCATATCGCCGAACGCATCCTCGGCACCGAGGATGTCAGTCAACGTCACGTAGTTGTCGCCGTCTTTCACCAGGCCCATTGCGATACCTGAGACTGCGCCTCGAATTGGCACACCAGCATCCATCAACGAAAGGCTCGATGAGCACACCGACCCCATCGATGTTGAACCGTTTGACGACATGACCTCTGACACGAGGCGAAGCGTGTACGCAAAGTCTTCCTGGTTGGGAACAACTGGCATCACTGCCCGAGCGGCAAGAGCACCGTGGCCGATCTCGCGACGCTTCGGTGAACCCACTCGACCGGTCTCGCCATTGGCCCACGGCGGCATGTTGTAGTGATGCAGATAGCGCTTCTCGTTGTTGGGAGACAGTGAGTCAATCAACTGGTTCATACGAGGCATTGCGAGAGTCAACACGTTCATGACCTGGGTCTCACCACGCTGGAAAAGACCCGAACCATGGGCGGTCGGAAGTACACCAACCTCTGCTGACACCGGGCGGAGGTCTCGAACCCCCCGGCCATCGATTCGGAGGCCTTCGTCAACAATGCGACGACGAACAAGCTTCTTCGTGAGAGAGCGAACTGCTTCCTTCACGGCCTTTTCTTGACCAGCGAATTCGCCATCTTCGCCGCACAGCGCCTCGAGCGCCTTTGCGGTCGCTTCATCGGTTGCGGCGTTGCGTTCCGCCTTACCTGCAATTGCGACCGCGGCGCTGATCTCGCCGTGCACACAGCCTTCCACGGCAGCGAACACTTCGGGGGAGTAGTCGAGCACCGGACTGAACGGAAGTTCTTCAATCGGGCCCGATGTTGCGATGACGCTTGCGACGAGCTGACGCTGCAATGCGATCGAGTCTTTGATCCACTGCTTCGACGCGTCAAGACCTTCCGCGAGCGCGACCTCATCAACTTTGGGGGCGCCGTCTTCGTAGAAGTAGAAGCTCTGCTCAGTGCCTCCGGCTTCAACCATCATGATGGCCACGTCGCCGTTGTCGAGTTCACGGCCAGCGACAACAAGTTCGAATGTTGAAGCTTCACCCTCGTCGTAGGTGGGGTGAGGAATCCACTGACCTTCGGTGGTGTAGGCCACACGAACCGAGCCGATCGGCCCTTCGAATGGGATACCCGAAATCATAAGAGCCGCTGATGCAGCATTAATCGACAGCACGTCGTGGGGATTTGCCATGTCAACGCCAAGCACGGTTGAGACGACCTGAACCTCGTTACGGAAACCGTCAGGGAACGCTGGCCGGAGAGGCCGGTCGGTAAGGCGACAGGTAAGGATTGCATCTTCGGTTGGACGGCCCTCACGACGGAAGAACGAGCCGGGAATTTTGCCGGCTGCGTATGAACGCTCTTCAACGTCGACCGTCAACGGGAAGAAATCGACGCCTGGGCGGACATCGCGTGCAGCGTTCGCTGTGGTGAGAACACGAGTTTCTCCGATAGTTGCAACAACTGCGCCTTGGCTTTGTGGGGCAAATTTCCCTGTCTCAAACGACAGGGTTCGGTCGGTACCTGAAATTGCTCCAGACACACGGATGGGATCAGCCATTATTGGCTCCTTTCAAATTTGGGACGTTCCCAAATGATGTGGAGCAGCTCTCCGGTTCCCAGTTGGCAACACCGCGTCAAATAGTTCGTTGACGATGACACGATCTCAGCAACCGGTAACCGACATCAGCTACTCGGGTATATGTGGACGATGACGCCCACAGGACAGGCTATCCGGTAACGACGACACCCGCTCGCCACTGCGCAAGGCGACAAGGGGGTAACGCCGCTTCGAGGGCCAAGACCCTCAGCCGGCGACGAGGGTTCTTAGCGACGAAGACCGAGTTCAGCGACAATTGAGCGGTAGCGCTCAACATCAATTTCACGGATGTAGTCGAGCATGCGCCGACGACGACCGACGAGCATCAACAGACCACGACGAGAGTGGTGGTCCTTCGGATGAGTCTTCAGGTGGTCGGTCAAGTGCTGAATTCTCGAGGAGAGAAGGGCGATCTGGACCTCAGGGGATCCGGTGTCGCTATCGCTCTGTTGGTGACGAGCTATGACATCCGCTTTTGGCTCAATAGCCATGAGATTTGCCTACCTTTTATTGGTTGAGGTGGTCGCACCAATCGGTGCATCCGCCAGAGTCGGAACCCCAACGGACATCGAGATGTTATGAGGGTTGGTGCACGCTCACAACCTGGCGATCTCACGCGCTCGAGCGACGTCGGTTTGAAGTTGAGTTGTTAACGCTTCAAGACCATCAAATCGCTGCTCATCACGCAGCCTGGCAGCAAACTCGACGGTGAGCACATGGTCGTACAGGTCCCCCGAGAAATCGAGAAGATGACACTCGACGAGCGACCGATCGGCATTGCCGTAAAACGTTGGACGCTTTCCGATGTTGACCGCGCACGAGTACCGACCCCCCGCCTCAGTGTGACACCACGCTGCATACACCCCGTCTGCTGGGAGAATGAATCGCTCATCAACGTCAACATTCGCCGTCGGAAAGCCGATCGTTCGGCCTCGCTCATCACCATGAACGACACGACCGGAGATGGCAACGGTTCGTCCGAGCATGTTGCTTGCCCCGTCAAGGTCACCTCGTCGGAGCGCAGCTCGAATTGCAGTCGAGCTGATGACCTCCGACGTTTCCGTCGTTCGAAGTGAGAGTGGGGTCACCACGAAGTCGTGCTCAGTACCCATCGTTGACAACAGCTCGACATTCCCTCGACGACCTCTTCCGAAGTGAAAGTCCTCACCCACAATGATCTCTGAAGCCGCAAGGCCATCAACGAACACTCGATTGATGAAATCTTCCGCTTCTTCGGATGCCGCTGCCTCATCGAACTCCAGCACCACGACTGCATCAATGCCGGTCTCACGCAACAACTCGATCCGCTGTTCGAGACTGGTGATCAATAGCGGAGCCGATTCAGGCCGGACGACCGATGCTGGATGACGATCAAACGTCACCACGGCGCTGCGCTGACCTGCCTTCTGGGCACGCTCAACGACAGAAGAGATCACAGCGATGTGCCCACGGTGAAGACCGTCGTATGCCCCGATCGTGACCACTGATCGATCACCCTCGAACACGGGATCAACTAACGAACGAATGACGAGCACGCTGAGGAAACCTATCGCTGAGATGCCGTTGGAAGCACCACCGTAGGTTTCGCATCACCGCCACGAAACGGCTCGTACACCGCGATGAGCACCCCGTCAGCAAAGACGGCCCACGGCCCGAGTCCACTCCACTGAGGTAACAACCCGCCGACCGCCACCCGCTGGGCAATCTCAGCCGAAACATCAACCCGCTCGATGCCCTCGGCGATCGTTTCAACCGGCAGTAGTTCACAATGCTCAGGAGGCGCAGCTCGGTCAACGCTGAACGACCCTGAGGCGATGCGGCGAAGGTTGCGAAGGTGCGCTCCACCGCCAAGGAGGTGTCCAATATCGTCAGCGATTGTTCGGATGTAGGTTCCTGCTGAACACTCCACATGAAGTGAGAACACAGTGGGTTCGGAGGTCGCCGCAACATCGCACCGGCTCACCGTTACGCGACGAGGTTTGCGTTCAATCTCAACTCCTTCGCGAGCGAGTTCATGAAGCCGTTTGCCGTCGACCTTGATCGCAGACACCATCGGAGGAATCTGATCAATCTCACCAATGAGGTTCTCCGCAACAACCCGCTCAACATCAGTCAATGTCACCGCTGACATGTCGTGGGTCGCAACGACCTCGCCTGCAGCATCCAACGTCGAGGTTTCGACACCGAGCACGACCTCGCCGGTGTAGGTCTTTGTTGACGCCGTGGCGAATTGGAGTAGACGAGTTGCCATGCCAACCGCGACCACCAGCACACCGGTGGCATCAGGGTCGAGAGTGCCGGCATGGCCAATCTGTCGCTCAGAAAAGCGTTTCCGGAGTTGGCCGACCACGTCGTGACTCGTCATGCCAGCCGGTTTGTCAACAATGCAGACACCGTGGACGGTTGGCGGGCGGCGGCGAGCCATCTACTCCCCTACGCCTGCCTCATCAGAACGACCATCCGCCCGAAGAATTTCATCAATTCGCTCGGCAGCTCTGATCACATCGTCAGGAGCGAACTGGAGAATCGGGGTCTTCTTAGCCCGAATCTGCCTGCCAATCGATGACTGAATTCGAACACGATGTTCGCCTAACGCGTCGATGATTTCCTCATCGGCTTCAGGGCCTGACAACGAGTCGTAGTACACATGAGCTCGGTTGAGTTCATCGTCGACATCGATTCGGGTGACGGTCACGAATTCGAGGCGCTCGTCACCGATTCGCACCAATTCTTCCGCAATGATCTCTCGTAACGTCTCACCAACCCGCGCTGACCGAGGGTAACGGTGAGCCCCACTTGATGATCGGCTCGAACGCCGTCCGCCACGGGAGCCCATGGGTCAACTCAGCGTTCGTGCGATCTCACGCTCATCGAACGTTTCGATGACGTCACCAGGTTTCAGATCTTGGAAATCGCTCAGACCGATACCGCATTCGAATCCTTCACGGACCTCACGGACATCGTCTTTAAACCGACGAAGCGAGTTGATCTCGCCCTTCCAAATGATCGTGCCCTCCCTGAGGAAGCGCACTTTCGACCCACGCGTGATAGTGCCGTTCTGAACATAACAACCCGCGATGGCACCGAGTTTTGGCACACGGAAGATTTCACGCACTTCAGCGTCACCGGTGACGACTTCTTCATACTCGGGCTCGAGCATGCCAACCATCGCCTGTTCAATGTCTTCGAGCAGTTTGTAGATGATCTCGTACGTTCGAATTTCGACGTTTTGCTGGTCGGCAAGTTCGCGACTCTTGCGATCTGGGCGGACGTTGAAACCAAGAATCGTTGCGTTGGTGGTCGCCGCCAAGGTGATGTCGTTTTCAGAAATCGCCCCGACCGCTCGGTGCACAAACACAAGCTCAACCTCATCGCGGCCCAACTTGCGCAGGCTGTCGGTAACCGCCTCAAGCGAACCTTGAACATCGGCTTTCAGCACGATGTTGAGCGTTGCTGATTCGCCACTCTGAATCTGAGTGAAAATATCCTCAAGTTTGGTCCCGGTCTTCACGCGGGCGTCGGATCGCTGATCACGAATCTTGCGGTGATGTGTTCGAGCTTCTCCCACCGTTCGCGCAATGCGTTCATCAGGAGCAGCACGGAACTCATCGCCAGCTGCCGGCACTGACGACAGGCCGAGCACCTCTACCGGTGACGACGGCCCGGCAACCTTTATTTGCTCGCCACGGTCGTTGATCATTGCACGGACGCGACCCCACGATGCCCCGGCGACAATCGGGTCACCGACCTTCAGTTCACCCTTATCGACGAGAATCGTGGCAACAGGGCCACGGCCCTTATCGAGGTTTGCCTCGAGCACGATGCCCTTGGCTCGACCGGTGGGGTTCGCAGTCAGTTCTTCAAGTTCAGCGACGACGAGCAACTGATCAAGAAGATCGTCGATGCCAACATCTTGCAGCGCAGACATCTCAACCACGATCGTGTCGCCACCCCACGCCTCGGGGACGAGTTCGTGTTCAGCGAGTTGTGTCAACACTCGTTGCGGATCTGCGTTCTCTTTGTCGATCTTGTTCACCGCCACAATGATTGGAACCTCTGCGGCACGAGCGTGACTGATTGCCTCAATCGTCTGAGGCATCACACCGTCATCAGCGGCCACGACGAGCACGACAATGTCGGTGGCTTGCGCTCCGCGAGCACGCATATTCGTAAATGCGGCGTGACCGGGAGTGTCGATGAACGTAATGACGTGACCACTCCGGTCGACCTGATAGGCGCCGATGTGCTGGGTGATGCCACCCGCCTCTCCGTCGACAACATTGGCAGAACGGATCTTGTCAAGAACCGTGGTCTTTCCGTGGTCAACATGGCCCATCACCGTGATGACTGGCGGACGCAGCTGCTGTGCCTCCTCGTCGTCATCGTCACTGTCATCGAAGAGTGCTTGAAGTTCGAGCTCTTGCTGCTGACCAGGGTCGACGAGAAGAAGTTCGGCGCCGACATCGAGGGCGAACAATTCCATGTGATCATCTGACAGCGCCTGGGTGGCCGTGACCATTTCACCGTTGTTGAGCAAGAACTTCACGACATCGGCCGCTGTGCGATTGAGCTTCGGCGCAAACTCCTGCGCCGACACTCCACGCTCGATCACAATCGTGCCTTCAGGAACCGGAGCCGAGCGATCGGTTAACTGGAGATGCTGTGGCTGCAACTCGTCTTGATCGCGGCGACGACGTCGCTTCGAACGACGAGGTGGACGGCGTTGTCCACTTGGTCTACCACCCGGACCTGGCCGGCCACCGGGACCACCACCCGGACCACCTGGGCCACCGGGCCCGCCTGGGCCACCGCCGGGACGTGGACCGCCAAAGCCGCCAGGTCGGTTACCAGGGCGCGGAGCACCGGGGCGGCCGCCAGGAGCCGGCCGGCCGGGGCTATTTGCTTGACCCGGGGGCGGCGGAATGGGTTTACCACTCGATGACACTGGACGACCCGGAGGCGGTGGGATTGGGCGCCCACTTGCCCCGACCGGAGGCGTCGGGCGCGGTGCGGCACTTGATGATGGGCGATCGGACTCAGTCGGGGGCGCCGCTTTTGCAGATTCGGGCCCCGGACTCGACACCACTCGATCTGGCTGGCTTCCCGGACCGGCACTCGAAATTACCCGTGGTGCAGGATCTTCTGGTGGTTCGGGAGTTGGGGCCTCGTCACTCGACCCACCATCAGCCTCTGGAGTGGAATCAGGAGTTTCGTCGACCGAATCTTCTGGGGCCGCAGATTCTGGCTCTATGGCGGGTTGCTCTGCTGGTTCCGCTTCTTCGACGGCAACTGATTCCTCAGCTGCAGGTGCGGGTGCCGGTGCCGGCGCTGGAGCTGGTGATCCGGTATGCCCAGCTTGCTGGGCTTTCTCGCGAACCATTGCTGCGTCGTCTTCGTTCAGCGTCGACGAATGCCCCTTCACTGCAAGGTCGAGCGATTGGCAGAACGCAACGAGTTCAGGGTTTGCCATCTCGAGTTCTTTTGCGAGGGCGTGAATGCGGATGCTTGAACCCGCCTTCTTTGCCTTCGCTCCAGCAGATTCTGCGGGTGCTTCCTGGGGCTGTTCATCGCGGGTGAGACCCTCGCGCTCGGCCTTACGACGCACCATGTCGGCATAGGCCTCGTTGAGCGACGAGGACTGGCCCTTGATTGGCACACCGAGGCTGTAGCAGAGCTCGACCGTCTCGGCATTGGTCATGCCAAGTTCTTTCGCTAGCTCATGCACTCTTACGTTCTTCGCCACTTGATTCCTCTATCCCTCAGTCGTTTCCCAGTCTCTCAAACAATTCTCGTCGTCACACCCATTCAGTGCCAGCACACCTGCGAACGGACCATCTCCTCTATGTCGTCTCGGTCAACCTCTACTCGCCATGCCTTCGCATACGCACCTGTCTGGAGCGCCTGTTGTGCGCATTCAACGCCACAGAGCCATACCCCTCGTCCTGCACCATTGCGGCCAATGACCACTCCCTGTCGCCGTATACACATCGAAACAACTTGTCGTGTTCGCGACGCTTGCGACACCCAATGCAGGTTCGCAGCCACACTTCAGTCGACGTCATCACCGCCTTCGGCATCGCCATCAGTAACTTCGCCGTCGCTACTCTCCGGTGCTTCTGGTGTATCCGAAGCCTCTGGGGCCTCATCTTCACCGCTTTCGGCCGCCTCTTCTTCAACGCCGTCAGAGGTCTGTGCCGCCCATTCAGCTTGGCTGATCACACTTCCGTCGGCAGCGTGCCACTCCATTTCGCCCGACTCTGCGTTCTCGACCCATTCGCCTTCCGCGTACTCGACATTGCCGAGCTCGGCTGCATAGCCCCCTGAGGTTTCCCCATCGGCATCTTGGGTTTCAGAGCGAATATCGATACGAACACCGGTCAATCGAGCTGCGAGGCGGGCGTTTTGACCTTCACGCCCAATTGCGAGCGACAGCTGGTGGTCGGGAACGATGACATCGGCTTGGGTGCCGTCATCAGAGATCACTACTTGAGTGACCTTCGCAGGCGACAGCGCCTTCGAAACGAAATCAGCAAGATCATCGCTGAAGGGCACAATGTCGATCTTTTCGCCGCGGAGCTCATTGACGACCATTCGCACCCGGGCACCACGGGCGCCCACGCATGCTCCAACCGGATCAACGTTGTGATCATTCGACCACACCGCAATTTTTGTTCGGTGTCCGGGCTCGCGAGCACACGCTCGGAGTTCAACGACGCCGTCAGCAATTTCGGGAACTTCAAGTTCAAATAGGCGCTTGATCAAACCTGGGTGTGTACGAGAGACAACGATCTGCGGCCCCTTGGCGGTTTTGCGAACCTCAACGATGTAGGCCTTCGAACGATCACCGCGGTTCGGTCGTTCATATGGGACTTGCTCAGCTTGCGGCATGAGTGCTTCAACTCGTCCGAGGTCGAGCAGGGCATAACGAGCCTCGGTCCGCTCGATAATCCCCGACACCAAGTCGCCCTCACGGTTCGCGTATTCCTCAAACTTGCGGTCACGCTCCACCTCACGAATGCGTTGTGACATCACCTGACGAACGGTTTGAGCAGCGATGCGACCGAGCTCCGCCTTATTTGGCGTGTCATCGCGAGGATTCACCCATTCGCCATCCTCGTCGAGGTCGTAAGCGGTGAAGGTGAACTCCATCGTGTCGGGGTCTACGCCCACCTGCACTTCATCGGCTGCGTCAGGACGGCGCTTGTACGCACTTGCCAGTGCCTCAACTAGTACCTGCAACAGTGCGTCAACAGACAAGCCCTTTTCTTGGGCAAGCATCTTGATGGCTTCGCTCATGTCGAGATTACTCACGGTTGTTCCTCCGCGTCTGTCCCGCTGTCGTTCGACGACGCGAGATCGGTTGTTGATGTTCCCGTTTGCCGGGGTTTTTTGTTTCGGGGACCGCCGGGTTTCGGCGCCGGCCCCCATTCAAAGATTGTTTTGGCCTTATCGATCGCAGAAATGTCGATGGTCAGCGGTCCTGCGTCGGTATCAAGCACGATCACGCTTCCGTCACATGAGGAGAGCAATCCCTCAACTCGACGCTGCTCAACCGATGGATCAGCGAGTCGAACGGTGATGCGCTTACCGACTTCACGGGTGAAATGGTGCGGGGTACGAAGAGCACGTTCGACACCAGGGCTGGTGACCTCCAACGTGTATTTCCCCGGAATCGGGTCTTCGTGATCAAGCTCTCGTGACACGAGTCGAGTCACCACTGCGATCGTGTCAAGACTGACACCAGATTCAGAACCCGGCGGGGTGTCGATCATCACTCGCAGTGTTCCACCACGTTGCTCAAGGTCATAGATCTCAAGACCCAAATCACTGACCACAGGCTCAACGAGGGCTCGAACTCGATCGATCGTTGTAGATGTCATCGTGCCCTCCTTTGTGTTGTGTCGACCTGTGCCCATCCAACAAACAAGGCGTGGGGTGAACCCCACGCCTTTCGGTCGGATACGCATAGAGCGTTATTCGTTTCGAAATAGCGCCACTATCATACCTGAGTCGGAGAGGAATTGGGAAGGGAGCTGATCGCCCCAGTTACTAGGGGCAGCCAAGGCCGCACGGTAGTGTGCGGACGTGCTTCGGATGTCAACTCTTTTCTTGCGAACACTTCGAGACGACCCATCAGACGCCGAGGTGCCCTCGCACCGGCTGCTCGTTCGAGCCGGGTACATCCGCAGGGCGGCCCCTGGGGGCTTCACGTGGCTTCCGCTCGGATGGATCACCTATCGAAAAGTCGAAGACATCATTCGAGACGAGATGAACAAAGCCGGCTTTCAGGAGGTTCACTTCCCTGCGCTTCTGCCCCGAGAGCCATATGAAGCGACCGGGCGCTGGACCGAGTACGGCCCCAACCTCTTTCGGCTAAAAGATCGCCGCGATAACGACTTTTTGCTCGCGCCCACCCACGAGGAAATGTTCACACTCGTCGTTCGGGATCTCTTTTCTTCGTATCGCGACCTTCCTTTGTCGATCTACCAAATCCAAACGAAATACCGTGACGAGGCTCGTCCGCGCGCTGGCTTGTTGAGAGGCCGGGAATTCGTGATGAAAGATTCGTACTCATTTGACGTCGACGATGAAGGACTCCAGGCGTCATATGACCGACATCGCGATGCCTATATCTCGACTTTTGACCGACTCGGGCTGCCCTACGTCATCGTGTCTGCAATGTCAGGCGCAATGGGAGGTTCTGCCTCAGAGGAATTCCTCGCTCCCATCGATGTCGGCGAAGACACATTTGTGCAGTGCACGTCATGCGGTTACGCAGCAAACACCGAGGCGGTACTCGTGGCGGCAACTTCAGCGCCCCCTATTGAACACCCGGCGTCAACCGTCGTCGATACGCCGAATACACCGACAATCGATTCACTCGTCGAACATCTCAATGCCGCCGACGCCACTCAACGCTCCGACCGGCCGTGGGCGGCCGACGACACGTTGAAGAACGTGGTGCTCAATCTCGTTCACCCCGATGGCACCGTCGAGCCCCTCGCCATCGGAATTCCAGGAAACCGAGAGGTCGATCTCAAACGAGTCGAAGCGCAGGTTGCACCTGCAGAACCCACGCCATTCGCCGATGCCGACTTCGAGAAGTACCCGTCGCTCGTCAAGGGTTACATCGGCCCGCAGGCGCTTGGCACTAACTCTCCGTCTGGGATTCGTTACCTCGTCGATCCCCGAGTCGTGAACGGCACTGCGTGGGTCACCGGGGCGAATACTGCTGGGCATCACGTCACTCACCTGGTTTGCGGCCGCGACTTCACCGCAGATGGCTCGATCGAGGCAGCTGAGGTGCTCGAAGGCGACCCCTGCTCTCAATGTGGTGAGCCCATGTCGATGGCCCGCGGAATCGAGATCGGCCATATCTTCCAACTCGGCCGCAAATATGCAGAAGCGCTCGACCTCAAGGTGTTGGATGCTGATGGCAAGCAGGTGACGGTCACGATGGGGTCGTACGGCATTGGCGTCTCTCGAGCGGTAGCCGCCATTGCAGAATCACATCATGACGAGTATGGGCTGTGCTGGCCGCGGGCTGTTGCTCCTGCCGACGTGCATCTTGTCATCGCCGGCAAAGATGATGGCCCGCAGCGACCCTCCGCTGAAACGCTTGCTGCCGAGTTCGAAGCCGCTGGCATTGAGGTTCTCTTCGATGATCGCGAGGGGGTCTCACCCGGCGTGCGGTTTAAAGATGCGGAACTCATTGGCGTGCCCACAATTGTCGTCGTTGGCCGAGGCATCACCGACGGCCTTGTCGAAGTGAAAGATCGCCTCACGGGTGAACGGGCCGATATGCCCATCGGAGACGTCACCCCTCACATCACTGCGCTGCTTGCAGATGCATAACGAGCGCGCAGTCAGCCCTGAGCGCTAGGCGAACGCATTTTTCAATTGTTGCGCAACCCAATCGATGGCTTCCCCAGCCTCCGGGATGAGCATCCTTACCGAAAAGAAGCCATGGATCTGACCTGAGAATGCTCTGGTCTCTACCGCCACCCCAGCATCGGAGAGGGCGGTTGCGTACGCAAGGCCCTCATCGCGAAGTGGGTCGAACCCAGCAACGAGCACTGACGCAGTTGCCGCATTTCGCATGCGGGCTGCCGGTGCTGCTAGCGGAGACACCGACGCATCACCGGCATCGATGCCAGTTCCGCCAAGGTAATGACCGACAAACCATTCCATGCCTGCTTTTGTCAACAGGTAACCTTCGGCGTTTTCGTCGATTGATGGATGCGAAATGGTGAGGTCAACGGCGGGATACACAAGCGCCTGATGGCAGAGTTCCTCGCCAAGATCGAGAGCGACAAGGGCCGCAAGGTTGCCCCCCGCTGAGTCACCGCCAACGGCAACCCGACGGTGGTCGAGACCAATCTCAGACCCATGCTCGAGAACCCATTTCGTCACCGCAGTGCAATCCATCACCGCGGCCGGCGCCGGATATTCAGGAGCGAGCCGGTAATCGACAGACACCACCGCGCATCCGGCAGCGACCGCGAGATCTCGACACACTGCGAGCGAAGCTTCCGAAGAACCAATCACCCATCCACCGCCATGGAACCACACGAGCACCGGCGGAGTACTTACCCCGAGAGGCCGAACCACGTGACATAGCACTCCATCGATTGTGGTTTCGCTGACTGACTCAACGTCGGCACCCTCACCGCCAAACGGCGCCATAGCGTCATACCCGGCTCGAGCGTCAACGGGAGTCGACTCATGTAACGGGGGACGCCCTGCGTCAACGAGCATTTGCAGAAAACTTGCGGCAGAACTGTCGAGCGTCATGGAGGCATCTTGTCACACACGCCATTCGACAAGATCACGATCGATCTCATCGATCGAACGCCGACCCGACAGCGCCATCGTACGACGAACACCGTCGTCGAGGAACTTGATCACGTGATCGACCCCGCGTTCACCAGCCGCACCCATCCCGTACAGATAGGCGCGGCCGATCGAGCACATGTCAGCCCCTAACGCGAGTGCTTTCACAATGTCAGATCCCCGACGGATTCCACCATCACAAATGATCTTGATCTGACCGCCTACCGCCTGGGCTACTGGCTCAATGAGTTCGACGGGCGATGGAGCATCATCGAGTTGACGACCACCGTGATTTGAAAGCGCAATGCCTTCGACACCTGCGTCAACTGCTCTCTGCGCATCGTCAACGCGCTGAATGCCTTTCAGCACGATGGGGCCATCCCACAGCGAACGCAACCATTGCACATCGTCCCACGACAGTGCCTGGTCAAAGCTGTGCATCACGTGCTCCGCAAGCGAAATAGGGTCGGTGCCATCTTCGTCGTGACCGTCATGTCCAACGACGTTGGCGAACATGATCGGTGGGTTCGTGATGAAATCAAGAGTCCATCCCGGGTGCAAAATGCCATCGACGATGGTGCCGGGACCAATCTTTGGAGGAATCGTGTACCCGCGTCGAACGTCGCGCTCACGACGGCCAAGCACCGCAGTGTCAACGGTGAGCCACAGCCCTGTGTAGCCCGCAGCCTTCGCTCGACCGACAAGTTCGGCGACAAGCCCTCGATCGCGCCAGGTGTACACCTGAAACCACTTGTCGACATTTGGTCCTGCGCCGGCGACTTCCTCAATCGAGCGGGTCGCCATCGTTGACAGCGAATAAGGAATTCCGGCCCGCTGCGCTGCTCGAACAACGGCAAGTTCGCCTTGAGAGTTGGTGATCCGCGTGTACCCCGTCGGAGACAGCATCAGCGGCAACGGCAGCGTGCTTCCAAAAAAGTCGACCGACGTATCGATATCGCTCACATCACGGAGCACATTTGGGCGGAGCCCAAGACGCCCAAACGCCGACGAGTTTCTCTCAAGCGTTCGCTCATCTTCGGCGGCGCCATCGATATAGTCGAAAACTCCCCGAGGCAGGCGACGCCGAGCGATCCGCCGAAGATCTTCAATATCGGCGCAACTCGACAAGCGACGTTCGACCGGGTCAAGTTCGATCGACTTGAAACGAACGACCGAACGAAACGTTCGGTACATCGAGCGGGGATCAATCGACATAGGTGACCTCAATCAAATTTGACGAGCCCTTGGTCAATCACCGTGCGGTCGCCGACTGAGGTGGTGAACATGGCTGACCCGTCGCCGTTATCCCACATTCGAATGTCGAGGGTTTCTCCTGGGATCACTGGCGACGCAAACCGAGCCTCGATGTGTTTGAAGCGAGATGGGTCAGACCCACACAGCGAGTGAAGAAGGCCACGGCCGGTGAACCCATACGAGCACAGTCCGTGCAGAATCGGGGTCGGGAACCCGCCGCGAGCCGCAAACGACGGATCGGTATGCAGCGGGTTACGGTCACCTGACAGACGGTAAACAAACGCCTGATCAGGGGCGGTCGTGTAACTCACCATATGGTCAGGGTCTCGCTGAGGGGGTTCGTTCACCGGCCCCGAAGGCCCACGATCACCACCCCAACCGCCGGCACCGCGGACAAATGCCGACGATGTCAATGTGCACAGCACTCCATCGGCATCGGTCAACGTCGTTTCTGAAACCACGACAGCGGCTTTCCCTTTGTCGTACATGGCGACGATCTCACTCTGCATTGTCGCCGAGCCCGACGTTGGCAACGCTCGAGCCGGTGTCACCGACTGTTGACCGTGAACGAGTAGCGCAGGGTCGAACTCGCCGACAGCTTTCATCGGTGAGCCTTTGCCCCACCCGAGAACGACCGGGAATGTTGGAAAGACCTGCTGAACAACGTCAGCTGTATTTTCTGTGGTGAAGGCCAGTTCATCAGCGCCGGCACCGATGCCGACCGCGTAGAGAAGGCAATCTTTTGAATCCCATGAGAGGTCGACCGGGTCGCCTTTTGTCCCAACTGCAGATGGATCGAGTGGCATATCAGTTCCCTTCCTGTGGTTGCGGAGGACCTCCGGCAACACCGTTCATTCCTGAATTTTTACGAGCTGTTGAAAGCAGAGTCTCAACGAGGGGGCCGAGCGCTTCCGGATTGTCGATTGGTGACACCGACGGACCACGCACCCAGCCTTCGGCCACTGCCAAGAATTCACCCGAGGCCTCAAAGACGCGACCGGTCACCCCACTCGACTCCTCCGAGGCCAACCAGGTTGCAATCGGAGCAATCCAACGTGGCGACCGAAGGTCGGCCTCTTCGGATGTTTCGGGTGCGGGACCGAGATTTTCCGTCATGCGAGTTAATGCGACGGGGGCAACTGCATTAACGGTCACTCCATATCGCTCCATCTCAAGAGCAGAAATCACCGTAAACGCTGCAATACCTGCCTTCGCTGCCCCGTAATTTGTCTGGCCAGGGTTGCCGTAGATACCCGACACCGAAGATGTATTAATGATTCGGCCGCTGACCGCGTCTCCCGCCTTTGATCGATCTCGCCAATAACCGCACGCATGCTTTGCCGGCGCAAATGTGCCCTTCAAATGCACATTGATGACCGCATCCCACTCGGCTTCTGTCATGTTGACGAGCATGCGATCTCGAAGAATTCCTGCGTTGTTAATGACTGCGTGCAGGTCGCCGAACGTGTCAACCGCTTGAGCAATCATTCTTCCTGCACCGTCGAAGTCGGCGACATTGTCGCCGTTCACAACAGCTTCGCCACCCATCGCAATGATCTCGTCGACAACTGACTGTGCTGGAGTGAGTTCGCCACCGGTTCCGTCGACCGCTCCACCAAGATCATTCACCACGACCTTTGCGCCTTGGCGAGCGAGGCTTAGAGCGTGCTCACGCCCGATCCCTCGACCCGCACCCGTCACAATCGCTACTCGCCCTTCACAAAGCCGTGCCATGTTCCCTCCGATATTCGACGGGCAATCGAGCCCGTGCAGTTGCTCACCCGATCAGATTAGGGCGCATGACCCGGCAACAACGGAGGCGGAGGACCTGCGCTCCACATGTTTGGAGAACGAATCAACACCGAGGGCAGATCGCCCCTAATCTCGTGGGCGTGACAAACGCTGTGCCTTCAAAGGTTGACGTGCTCGTCGTCGGTGGAGGCCCCGCCGGTTCCGCAGCGGCAATTTCACTCGCCCGAGCCGGCAGATCGGTCACTCTCGTCGACAAGGCGA
>CBFHYI010000009.1:0-47062 GCA_965660025.1 uncultured Ilumatobacteraceae bacterium | reverse complement strand
CTGTCGCTCTTCACCGGCGATGAAAATGCGTTCTTTGACGAGGCCGATGAGTACAACCTGTCACCCCTTGCAAAATCATTTATGGCCGGTCTATTGCAACACGCTGCGGAAATCACGGCCATTACGAATCCGACAGTGAATTCGTACAAGCGACTCGTGCCGGGATTCGAAGCCCCGGTGCACCTCAGTTGGGCACGAAACAACCGGTCAGGCCTCATTCGGGTGCCCATCCCTAAACGGGGTAACCCGCTTGCGACCCGACTCGAATACCGTTCGCCTGATCCGAGTTGTAACCCCTACCTTGCCTTCAGCCTCATGCTTGCCGCCGGACTCAAAGGGGTGCGAGAAGGTTACGAACTTCCAGCTGAGGCCGATGCAAACCTGTTCGAACTCGACGATAAGGCGCTCGGCGAACTGGGAATTGGCCAACTGCCCCAGTCGCTTTCTGAGGCACTTCACGTGATGGAACGTTCAGAACTTGTCCACGAGGCACTCGGCGAACACATTTTTGAGTGGTACGTGAGAAATAAGCGCCGCGAGTGGATGGACTACAAAACCCACGTCAGCCAATTTGAGATTGACAGGTATCTGGGGACATTGTGACTCAACCTGAAAGCGGGACCCTCCTCGTCGTTGGCGATCAGATTTCGACCGAACTTGCACGCACCCTCGATCTCTCAGGACGTACATGGCATGGCATCTGTTTCTCAGATCAATCGCTCTCGACAATTCCTGACGGCCACTGGGTTGGGGCCATCATCGATCTTTCCGCCGACCCCGAGGCGGGTTGGTCGGTTGCACGAAACCTTCGTCGAACAGATCGCGACCCGATCAAAACGCTCATATTGGTGAGCGGCGGCCAGCTTTCAGAACTCGAACACCGAGACGACCTTTTTGATGACTTTTGCCTGACCCCGTTTCACCCAACCGAACTTGAGGCTCGGGTGGCCCATCTACTCGCATCGGTCGGGCCGGTTGCCACCAAATCTGAAGTCGTCATGTACGAGAACCTCGCCCTCAATTTGGAGACCTACCAAGCATCGGTTTCAGATCAACCACTCGACCTCACCTACATGGAATACGAGTTGCTGAAATTCCTCGTGCAAAACCCTGGCAAGGTGTTTTCTCGAGAAATGCTCCTCAGCCGGGTGTGGGGCTATGACTACTACGGCGGCGCAAGAACGGTCGATGTGCATGTTCGTCGTCTTCGCGCAAAGCTCGGCGAAGAGCATGCCGATCTCATTCAGACCGTGCGGTCGGTTGGCTACAGGTTTGGTCGTTCACGCTGGAAAGCGTGAATCACTGAACGAGTCGTTGTACACGCTGTGATGCCGCAGCGTGAGCAGTCAACATTTCTTCGGTTGCCGCCGATATGAGATGGCCGTCTTTTACGACCTCTTTGCCGTTGATAATGGTGTTTCGAACACCGGTTGGCCCGCATCGCAACCACGCCTCGATCGGATCAGATACTGCGCCAGCGTAAGCAATTCCCGTTTGATCCCAGACGGCGATATCAGCTGCGGCACCGACGGCGAGGGTTCCCAATTCGCCGGTACGACCGAGGCAGGCAGCGCCGCCACGCGTCGCCATTTCCAGCGCGGTGCGCGCCGTCATTGCGTCTGCCCCGTCGTTGAGTTTTGCGAGCAGTAGGGCTTGGCGAGCCTCCAACCACATCGATGCTGAATCTGCCGATGAGGAACCGTCAACTCCAAGTCCGACCGGGCACCCTGCAGCACGAAGCGCCGTCACCGGGGCGATACCCGACGACAAAATCAGGTTGGAACTTGGGCAGTGTGCAACGCCAACTCCGGCAGCGCCAAGTCGGTTGATCTCATCACCTTTCGGCATGACGCAATGGGCAACCCAACTTCGTGCGCTTGCCCAACCGGTGCGCTCCAAATATTCGGTCGGACGACAGCCAAAGCGAGCGACGCTGAACTCATCGTCTTCCGAATTTTCGGCGAAGTGAGTGTGGAGGCGAACCTCTAGACGTTCTGCAAGTTCGGCCGTGCGAACGAGTAGTTCTTCGGTGACGCTAAACGGTGAGCACGGAGCAAGCGCTATTTGCGTCATCGAACCCCACGACCGATCATGGTGTCTGTTCACCGCTTCTTCGCAGGCAGCCAAAATGTCATCGTCATCTTCGACCACATCGTCAGGTGGCAACCCTCCATCTTTTTCCGATAGTGACATCGAACCCCGGGTCGGATGAAAACGAACTCCAATGTCGGTAGCGGCGGAAATTTCTGCGGCGAGCAGGTCGCCTGACCCACGAGGATGCACGTAGAGATGATCGGTTGAGGTGGTGCACCCTGATAGCGCGAGTTCTCCAAGTCCAATCCATGCCGACAGGTAGATACTTTCTTCGTCGAGTGCCTTCCAAAGTGGGTACAGCGACTGCAACCAACCGAACAGTGGTTTGTCGGTCATCTCTGAATACGCCCGCGTCAGGTTCTGGTAAAGGTGATGATGCGTGTTGATGAGACCGGGGGTGACGAGACAACCCGATGCATCGATCGTTGTCGACGCTGACGGTGGCTCACCGATACCTACCCCGTCTATGAGCCCACCTGTCACCGACACCCAACCACCGGGAAGTTCGCGACGTTGATCATCCATCGTTGCCACCAGTCGGGCGTTGAGAATGACGAGATCTGCCATGCGGTAACGCTAATCACTACAAGATCAACAAATGAGACTCTTCATGCGTCACAAAGACCAGGCGAGAGTTGGGCCACTTAGTCGTCGATATCGAGCAGTTCGCTGCCTTCGAAGCGACGCTCACCGTCGCGTTGCAGCACAGCACCAAGAATTGCGCTTGCCACGCCGCCGCTCATCGCAATGAGGATGGGGAACATCGCAAGAACCACGATGATCGCAATTGCGCCAGCCATAAGCCCATTGTAGTTCGCTGAGGCCGAAAGAACAGCCTCAGCATCCAATCCAAACGGCTAGCGCTCAGGGAAATAGGCCCAAGCCTCGATTTCAACGGCGCCATTCAGAGGAAGGGCGGCAACTCCAATAGTTGATCGCGCTGGGCGATGATCGCCGAATGCAGCGACATAGGCATCGTTGAACTCGCCAAAAGTCGACATGTCGGTGAGAAAACACATGGTTTTCGAAATCGCGCTGAGATCGGCACCATATTCCGCCAATCGGTCAGAAAGGTTGGCGACGGCTTGTGTGGTCTGCGCCGTCACGCCGTCGACAAGAGCACCGTCAACGACACCTAATTGACCCGAGACGATGATGAAATCTCCTGCTCGAACAGAAGGTGAATACGGTCCGATTGGTGTAGCCATGGCTACACCTTAGGTTGCGGAGTGCCACGGTGACTTACCGCTTTTGTGGTTCGCCGATCGCCGCTTCGAATGCACGTGCCTCGTCCCAGCGGCCTTCAGCGAAGCGCTTTGCCTGCTCAGACCAAGTCGATGGATCGTGCCGTCCGAAACGAGGGCCCGCGTCTGCGAGCATCGATGTCAAGGTGTCATTCTCCGCGCGGGCGAGATCCCACCAGGTGCGAATTCCCACACCATGACACAGCCGTTCAATCGCAGGCCCAATGCCAACTATTGCTTTGAGGTCGTCTTGCACGATGCGACGACCGAGCACCGATGACCCGAGGGCAATATCGGGAAGCGATGGCGTTGCCGTTGCACTGTCTTCTTCGGTTCCCTCATCGCCTTCGGAAACGGCATCGTCACTGTCTGTAGAGGCCGCGCTAGAAGGAGAGCCCTCCAACGCCAGATGCAGTTCTTTCAACGACTCAAGTTCGGCCTGTAGACGGTCGCGCTCTTCAGCAGCTCTACCCAGTGTCGTGGCGCGCTCCCGTAAGTCATCAATTTCCGATGCCAGTTCTTTCTGCACCTGCTTGCGGCCGCGAGCAACTTGGCGACTCGCTGCGGCGCTTCGCAGAACCCAGCCAACGACAAGACCGATCATCGCAGCAAGCGCAAACCAGATAAGTCCCATCGTCAACGTGTACGGCATCGAGTGATCATCTTTCCAGAAGTTGTCCTTGCAGCAAGGTTTCTCACGCGGCCAACACAATAATTTCGACTCGACGACTCAGTTCTTTGTCTTCGACACCTTCAATGATGACCGGTTCAGCGGATCCGACGCCTTCCCAACTCACCGACGAACGCTCAAGTCCACCGTCGATGAGTGCCGAAGCGACCGCCGCCGCGCGATCGGTACTGAGTTGTACGTTTGATTCAGGAACCCCGTCGCTATCGGTATGGCCTCGAGCCACGACTGAAATACCCGGAACATCAACAAGCAACTGGGCGATCTCATCGAGCACGCCGTCACTTCCCCACACAAATTCGGCACTTCCTGAGATAAAGCTGACCGGATTACCGATGAGGAGTTCGACAATGTCGTCGTTGAGGGCATCAACTTCGGCTGACCCGAGGGGCGCAGGCGGCGCAAGCGAAACCTCTGCTCCGACCGATTGTGCGACCGCAGTCAGCGATGCCGCTCGATTCTCATCGAGATACGACCCGGCAAGGCTGGTGCCGGTATCCGCAACCGTCAAGACGCCGGTCTCGAGTGAGCCAATCATTGCTCGCAACAACCGTCCGATGGCGTTCACCGAGATTACTTGTGCGTCGTCGAGCATGGTGTCATCGCTCGTCGACCCGAATCTGCGTTCGACGGTTCGACCGGATTCTTCCGCGATCGATGTCACCGCAGCAAGGACCTCCTCGCTCACACGTGAGCCTGCGACTTGCAGGGTGCTGTTGGTGAGCTCGATTTCGAGGAGTGGAAGGAGACCGGTTCCGTCTGCCTGCAACACTGAATCGAGCAACCACACTTGGCGATCCCCAACATCGAGCACTTCAATGACCTGCGCATAACCATCGATCGTCGTCACGTCGTCCGCAGTATCGATACGCGGCGAGTCCATCGATTCGAGTACGTGCATACCAACGAGCGCAATGGTCGAAGCCACATCGGTTTCAATCTCTGCGAGGAGATCGGCTCCAAACTCGTCGAACGCACCGTCAACCGGTGCGAGAACGATGACGACGTCACCAAGCCGACTTTCGAGCCCAGCGGTAAGCGCAAGCCGCGCCATCGTCGTCAATTCAGGATCACTTTCGAGGACGGAGAGAAGTAACTCTTCATTGCTGACGGGCAATGCCTCTGTCGTCGTGGTCTCTCTCACGATCGATCCCAAAGTGGCCGTTGGCTGTGGTGTTTCGGTGGTCGACGGAATTGTGGCGGTGATGGCGCCGTCAACGGTCGGTGCCCGCAACACACGACATGATCGATCGGCGACTACAGAATGCACGCCGTCAACAGCACCCAGACCGCTAAGGAGTTGTGCGGGATATTCGACGGGTGATGAGCAAAAGATAGTGCCGTCTTGACCAGAGAAACTGACGCCGTTCACCAACGGCTCAAGTTGTCGAGCTCGCTCAAGGGTTCGACTCTCTAAATCTTGTTCAATCGATGAGAGATAGAGCGGAACTCCAGCTGAGAACAACGCGAGGCCGGCGACAACGGCCAGCGCTACGGTCTTTTTTCGAGGCGATGCGGCTGTCAGGAGAAACTCTGCCCGCAACCGCAGGTGCGGCTTGCGTTTGGATTCGTTATTGCGAATCCTGATTGGTCGAGACCGTCTTTGTAGTCGAGTGTGGCGCCAACGAGCAACTGAGCCGATGCCGGGTCAACAACAACTTTCACCTCACGGAGGTCTTGACCAAACATCGCCTCCTCGTCGTCTGATGCAACGTCGCCGTCAAAAAACATTTCATAAGAGAACCCGCTGCATCCACCGGGACGAACGGCGACGCGCAATGCCAGTTCTTCTGCGCCCTCGCTGTCGAGAAGATCGCGGACTTTTGATGCTGCTGTATCGGTGAGCGTGATCATGGGAACCTCCTGAACCTGCAGAAATCCTATACGCCAACGTGACCTGAACGCCACTCATAGATAATCTGATCTTATGTCGGCAGAACGAACGGCTCCCCCAACCGTTGAGGAAGTTACTGACGTACTGTCGACGGTCATCGACCCCGAGCTTGGGAGCGATGTCGTTTCTCTCGGCATGATTCCACGTACCGAAATTTCCCCAGACGGGGCGGTGGTTGTCGAAGTTCGTCTCACCATTTCGGGTTGCCCAATGAGGGCGGAAATCAAAAAGATGGTGGAGCAACGCCTTCTCGTTCATCCGGGTGTCACGAAAGTACGCCTCGAATGGTCAGAAATGGACTCTGACGAACGCTCTGCTGCAATGTCGACAGCTAGGGCGGCTGCCCGCGACCGGGCGCCGGAAACCGCAATCGGTCAACGATGTCAGGTGCTTGCGATTTCAAGCGGTAAAGGCGGAGTCGGCAAGAGTTCCGTCACCGTCAATCTTGCCGCCGGTCTTGCAGAGAAGGGGTTCACCGTCGGTGTGCTCGATGCCGACATCTGGGGCTTCTCAGTCCCTCGCCTTTTGGGAATGAACGACCGACTCGATGCACATGAGGTCGACGGTCGACCGCAGATCATTCCTAACCGCAAATCGATCGGTCAAGGGGTGCTTGAGGTTGTCTCCACCGGTTTCTTGGTTGAAGAGTCAACCGCTCTCATGTGGCGTGGTTTGATGTTGACGAAAGCGGTCGAACAATTCCTTCGAGACGTGGCGTGGGGAGATCTCGATTACCTCCTCATCGATATGCCTCCCGGCACCGGTGATGTGCAGATGGGTCTCGCCCGACTTCTGCCACGGACGTCGCTTCTCGTGGTAACAACTCCTGCGACTGCGGCTCAACGAGTGGCGCAACGGGCAGCGGATATGGCGCAACGGTCATTCCTCCCGGTGCTCGGAGTGATCGAAAATATGAGTGGCTTCATCTGCGAACACGGCGACTTCCACCCTGTGTTCGGGCAAGGCGGCGGTCAGGCGCTCGCCGAAGCGGTGGATGTACCGCTACTTGGGTCAATCCCCATCGAAACATCGGTATCAGCAGGCGGAGACAGCGGTGAGCCCGCCATTCTCAGCGGCACCGGTGCCGCTGCTGCGTCGATGCAATCCATTGTCGATCGCATCGTCAACGATATTGCGCCGCCGGTTGATGTGGCCGATGATCTCGACGGGTGCGCAACGAAGATTCTTGCTGCGTTCGACGATGCGTTTGCGGCTGAAGATCAGCGGAATCTGGCAAATACAAATTCTGGCGGCGGCACCGAGTCGTAGTCGGCATCGCCTGGAACTGCGATTCCGACAACGTTTCCCTCTGCGTCGGTTTTCATTCGCGGGAGGATCGTCTCAGGAAGCCCCATCGCCTCTCCACCAGCAAGTGCCTCATCGGCGGTCGCAAAGTTGCTTAACCATTCGAGGTTGGCAACCGTTGGCGGAAACATCTGCAACTCTCCGGCTTTCCAACGCTGCAGCGCATCTTGTGGCCGTACCCACAGACTGTCGATCGTCTCCCCACCATCGTGCAATGGTTCTTGCACTTCAGGAGCACGAGCAAGAAGGAACCGAGTGTCGAAGCGCCGAGCCTCTCCTAATGGAGTAATCCAGTGACTCACAAAACCAATCGCATCGGTCACCAGACGGAGGTCGTGACGGGCACATAGCTCAGACAGCGACTCTGTTCCGTTGTAGATGGCGTCACGGGACTCGCTCATCGGAGCAACGATGTCGCCCTCAAACCGAATCATTTCCGTCTCATTGGCTCGTCGTGCAAGCAATACTCCTGCTTCTTCGAAGCTTTCCCGTATCGCTGCGACAAGCCATGCAAGCCCGCCGCTTTCAACACCTAGGCGGGCTGAGGCTTCAGCATCATCAAGACCGTCGCAAATCGCTTCGAGTTCATCGGCGTGGTCGGTGCCGTCAACTTTGCCGCCTGGGAACACATACTGACCCCCTGCGAATGCCGCTGACAGGGTGCGACGCAACATGAAGACTTCTGGTCCCTCATCGCCATCGCGCACCAACATCACCGTGGCAGCAGGCCGAACAGGAATATCAGCAGCGAGAAGGCGTTCGGGTTGCTCTTGAGGTGTGGTCGAAGTTGGTGAGTCGCTAGCCATACGCCGACCGTACCTCGCTCACAAAGTTTCTACCGAGGTCAGCTCCCCGACTCCACATCAACTTTCTGTCGCGCATCTCGACCACTTCGCACGTACATTCCGGAAACAACAACGATGCTTCCAAGAACGATGGCGACAAGTTGCCAGTTGTTGTTAAGACCGGTGATGACCCTGCGCTGGAAGTTCTCGACGGCAACGGTGATCGGGTCGCTTTGGTTATTGATGTCAACCATCCAGAAGTAATACGCAAGGTAGATCCCCGACAACAAAACGAATCCACCAGCAATCTGCTCCACGCGGTGCATCCCTCGACGCAGCACCCCAAGGAGGCCGATTTTTGCGACTGCGAGCGACACCGTGAGTGCCGTGATCAGTAGCCCCATGCCGGCTGCGTAGGCGGCAACGTTGCCGATCGCCCCGACAAATCCATCATTTCTAACTGCGATCAGCGTCGGTAAGAAAAGACCGATCGTGCACCCCAATGAGGCAACTGCGTATGCCACGCCAAACAGGAACATTGATCGGACACCACGATCACGCCCGCCGACATCGAGTCGCGGCAAGGCAAGTCCTACAGAGCGCCCGCTGAGCATCGCAACTCCGAGACCGATCAGGCCTACCGCAATCACGATTGTTGCGTATCGAGCATTTTGCTGGATCCACGATGTGAAGTTGTAGGTGACGATGCCAACGATGATGAACACGGTCATGAACCCTGCGGTGAGTGCTGAGCTCACAGTGAGTGCTCGTCGGATACTGGCTCGACGAACCCCGAGACCAGATGCCGCTTCAGATGTGTCTGCACCGAGGAAAAACATGAGGTACGTCGGCAGCAGCACGAACCCGCAAGGATTCACCGCAGCAACGAGCCCGCGAAGAAACGAAAGCGTCATGTGCCGGATCCTCCTTCGATATCGAAATATGTGTTGATGAACCCGACGAGTTCGTCTTCGGTGAGAACGCCCGCATCTCCGACGATGACACCATCAGCATCGACAAACACGGTGTATGGAAACCCGAGTGTTCCTAACGCGTCAGTGAGTTCTGCAAGTGGGTCACGGTAGAGCTCGTACTTCACACCCATCCGATCGGCAAAGTCGGTCATCGCTGATGCGGAGTCGATGGGATTGATTCCCACGAACCTGACCTCGTCGCCAACACGCTCATGAACTGCTGCGAAGTCGGGCATCTCACGTTGACAGGGAGGACACGCTGCAAACCAGAGGTTGACCACCATCGGCACACCAATGAACTCCGCAGAATCGACCGTCGCCCCGTTCACATCAATGACTTCGGCCGACGGAAATACTGATCGCGTTGCGACCTCACCCTCCTCTGACAACTGAAACTCGCCCGGGTTTGACAAAACCGCGTCAGTTTCGTCGTTGACAATCGCATCTCGCACCTCTGGCGCCCCGACTGCGATAAGACCAACCATCACGAGGCCCATGGCCACCGCAAAAAGTCGGAGACGAACATTTTGGGTCACACTTGCAGGCTATTAGGCAACGAGGTGCGGCGGCACGGGAACCTCATCAACAACAAGCATCTCTCGCTGTTCTTTTGGTGGCCGTCCCCGCCGAGGGCGGTCTTCAACGATCACGCCTTCCATCAGAAGTTGCCCGCCCCACACGCCGTAATACTCACCACGTTGCAGGGCTCCCTCTAAACAGTCGTCGGCAAGCCGACATCGACTGCAGATCGACTTTGCTCGTGCCAGCTCATGGGCATGATCTGAAAAGAAGAGATGGGCAAGCCCACCTTCTCCATCTGAACACCGCGCCCGGTCGAGCGGCAACGGCGGAGTTACTGGGAATTCTGGAATGTCAAGTTGAATGCTCATGCTCTTCCAGAGCGCGAACATTGCAATATCTCACATGTTTTCAGATTTTCAGCAGAATTTTTCCGACGTTTGCATCAGCTTCCATATGCCGATGCGCATCTGCGATGTCATCTAACGAGAACGTCGTATCGATCACAGGTCGCAAATCACCGGAGTCGAACCTCGGCAACATCTGGGAAGCGAAGCCCTGAACCGCCAACACCTTCTGTTCGATAGGCCGATTACGAAGGGTGGTGCCAATCCATGTTGCGCGCTTTGCGAGGATGAGTCCCGTCGTAATCGATGACGATGCCCCACCCATGAGACCAACCTGCATAACCGTGCCCTGGGAGGCGAGTGCTCGGAGATTCCGGTCTGATTCTTCGCCCCCGATGACGTCGAGCACGACATTCATCCCTTGAGGCACTGCGGTTTGGAGTGCTGACAGCCAGTCAGCCGGCGAACGCTCAAGCACGAGATCTGCCCCAAGGTCGCGACATGCGTCGGCTTTGCCCGCAGAACACGTCACTGCGATCTTCGCGCCAATCGATTTCGCGATCTGAATTGCGGCCGTGCCAACCCCGCTCGCTCCCGCATGGACAAGCGCCCAGGAGCCAGAGGTGAGGCCACCTTGGGCCACGAGCGCGTCCCACGCCGTGATGAAGACCTCTGGAATGCCTGCCATCTCTTCATCCGCGACCGACTCAGGAACTCGCATCGCCATGCGCTCGTGAGTGATGACGAGTTCAGCGTTGCACGCCCCCGCCTCAATTCCCATGACTCGATCACCCACCGACCATTGAGTAACCCGAGATCCGATCGACTCGACGACACCTGCGTACTCAAGACCAAGAATTTCGTGTTCTCGTTTGACGGGGTCTGGGTAGGCGCCCTGGCGCTGCAACGTATCGGCGCGGTTGCAGGCACTGTACGACACCGCAACGCGAATCTCGTCCGGACCAGGCGTCGGGTCCGCGACTTCTTTCACCACGATGGCGTCAGGTCCTCCGTACTGCTCTACAACTGCTGCTCGCATCTGACGAGTGTCGCCTGCGAAGCACCCCTACGTCAATTGTTCACGACGGTGGGTTGTCAGCCAACAGCTTGGTCACCTCGCCTGGTGACCGGAAAACAATCCGCTGGTAGTGCTGCAGTTCAGCCACGCTCTCTTTGATGTCATCGAGTGCTCGATGAGAATTTGGCTTCCACGGTCGGCGTGCATTTGCTTCGGGATACCAGCGCCGAACAAGTTCTTTGATGCTTGATACGTCAACACTTCGGTAGTGAAGGTAGTTCTCGATTTCGGGCAGGTAACGAGCAAGAAATCTGCGATCGGTGCCGATCGAGTTGCCACAAAGTGGCACGGTTCCGGCCTCCGGACAGTGCTCTTTAATGAAGTCGAGGGTGAGACGTCCTGCCTCATCGAGACTCAGCGTTGATGTTGTGATCTGATCGAGCAGGCCTGACTCGGTGTGCATGTTGGTGACGACCTCGTTCATCTTGCTGAGGACTTCTTCTGGTTGATGAATCACAAGATCAGGGCCCTCTGCGATGATGTTGAGCTCATCATCGGTAATGATCGTCGCAATCTCAACGATGACATCACTCATGTGGTCGAGTCCTGTCATTTCGAGATCCATCCATACCAACACGCCCTTGATGTTACGGGGCATCGACAGTTTTGGGTAGATCGCAGAAGCAAGCGACATTAATCCGGTCGATCTGCCACGATGTAGAGGTGTCTCCAACAACCTTCGCTGAACTCCTCGAAATGGACGGTGTTTGCGAAGAGTTGACCCTGCGGTCAACGTTTGGCTTTATGGCATTTCACGGCGGCGGTCTCGAAGCCTTCACCGACATCGTGGCTCGTGAAGCAGCAGCCCAGTCGAATGCGTCGTACTACGGGGTCATTCATCCTGACGGAGACCCCCCTCACCTGCCATCAACGCGGTTTCAACCAGATGAATCTCCCACGATGCGCTCATTTTTTGAACACGTTGATGTCGTCATCACCATCCACGGCTTCGGAAGGCGAGGACTCTTTTCGTCTCTACTACTAGGGGGCACGAACCGACCGCTGGCCAAACACTTAACGTCTGTGCTCCAGCCGCGCCTGCCGGCGTACAACCTCATCGACGACGTCGATGACATCCCTAAACATCTTCGAGGACTTCACCCCAAGAACCCGGTCAATCTTCCAAAACACGGTGGCGTTCAGATCGAACTCCCTCCTCGAGTGAGAGGTTCATCGCCGATGTGGTGGGACTGGGAGGGGGGCTTGACGCCCCACACAGAACGTCTTATCGAGGGCTTAGCTGAAGGAGTTCGCTCCTGGCCACTCGCTAGCGACTGATTTCCGGCGAGCACACAACGCTCCGCACTCTGTTGCGACCCTTCACATCGAAAAGAGGTAGCGCAATGATGTACGGAGCTAATCCAGAGCAACTCGCTCAACTCGGTCGAACGCTTCACGAGCAAATGTCGGTAATCGCTCAACTGATGTCGACTGTCGATCGCACGATCGGATCAACCACATGGCAGGGCCCAGCACGCCAACGCTTTGAGCAGGAGTGGAACGGTTCGTTCAAACAGACCCTCCATCGTCTCGATGAAGCATTTGGGTCGGCGGGTCGAGACTGTATTGCTCGATCTGAAGAGCTACTCAGAGTCATGGGCGGCTAATCCGCATCTCCAGCACCTCAGTAACTCTCGTACACTTGGCTCGTGGCACGCATTGATTTCACTATCGAGCCGTTCGTTGAGGGCCAACCCGGCGCTCATGTGACCGAACCCATCGCGGTACTCGCCTCGCTTGGCATCACCGCTGAGTTTGGAGCCTTCGGCTCAAGTTGTGACGCTGATGAAGAGGAGATCCCCGACGTTGTTGCCGCGGTTCTCAAAGCGGCATTTGCACACGGGGCCACTCGGGTAAATGTTGACGTCGTCGGAGATACCACAACATGAACCCCTCCGACCAACACCCACTGGTCTCCACGATTCAACCTCTGCTCGATGCAATCGGCGCCACTGCAGTCGAGCCGGCAGCCGCACTGCCGTCAGACATTCCTCTAGAGACCAATGGAGAGATTGTCGTAGCCGTCCGGCTTCCACAGTTACACGGTGCCCTTGACCGCATGATCGAGTCTGTCGAAACTGAAATCGGCGGGAGGCTTGCCGACATGTCACGCGAAGGCAAACAGCGTGCAGTGAGGCTCCTCGATGAGCGAGGCGCCTTCACACTCCGACGAGCCGTCGAAGACCTTGCCGATGCAATGGGTGTGAGTCGGATCACGGTATACAACTATCTCAATGCGATACACCGCTGATGCGGCGCGGTGACATGATCGAGGTGGTCGGCTTTGATGCTGACGACACCTTGTGGCAATGCCAAGACGCATTCGATGACGCTGAACGACTCTTTTTTGACACGGTGAACCCGTATGCCTCACCAGGAGTTGACCTCAAGGATGCACTTCGTGCCACCGAGCTCGGCAACCTTGCAATATCGGGCTATGGCGTCAAAGCATTCGGCCTTTCGATGATCGAGGCAGCGGTGACCTCGTCGGCGGGCACCATCCCCTCTCGAGACGTAGGCATTCTCGTCGATCACATTCACGACATGCTGCGAGAGCCAGTACGACTTCTCGATGGAGTCGCTGACACCCTGCATACTGTTGCTCAAACCCACCGGATAGTGATGATCACCAAAGGCGATCTTGTCCACCAAACGCGCAAAGTCCAAACCTCCGGTCTGCATCATCTATTCGAGCACATCAAAATCGTTCTCGAGAAAGATGTGTCGACGTACCGAGCAATTCTCGACGAGTGGGGTACCGACCCATCGACATTTCTTATGGTCGGCAATTCCGTTCGTTCAGACATACTCCCCGTCGTCGAACTTGGAGGTTTCGGCCTTCATATCCCATATCACGTCACCTGGGATCATGAGGTTGTCGACGCCCCTCGAGAAACCTTCGACACTGTTGCCTCCATCTCAGATGTCGTCGAATGGCTCGCCACCGAGGACCCGTCCTAAACCATCAGAGCCGCCGAAGTCGAACCTCAGATACGCGATGGTCTCGGCCCTTTCGCACAACCAGCGAGGCTCGATTTCTAGTCGGCATGATGTTCTCGCTGAGGTTCACCCCGTTAATTCGTTGCCAGATTGACTTTGCCATCTCAGCTGCTTCATCGTCGCTGAGGTGCGCATAGTGCGCAAAAAAGCTGTCTTCACGCTGGAACACCGACTCCCTAAACGCTAAGAATCGCTCGACGTACCACTCCTGAATATGGAGTTCATCCGCATCGACATAAATAGAGAAATCGAAGTAGTCGGACACAAATTCTGACTCGTCGCCGCCCACCTGCAATACATTGATGCCTTCGACGATGACAATGTCAGGTGAGTCGACCACAACCCGCTCTTCAGAAACAATGTCATAGGTGATGTGGTCATACACCGGGGCTGATGCTCTCGCTCCACTCTTCACATTGCGCAGAAACTCGATGAGCGCACGGGTGTCATAGCTTTCTGGAAAACCTTTGCGCTCCATGAGACCGCGGGCCTGAAGTTCTGCGTTCGAATAGAGGAACCCATCGGTGGTCACAAGGTCGACCGCTGGATGGTCTGGCCAACGCGAAAGCAATGCCTGCAAGATTCGACTGAATGTGCTCTTCCCGACAGCAACCGAGCCAGCCACTCCAATGACGTAGGGCACCTTCGGTGCGTACGCTCCGAGAAAAGTTGCGGACACTCGGTGTAGGTCTTGGACCGCACTCACATAGAGGTTGAGCAGGCGGCTCAACGGAAGATACACAGCAGCGACCTCTTCAAGATCAATCTGTTCGTTGATACCGCGCAGTTGTTCGAGATCGGCCTCAGCCAGCGTCAACGGTGTCGCGGCGCGAAGTGCGGCCCATTCGGCCCTGTCGAATTCGATGTACCCACTTGGCACGGAAGTGACCCTACGCTGGAAATGTGTCGGATCAACAATCGGTGGCGAACAGCGACGAGCGCCGCCGTCTTGGTTCGTGGTACACGCCTTCGGCACTCATCGAACAGATGCTCGATCTCTTAACCAGCGATGGCTGGCCCATGGGGCCGACATCTGACGAAATGCGAATTCTTGACCCTTCATGTGGCGATGGACGACTGCTCCTCGCAGTGAAGCGCCGAATGCCCAGAAGATGCGTACTCGTCGGTTGCGATGTCAATCCGCAGACACGTGAGAGCAATGAGACATACGGGATTGAATTTGTTGAGGCGAATGGACTCGACGTCGACTGGGCTGCGTTTCATGGTGAGCACGGATTTGATCTCGTTATTTCAAACCCGCCATTTCTGTCGCAGTTATCTGCGTCAACGTCTCGCAAAGGCGCAAGCAAGCGGGGTGGTGGCCCATACGCGAACAGCGCGATGGAATTCTGTCTTGCTGGCGTCGAGGCACTTCGACCAGGTGGCCGCCTTGCCATCGTGCTTCCTCAATCAGTGCTCGCCTCACGAGATACCGCCGAGTTGAGATCGCGCGTCACGTCGCTTGCAACTCCTGTGACGTCATGGTGGTCATCGTCCCCTCAATTTGATGCTGATGTGACCGTAGCGGTTCTCATTTTTGAGCGCCGCAAAGCGTCTGTCGTGGGAAGTGACGCGCCGTGGACATCTGCGATCACTACCGCGCTCGGGATTCCACCGATTCCAACTCTGCACACCTCCGGGGTGATCGGCGATCGAGCGACCGCAACCGCCAACTTTCGTGACGAGTACTACGCCCTCATTCCAGCGGTTGCAGATCATCACGACGGTCCGCCTCTCGTGACATCGGGGCTCATTGATCCCGGTATCTGCCTCTGGGGAACGCATCCGGTTCGTTTCGCCCACCAACTCTTTGCGGCTCCACGAGTTGATGTTGCGCTCCTCACTGGCCGATTCAACGAATGGGCACACAAAATGTTGCGACCGAAGGTGCTCGTTGCGGCGCAAACCAGAACGATCGAGGCGGTGGCCGACGAAAAAGGTGAGTGGCTGCCGGGGGTACCGGTGACCACGGTGATCCCATCTGAACTCGATGACCTTCTGCCACTTACCGCAGTCATCAACTCGCCGATCGCTGCACTCATCGCTTGGCACGAACGAGCCGGTACTGGGCTCTCACCAACCTCGCTGCGCCTTTCTCCCACGTCGATTCTCGAATTGCCCTGGCCGCAACATCGGTTCAACGTAGAGGTCGTGTCGCAACTTGCGCACGGCGAACAACACGCATTCGGCATCGAAATGTGTGCAGCGTTCGGGGTCACCGGCGATGAAGCCGAAAAGATGACGGCATGGTGGCGTACCGCTGGTCAACCACGCCGGAAAAGAGCCTCTCCTGTAGGCAAGAACCCATCGAGCGTTGATTGACTGTAGGTGTGCGAGGTCATCGATCGATCTTCTGGGTTCGGCTGACTGCCGTCATCGGACTGGCTATGGGCGTCGGTGCGTGTTCGAACGAGCCCGAACTTTCGCTTTCAGACGGCGCACGAGAGGGAAAGACCCTCTACGACAACAACGGTTGCGCAGCGTGTCATGGAGCGAACGGTAGTGGTGGGGTCGGCCCGACGTTGGCTGGCCATGCTGGCTCTACTGTTGCGTTGAGCGATGGTTCGTCGGTGCTCGCCGATCGCGAGTACCTCATTGAGTCGATACTTCTTCCCCAAGCACAGCTCGTTGCGGGCTACAACATCAAGATGCCGCAGAACGGTCTGACAGCTGAACAAGCGGACCTCATCGCACAGTTCATCGAAGAGATGCCGTTGCCATGACGCGCCGTTTGCTCGCCGTCTCGTGTGCGGTGTTGGCGATTGCATCAAGCTGTGGCGGTACCCGGGAGTTCTCGGGGTATGTGAGAACTCCCGCACCATCGTCCCAGGGAGTCAGCCTTCCTGTCATCGGCGGGGAGTCGTCACGCGAACTCGTTGCCAGCAGCGGCAACCTGCTCGCAATCTATTTCGGCTACACGAACTGCCCGGATATCTGTCCAACAACACTTCAAGACCTCACGGTCGCACTTCGCCGTCTCGATGATGCATCTCGCGTCGAAGTCGCAATGGTGACGGTCGATCCTGATCGTGATCTGGCCGTGCTCGACGGTTACGTCAAAAGTTTCATCCCAACAGCAATTGCTCTCGGTACGAACGACGAGACCGCACTAGCCGCCGCCGCTCAGCCGTTTGGTGCGAGTTATCTCGTCGAGAGTATGGGTACCGACATCGAAGTTGCACACTCGACGTCGCTCTATGTTGTCGACGACCAAGGAACCCTGCTGCTCACGTGGCCGTTCGGCGTGCCTTCGTCCGATATTTCTGCTGACTTGAACGACCTTCTTGATGGGCGACGGTCGTGAAACAGCGTGGAATCTCATTTGCGCTCATCGCTCTCGCCGGAGCAATCATTGCTGTCGTTGCCGTTGTCTCCAGCGGTGATGAGCCTCAATTTCAAACGATCGCCAATTCAGACGATGCCGATTATGAGTACACCATCCCGCTTGGGGCTGGCGCAAAGATCGAGGCCGGTGAATCGATCAACATCATCCCAGCGGAACTCATGGTGCGTGTCGGCGAATCACTCAGAATCATCAACGATGATGACCGTGGCCATGTCGTCGGCGTCTTTTTCGTTGGCGCAGGTGAAACACTCTCACAAGAATTCACCAGCACCGGCACTCTCTCCGGTGGGTGCTCTATTCATCCCAGCGGTGAATTCACACTCCAGGTTCTCGAATGACGTTTAATGAACTTCTGCAACACCGAGTCTCGTGCGCGGTTATTGCTGGGGCAATCTTGACTGCTGCGCCTGCCGGATTCGCCCACGCAGACGCACCCGGGCCCACTGACTATTCATCGGTGATCGTTGAGGTGACCACATCTGAATCTCTTCCACTTTCAGATGATGTTGCGATCACGATCGAAGGACACGACTCATTTCTCTCAGTGACTGTTGCACGAGGAACCACCGTTGACATCCCTGGGTATGAAGGAGAGGAGTACCTCAAGATCGAATCCGACTGCAACGTTTACGAGAATCAACGCTCGATGTCAACGTGGTACAACAAAGAACGTTACGGGTCAGACTTCGGAGCAGACGTGGTAGATCACGATGCTGCCCCCGAGTGGTTGCAGATTGCTTCGAACTGCACGCTTGCATGGCACGACCATCGCATTCACTACATGTCCCCGCAACCACCGGTCAATGCAAAACCGGGCGATGTGATCGTTGCTGACTCGATCCCGTTCACCGTCGACGGTATTCCCGTGGCTGTGCGCGTGGAAAGTTCTCTGGTTGTGAGGCCGTCTCTGCTCACCCCACTCGTCGCTGCCGCCGGTGCGTTACTTCTTGTCGTGGGGGCCAACATTCGAACATCTGCGGCGCTTCAGAGACTGATGGTGGCAGCATCTCTAATTGGGCTCGTGATTGGCGGCGCTCAGTATCTGTGGGCGGCGCCCGGAACGGGCCCACAACTCACATCATTTGTGCTCCCTTCGTTGGCCACCGTGTTGAGCGGATCGGCTCTCGCGTTCAATCGACAATCGTCGATTCAACGAAATGGACTGCAACTCATGAGCGGCGTCTTCCTTGCGATTTGGGTGTTGAGACGAAAAGACGTGCTCGATGCAGCCCTGCTACCCACCTCGCTGCCCTATTGGGTCGATCGAGCGGGAACCGCTGCAATTGGTGTCATTGCGTGTGCGGCCGCCGGATATGCACTCATCGGGCTCTGGCAGATCGCCAACGTGAATCGGCCATCGCCACGTCGGGCGTAGTTAACGGTCGCTCACTTCAACGGTCACCGTGAGGTCGGGGGCTTGGTCGAAGTCAAGGGTGAGGTCGAAGGTGTCGCCGACGACAAGAGGTTCCGCTAGATCAATCAGCATGATGTGATAGCCCCCAGGGCCGAGCTGCACCAGCGTGCCGGCTGGTAGTTCAAGCGCATCCATCTCTTGCATCGACATTGCATCGTCATGCATCTCATCGTCACCCATGTCGTGATCGTGCATCTCATCGTCGTGCATCTCATCGTCATGCATCTCAGATGCATCATCGCCCATGTCCATTGCCTTCACGACCTCATGGATCTCGGCGCGGGCTGCGATATCACTCGACACAAATACCGCCACCAGCGAATCATCATCAACGGAAGTGATGTCGAAGTAGGCCGCCCCCATCGTGACACCTGACGGACTGCTTCGTGCCCACGCATCAGAAACCGTTACGGGGTCACTTCCTCCACACGATGCCAGAATCAACACAAACGGGAAAGCAAGGCCCGCACCAAATTTCATAAGCAGAACCCCACCGATCGAGAATGAGTGACCAGAAACATGCTCACCGGTTCCACGGCGCAGTTGGTGACACGGCTCCGTCTCCACCGGTCAGCACTTCTACGCCATCGTCAGTAACCAGCAATGTGTGCTCAAACTGAGCGGTTCGCTGCCAGTCGGCGGTCACTGCAGTCCATCCGTCGTCCCACATTCGGTGACGCCAGTCACCAATGGTGATCATCGGCTCGACGGTGAACGTCATACCCGGCAACATTTCAAGAGTTGACCGAGAGTCGTAGTAGTGAAGGATCTGGATATCGGTATGAAATTGCTCGCCAATGCCGTGACCGATAAATGCTTTCACCACTCCGTAGCGATGTTCTTTTGCGTGATTCTCAATGGCTCGACCGATATCGCTGACCGGACGGCCTGGTTTGATGGCTTCGATGCCGAGCCAGGTGCATTCTTCGGTCACCCGGATGAGATCGCGGCTCGCCTCGTCAACCTCTCCAACACAGAAGGTTGCATTGGTGTCGCCGTGCACGCCGCCGACAAACCCGGTGACATCAAGGTTCATGATGTCACCATCACGCATGACCCTTGAATCAGGAATGCCGTGACAAATCACTTCGTTGGCCGATGAACACAAGCTCTTCGGGTAGCCGTGGTAGTTGAGCGTGCTCGGGTAGGCACCACGATCGATGAATAAATCGTGCACGTAGGCATCGACCTCATCGGTTGTCTTGCCGGGCTCAAGAAATTCGCCGGCAAGGCGTAGAACCTCGGCCGCGACCTTTCCTGAATGCCGCATGCGTTCGATGATGTCCGGGCTTTTCACAAGGGGCTCATCCCAGTGCTCAACCACACCAGTATCGGCGTAGGACGGTCGAGGGATCGTGTCTGGAACCGTTCTCATCGGCGAGATTTCGCCTGGATGAACTCGACCTTCAGTGTTGCGATGGCATCGCTTGTACTTCCGTCCACTTCCACACCAACACGGATCGTTTGCCTGAAGGGAGCCCACTTGAGGTTGCGTATTCATGACATGACAAGTCTACGAGTAGGTCGTAGCCGTGGCTTACGGAGCGAGTCTCTGGCGAAGCCAACCGTCACCCGAGCGCACATACTGCACACGATCATGGAGACGACTCGGTCGACCCTGCCAGAATTCCCATCTCACAGGAATGATGCGCCAGCCACCCCAAAACGGTGGTCGTATGACTTCACTCGATGCGAACCGAGCCTCGACGTCAGCAACGAGATTCTCAAGAACCTCTCGGCTTTCGATCACCTCTGACTGCGGCGAGGCCCACGCACCGATCTGGGAGCCTCGAGGGCGACTCGCGAAGTATGCGTCGCTGTCTTCATCGGAAATTCGTTCAACGGTGCCAGTGACTCGAACCTGCCGGTGCAACGCTAACCAACCAAAGACCCCGGTTGCGTTGCTCGAGGAATTGAGTTGCTCGCTTTTCGCCGAATTGAAGTTGGTGAAGAACGTGATACCACCATCAGACACCTCGCGCGCAAGGACAATACGTCCGTCGGGCACGCCGAATGCGTCAACCGTGGCAACCGTCATTGCATTCGGTTCCACAAGGCTCGCCTCGGCAGCTTCTTCATGCCACCGGTGCCACTGAGCGACTGGGGACGGATCAACATCTGAGACATCAAGCCCAGCGGTCTCGTACTGCACGCGCCTATTTCGAACCAGATCGTTGTCGTCTGCCATATCAGCCACCGAGCACGGTGAGACCGCGCATATATGGCCACAACACCTCAGGAATTGCCACGGTGCCATCAGCCTGACGATGGGTTTCAAGAATCGCGGCCCACACCCGCGGCACCGCAAGAGCCGAACCATTCAACGTATGCACGAGAACGGTGCCTTTCACCGGCTTTCCGTCGGCATCGACCTGGCGATACCGGATATCTGCCCGACGAGCTTGGTAATCAGAGAACCATGACACCGATGAAACCTCGAGCCACTGCTCGCAACCAGGTGCGTACACCTCGATATCGAATGATCGATGGTGGCTTTGACCGAGATCGCCAGTGCAAATTTCGATCACTCGATGATGCAAACCGAGCGAAGAGATCATGCGCTCGACTCGCGCCACCATGTCAGACAGAAGACCGGGGGCTTGCTCTGGGGTTGCGAGCGCAAGAATTTCAACCTTGTCGAACTCATGGGCTCGAAGCATGCCTCGAGTATCTCGACCTGCAGAGCCCGCCTCTCGACGGAAGCACGGGCTGTACGCCATGAAGCGCGCCGGTAGATCGCCAGCATCAAGAATCTCACCTCCGTACAGCGACGTAAGTGGTACCTCGGCAGTTGGAATACACCACAGGTCGTCTCGCTCGATTGCGTAGGCGTCATCGGCAAACTTTGGCAGCTGCCCAGTCGAGGTCAGAGTTGCCGTCGACACCAGCGAAGGGGGGCGGATCTCTTCAAACTCATCGGCATTGCTGTCGAGCGCGTACTGGCAGAGCGCTCGAGCCATCGTTGCGCCAGCTCCACGCTGCATGGTGAACATAGAGGCCGCAATTTTTGTGGCACGCTCGTTGTCAAGAATTCCGAGGGCTTCGCCGACCTCCCAATGTGGAACTCGTTGGTGCGCAGCGAAACCGTCGATGCCGCCGTCGGGAAGAAATGGTCCATTGACAACCGGATTGTCATCGTCACTCGCGCCAGCGGGCACATCAGGATGCGGGATGTTCGGTATGTGCAGCAAAAGATCGTGCATCTTTGCTGAGACTGCTTCGTGCTCACCCTCGATTCGGCCTACCTCGTCTCCGAGAGCTCGACTTTCTGCTTGTACCGCCTCGGCGTGCTCGACGTTCCCATCACGGCGAAGTTGTCCCACTTCTCGAGAGAGTTCATTGATCTTCGCTCGAGCCTCGTCTCGACGCGCCGTGATCTCTCTCAACTGCTGGTCGAGTTCAAGAAGTTCTTTGACCTGACCATCGCAGGTCACATCACCCCGGCGCGCAAGTGCTGAGCACGTTTCATCAGCGTGTTCTCGAAGCTGCCGAACGTCAATCACGGTGCCGAGGCTACCGCCTAGTCTTCTTCGCGGGCAGGAGCTGTGCGCGCAAACGCCGCTTCGACATCGGCGGTCGTCAGCGGTGCCTCGTGAACCTCTTCAGGCGTGTTAGACGAGTTTCTCCGGTAGTCGTGACTATTGCGGAATTGCTTTGCATATTGAATGAAGTAGCCAATGATGAGCGCCCACAAGAACATGCCCGCCATCGTTTTCATGATCGCCCCAGCAAGTTGCTGGTCTTCTGCGAGCGAGAGACCCCAGAGTCGAACCGGACGGGCGTATGCCTCGTACACCGCCGATTCTGCAAAGGTGAGGAACGCTGCTGGAATCGTCGGAATGATCGATTGTGCGAAGAGATAAATGCCTTTCCCCAATGGACCGAGCTGGAATTCACGTATCGGACCAACCACGGGCATCCACATCAACAGCGCTGACGCAACCACGAGCACGTGAAGCAGGTAATGCAGAGCCCCATTCCAGTACCCGTCGCCAACCGACGCATTCACCAGCGATGGCATATGGGTGAGCAGAGTTGCGCCATTGAAGAGCAATGCTGCGATGACAGGGCGAGTGAGGAAGCGCATCGCTCGATACGTCGAACCCGTTCCGATGAGCACGCGCATCAACCAGGCGGGGGTCGCCAGCAGAGCAAGTGGTGGGAGCCAGAACGACAGCGCCATGTGCTGCACCATGTGCACCGAGTAGAGGTAATCCTCGCTGATGTCATGGATCGGCCAGTCACTTGAAACCCACAGCACCGTGATGGCTGCCACAAACGACACGACCTGAGAACGGCTCAGCACCGATTCGCCGGGCGTCACGGCTTTCGGACCGATGACCCGCACTGTGTAGATGTAGGCGATCGTCAGAAAGCTCGTGAGGAGCCACACCTCAGGGTGCGGGACAAACTTCCACGGATCAGTTGCGATGTCGACCTGCGCCAACATCATGTCGACCACAACTCAGCTCTGGAAGAAATGCAGGGTTGCCAAGAACACTGCATAACAACCGACAGCAAGAACAAGCCCGATGTAGAACATCAAACTGAACAGCTTTGAGTCGAATTTCAGGTGCATGAAGTAGAGCAGCACCATGAAAAATTTGACCGCCATCAAAATGAGCAAGCCAGGCAGGAATGCTGCACCCAACTGATCTTGGGTGTAGCTGAAGACGACCTCGACAGCGGTGATGACCGCAAGGAAAATCGCGATCTTGATGTACCCCAGATCGGTCAATCCATGGTCGGCGTGTTCATCGCCGTGGGTGTCGTGTTGTTCTGTGACGGTGCTCATGTCAACTCGATTCTTATCAGGCCGGGATCAGGTAGACAAGGGTGAAGATGAGGATCCACACCACGTCAACAAAGTGCCAGTAGAGACCAAAGAGTTCAACGGTTTCTTTCTTATCGCCGACGACTTTGTTCTTTGAGATCATTCCAACCAACGACATCAACATGATGATGCCGACGCTCACGTGAACGCCGTGGAAGCCGGTGAGGGTGTAGAAACTCGATGAGAAGAGGCTCGTCGTGAAACCGAGGCCCTCGCGATAGAAGGTGGTGAACTCGTACACCTGACCGGCGACGAATAGTGCACCGAGCAGAGCCGTCACCGACAGCCATAACTTCGTGTTGCGGTCATCGTCGCGTACAGCCGATGACACTGCGAGCACCATCGTGAGAGATGACATCAGCAACACGAAGCTCGATGCTGATGTAAATGGAATGTCCCACACTTGGTCGGGGCCAAGGTTTTCTGAGTGACGACCGCGGTACAGCATGTACGTCGAGATGAGACCTCCGAACAGCAAACACTCTGAACCAAGGAACATCCACATTGCCAGCTTGTTATTTGACAAGCCGGTCGATGAGTAATGACCTCCGTGATCGACGTGTTCGTCGGCGTGAACTGCGGTATCAGCCATGAGCGGCAACCTCCATCGCTGTGCCGGTTGGCGGATCGTAATCATCTTCTGGCGCCGTATGAGGCTCAAGACCCCATCCGTAGAACGAGACCAGACCAAGTACTGCCCCTCCGATGAGAAGGAACACGTTGTAGATCACACCGTAGGCCATGATCGGAAGGCTGAAGGCCAGAAGAATTGGCCAGTACGACGGTGACGGCAAATGGATGTGTCCATCAGCGTTGTTCTCTTCCTCAGCGACAACCTCTTCAGCGGTCGCAATCTGATGGAACTCGTGATGACCATCTGAACCACGATCTTCATACTTCCGGTGAAAGAACTCATCGAGGTGACCCACCTGAGGCAGGCGATCGAAGTTGTGTTCTTTCGGCGGGTTCGTCGTGATCCATTCGAGACTGCGCGCATCCCATGGGTCGAGAGGAGCCTTTTCGGTGCCTTTGCGATGTGAGACATAAATGTTTACGAAGAACAGCAAGATTCCGAGAGCCAAGACGAATGATCCGATTGAGGCAATGAGGTTCCAGAAACCGATGTTGAAGAATCCGTCACCGGCACGGTTCTCCGTCCATACATACATGCGGCGTGGCTGACCTTGAAGACCAACGATATGCATCGGTCCAAAGGTGAGGTTCATGCCAATGATCGTGAGCCAGAAATTGACTCGTCCCAGACGCTCGTTGAGCATCTTTCCGAACATCTTCGGCCACCAGTAGTACATGCCTGCAAACAATCCGAGCACGGCACCACCAAAGATGACGTAGTGGAAGTGAGCAACGATGTAATACGTGTCAGTCTGCTGGGTGTCGGACGGTGCAACCGAGTGCGTGACACCGGAGAGACCACCGATGGTGAACTGCACGATGACGCCAACGGAGTACAGCATCGGCACGGTGAACCGCAATTTTCCACCCCACATGGTGAGCGTCCAGTTGACGATCTTCACACCGGTCGGAATCGCAATTGCCATGGTTGCGACCGAGAAGGCGGCAACCGAGATCGGGCCGAGACCGGAAGCGAACATGTGGTGCGCCCAGACGCCCCAACCGACAAAGCCGATAGCTGCGCCCGAGAACACGACGAGCGGGTAACCAAATAGTGGTTTCTTTGAGAAGACCGGAAGGATTTCGGAGACAATGCCAAAACTCGGCAGAACAAGGATGTACACCTCGGGGTGACCGAAGATCCAGAACAGGTGCTGCCAGAGCAGCGGGTCGGCTCCAGCCTCGACGCTGAAGAACGTCGCATCAAAACTGCGCTGGAACATCAACATGAACAGTGCAACGGTGATCACCGGGATTGCGAAGAGCAATAGGAACTGCACAACCAGCACCATCCAGGTGAAGATCGGAAGCTTCATCAGGCTCATGCCAGGTGCCCGCATGTTGATGACAGTGACGATGAGGTTGATCGCTCCAGTGAGGGAGGCGATACCCGTGATTTGTAGGCCGAGTCCCCAGAAGTCAACGCCGTTTGACGGAGAGAACGCTACCGATGAGTTCGGTGCATACATGAACCAGCCGCCGTCGGCACCGCCGCCCAAGAACCACGAGGTGTTGAGGAACAGTCCGCCAAAGAGAAACGCCCAGAATCCGAATGCGTTGATGCGGGGGAACGCAACGTCGCGTGCACCGATCTGCAGTGGAACGAAATAGTTTGCAAACGCTGCAGCCATTGGCATGACAAAGAGGAACACCATGGTGGTGGCGTGCATCGTGAACATCTGGTTGTACTTGTCTGCCGAGAGCACGGTGCCGTTCGGGCCTGCGAGCTGCAAGCGAAGGAGCAAGGCCTCAATGCCGCCGACAACAAAGAAGAACATGGCGACAACGCCATACATGATGCCGAGCTTTTTGTGATCGATGGTGAAGAGCCACGACTTCCAACCCGTCGTTTCAACCGGACGGCGGAACACACCGTAAGAAGATTCGGGGGTCGCTACCGAAGGGGTTGTCTCGTCAACGACTTCGACTGCATCTGAAGGGCGTTCAATGATTGCCATCAGTTACTCACTTCCGCTCAAGGAGGTAGGCGATTAGTTGGTCAATTTGGTCTTCGCTCAGACCGAGATACGGCATACCACGAACCTTGCCGTCACTCTGTTCCAGCATCGCTGGATCGGCATACATCGGCTTCTTCGCTGGAGCATTCCGCAACCATTCGCGAAGGTCGATCTCGTTGAGGCAGTCTTGCGAGACACCTGCGAGGTATTTGTCGCCAAACTCTTCAGGGCTTGACTCCCACACATCGGTGCGGCATTCGGGGGTGAGAAGATCCCACGTTGCCCCAGCGAAGGTATTGCGACCCAAGAAGTTGGTGAGGTTTGGCGCAGCACCTGAGTAGACAAACTGATCTGGATACGAGACCACAAGATTGCCATTACCTGGATCGACCAACCCGTTGACCTGGTGGCATCGCGAGCACTGGGCAATGAAGGTTGTCTCGCCTTCGGCCGCAAGGCTGCCTTCGGCTGGGGCCTGATACGGCTCAAGTTCGTTATCAATCCATTGCTGGAAATGAGCCGACTCGAGAACGACAGTCTCCATGCGCATGTTTGCGTGCGACAGGCCGCAGAACTCAGTGCACTGGCCGGCGTAAATGCCTGGGGTGTCAGATTCGAGACGGAGGAAGTGCACACGGCCTGGGACCATGTCGCGCTTGCCGTTCAAACGTGGAATCCAATAGCTATGGATGACGTCACGACTGGTGCCTCGCAACAACACCTTCGTGTCTGCGGGAATCACCAACTGACCAGACGTGATAATCGGGCTTGCCGCAACTTCTGACGGCGCGTAGCCACAAATCGTGCCGTCGGCACCGACCTCGTAGTCGTACTCCCACCACCACTGCTGACCTGTCACGTTGATCACGCATTCGGTGTCATCGGTGTCGTTCAATGCCATCACGACACCCACTGTTGGGATTGCAATCGCAGTCAGGATGACCGCTGGAATCGCAATGAACAGGTATTCAAGCCATGCCTTGCCATGGGCCTGATCGGGGATTGCTTGGCCACGATCTCGATACTTGACGACGCAAAACGCAATAAAGGCCATCACGATGACGCCGACAATGCCGGCGGTGAGAAAAATTGGCCACTGCAGATCTTGGATCTTTTGCGCGTTTGGACCGGCCGGTTTCCAGGTGTCCTGAGGGGCGTCGGATGCGCATCCGGCGAGCACGGCGGTCGCCGCTACTCCTGCAACCGTCGTCGCTACTTTGAAGCCGCGAGAACTCATATTGTCAAGACTAGAAGTCGCGCGTTCAGAATTACAGATGGTGCGAAAGTGAACCTTCCCGTGACTCATGGCACAATCACCTCAATCCGGTCGTCAAGCCCAGCCACCACGAATGCATAGCCACCTGACTCTTCAACTACGGGGTCAAAACTTGGCGCCGAGTAGTTCACGGTAAGCAGTTGTACGCCGCCTTCTTCGACGAGCGCCGTGCAGATTCGTGCGGGGGAACCATCAGCGTTGGCCATCTCTGCGATGAAGCGTCGAGGCTCAGATGTTTCGTTGCGGAACAAAATGTTGTTTGCATTTGAACGGGGCAACTGAATTACTCCGCTCTGCACCATGTTAAGACCCGGTCGTGTATACGACAGCCCGTTTTCGTCAAGCGTGACTTCGGCTGATGAATTTGCCTTGCCTGCAACGGTCTGACTTGCGTGCTCGTCGGCTGAGATCTCTTTCTCGCCGCACTTATCATTTGCGGCGTAATAGGCCGTGGTTTTGTGCTCTTTGATCTCGCGTTCGCCGTTGAATCCGGCGACAGCACCACCGGCGAGCAGTACCGCGCTCACAACGGCAAAGAGCCCGAACATTCGGGGAGCCGACATTGAACGAGCACGGCTGATCATCGCTCCCGCAACGAGCACAATCGTCGCAACGATCGAGAACGCGATGATGGTGGACGCCTTCGTCGGAACGCCGAGCATCACCCGGCTGAACATGAAGACGATAAGACCGAGCCCAATCGCTGCGGCAACCGGCATCTCTGCGGTGTACGCAAGGCGGCCACGTACCTCACGGTTATGCGATTCATCAGACGAGGCACTTTCTGCCCAGCCCTGCAACAGCCACTCAGCCGATGCTGCCAGCACAACGACCAGACCGGTAATCGTGAGCACTTCGTGAATGACAACTCCGAGAGCGATCAGAGCGCCACCAACTGCAACAACGAGCGGCCAGACCGATGACGCTGGGCGAGGTGCTGCGGCAGCAGATCCGGAGAACTGTGCAACATCGTCTGACGCAACGTTCGCATCGCGAATAAACGCATTGATACCTGCAATGAATATGAGCCCGGTGGTGAGAGACACCAAACCAACGGTGCCCATAATGCCGCCGACAAGAATGCCGTACAGCAAGGTTCCAACAAGGGAAGCCCCGCTCGCCCCAAAGAGAAGTTTTGAACCGGTGGTGAACATCAGATCTCTGACCTCACTTCGTGACGTAGACGACAAACCACACCGCTGCATAGGCCGCAGCGGCGAAGTACCAATACAAAGCATTCGCCGAGACAATCTCGGACTGCCAGTCGCGACCGCCAAGCGTGCGGAAAGCTGCGACCGCAGTAAAGATGAGCCCCGCAATCACGATCGCCATCATCGTGCCGGTGAGGGCGTAGAACAGGGCGCCGTAGATTCCGTCGGCAATCTCGACTTCCATTTGGCTGTAGACAAACGCTTGAGCGTTGACGAAGGCCAAACCAAGAATAATGACAACCGAGAGAGCAAGTCCGGTGTGCCCACGGTCTTGCCGGCGAGCTGCGTAGACAGCCCATTGGGCGAAGAAACACAGCCCGAAGAGCGTCATCAACATCACGTTTGTTGCCACCTCGGGGATGATGTATTTCATCGGGAAACGCTCACCCGCATCGACCACGTGCTGACGCTCAAGAAGCCAGACGGCGAGCATTGCTCCGATGAGGGTGGTGCCGGCGAGCCCCGCAAGAGCAGACCCAACGAGGAGTTGGCGGCGAGGTGCTGGTGCCGGACCGGAGGGTAGAGCGAGCGTCACGAGGGGCTCCCTTCTGGAAGTTGGTCGAGTTCGGGCTCTGCTGATCGAACGGTTGCAAGAGCTTCATAGTTGTCGGCTGGAGCGGGGCATGCAGTTGACCATTCGAGAGTGTGAGCACACCACGGGTTGTTGGTGCCGTCAGATGTTCCGCCACGGGTCGCACCGACGAAGGCGAGACCGGTAAGGGCCATCAATGCGTACCCAATGAGGGTCAGCGTTGAGAAGAGAGAGCTATCTGAATCGGCAAGACCAGCGATCACACCAGGAACTCCGGCGAGAACGACACCGAGAGCGCCGAGAAGAGCCAGAGGAAGAACTTTCTTCTCATCGGGCTTATTGCCGGAAAGTTTTGGAGCCCAAAAGACGAGGCCACCCAATGTTCCGAGTGCGGCAGCCAGACAGATCAACGCAACCGTGCCTTCGACCGCTGCGGTTCCGCTCAGTTCGAGATCGACAATCTGGGTGAGCACACCGACAACAGCGCCGAGAAGGAGAAGAAGGATCGAGAGAAGCCCGAACAGCAGTGGGCTGAGAATTCGAGGCTTTGGCGCACCCGAGCCATCAGGTTTCGCAACAAGCAACGACGTGAGCAACGTGATTGCGATGCCGAGCAATGGAAGACCAACAAAGAACGCCATCACGACAAGCGACTTCACGACATCTTGGCCTGATTCGGAGAAGTCAACCGGGAACGCCGTTTGCATGGTGACGCCGGCGAATGATGCGACTCCGACCAAGGCCGCACCGGTGAACACCAACTGGCGCATGGGGTGTCGTCGGCTCATCGAAACGGGCAACAACTCAGCAAAGACCCCTAGCGCCGGGATCGCGAAGATGTACACGACCGGGGCGGTGAAGAACCTTGGAAGCCAATCGGCAAGACCATCTGCGGCACCGAACGCAACGGCCGAATTCCGGTGGTCAACAAACAGATAAATGGTGAGCCCGATCACTACTGGGGCAGTGATGATGAGTGCCAATGACTGAACCAACGCCGTCCATGTCAAGAACGGAACACGACGCATCGTGACCCCTGGGGCACGAGAGGTAAGGATGGTCGTCGCAACGCTGATCGCTGAGGCTATGACGCCGAACATCATGAGGGCCATCGCAGCGAGGAACAAATCAACCATGTCACTATCTGCGCCGCCGATGCCCCCACCGTTGACGATCGCAACAATGGTCAACACCGCTCCTGCAAGCCACATATAAAAACCCGTGAGGGCAAGACGCGCAAACGCAATCGCTCGAGCACCAACCTGCAACGGTGCGACCGCAATGCTGAGACCAAGGGTCAACGGCAGCGCCACCATTAACGCGAGCCCAAAGTGATGCAACTGAGTGAGCTGATCGAGTTGTTGAGCGTTGAATGCTCCAAGATCGGCAACTGACTCAAGCGACCGCAGCACCGCAATCACCGACACCGCGATCATTCCGAGGACCCCAAACCCTGTAAACAGGCGCCCAATCTTCTTGTGGTCGGTAGAGGTCACCCAATCAACAGCCGCCCCAACAGCGGTACCAATACGACCGTCAGAAAGGAGCGCTGAACCCGCTCCTGCTCCGGTTCCCGATTGTTCCAACGTCGTCATCTCAGATCTGACTCACTTCTGCTTCAGTCGCGCCCGCGGCGGAGCACACCTCTTTCGAAACTACCGTCTTCCAGACTACCTCGGTGAGAGCCTCGCAACCGAAATCTCCACTGTTACGTCAACGACGTCAATTACAGCAACACGTCGATTGTCAATGCAGCAAACAACAGAGTGATATAGGTGATCGAGAAGCCAAAAAGTCGCATCGAGGCAGACTCGGAAGGATTTCTCCTGAGGCGGATCGTTCCAGCAAGAAACGCTGCCCCCAGTGCGCCCGCCGAGACGAGGTATGTAACGCCGAGGTTCGATGACACCAATGCGACGAGCAGACTCGACGCCACCAGCGCGACCGTGTGAGCAATCATCTGCACATGGGCAGCCCGGAAAGGGACGATTGCCGGCAGCATCGGCACGTTTGCCGAGCGGTAATCGTCGGCGTAGCGAAGTGCAAGCGCCCAGAAATGTGGTGGCGTCCAAAAGAAAATGACAGCGAAGAGCACAACCGGTTCCCACGTCAGGCCATTGGTCACTGCAGCCCATCCAACAAGAACAGGAACTGCGCCGGCTGCGCCACCGATGACGATGTTTTGCCTACTCGTCCGCTTGAGCCACAACGTATACACACCGACGTAAAACGCCGTTGCAGAGAGAGCAAGGAGAGCCGACAAAAGGTTTGCTGCCGCCCACAACACGGCAACGGCAGCCGACTCGAGAACAAACGCAAAGATCAATGCCTCTTTCGGCTTAACAACACCGGTCACGAGCGGCCGATGTCGAGTGCGTTCCATGAGAGCGTCGATGTCGCGATCGACGTACATATTGATGGTGTTTGCCCCACCGGCTGCGAGAGCACCGCCGATGAGCGTGAAGATCACCAACGTCGTCGACGGCCATCCGTTCTGAGCGAGCACCATTGTGGGCACCGTCGTAATGAGAAGAAGTTCAATAATTCGAGGCTTTGTTAATGCAACGAACGCGCCGACTCGACTTCGAGGCTCACGACTCCCGTGAACAACTCCACCGGAGGCCACGCGTGAGGGCACGAGGGGGCGACTACCGATGGACATAACCCTCATCGTACGACCGAGCCGATGTGCTGACCAACGCCATCCGGCAGACTGTGTGGTGTGACATATTCGTTGTTACCTATTTCGGCGTCAACCGACACCATCACTGCGCCCGCCACCGATGTCACTGAACGGGTCGAACACGAGCGCGAATGGATTGTCATCGTGTGGAACGATCCGGTGAATTTGATGAGCTACGTCACCTATGTGTTGCAAAAACTTTTCGGCTACTCCACCGAGAAAGCGACCGAGCTCATGCTCGCGGTTCACCACGAAGGTCGAGCAAACGTCGCAAGCGGAAATCGAGAACAATGCGAGATGCATGTGTTCCGACTCCATGAACACGGCCTCTGGGCAACTCTCGAAGAGGCTGGTTGATGGCGTTCAGACGTAAACCACCGGTTGAGCGACTCGATGACGACTCATGGATTGTTCGTCTCCAAGCCGATGAACAAGAAGTGCTCTCCCACATCATGAACCAACTCGATGAACTCGTAGAGAACGCGCAGACAGGTAGCGAGAGTGCGCTTGTCGACAGGTTGTTTCCGCCTGCATTCACCCATCACGATGCTCAACACGAACAACTCGATGAGGAGTACCAGCGCCTTATGCGAGATGAGCTCATCACCGCTCGGCGCACAGCGATTTCTGAGGTACTCAGCACATTTGATTCAGCGGAGGGTGGCAACATCACGATGAGCCATGGGCAACTCACCGCATTTCTTCAGACGTTAAATGCTCTTCGAGTCACGTTGGCAAGCGCTCTCGGCATCGTCGACGATGACTCTGCGGCAGACGCCGATGACGAATCAGATGCAAGCCCTGAACAATACCTCTATATGTGGTCAGGCTGGATGTTGGAGTGGGTCGTCGGCGCTCTTGTGGAAACACTCCCTCGTGAGGGTGGAACGTCGTGAAGAGGGTGCTAACGTGACGGCGCCTTCAACGAGATGAGGTCAAGCCCCCATCGTCTAGCGGCCTAGGACATCACCCTTTCAAGGTGACGGCACGGGTTCGAATCCCGTTGGGGGTGCTAGATATAAATAAAACTCCTGGTCCCGTGGTGAAGTTGGAGTTCACGCCGGCCTGTCAAGCCGGAGGTCGCGGGTTCGAGTCCCGTCGGGACCGCTCGGGGCTGCCACATGGCAGCCTCGTTGCGTATGTGGTGCGCAACCCGTTCCATATCGCACTCGGTCGAGTAGCTCAGTTGGCAGAGCGTCCGCCTGAAAAGCGGAAGGTCACCGGATCGACGCCGGTCTCGACCACCACAGGCGCCTGCGGGCGCCTGTTGTCGTTTCTGGCCTCCCACCTTGATGGAGTGAGGGCCGATCAGCGCAGCGTTTCGAATTGTGTCGACGTTCTCAAGAGCGGGTGGTTGACTATGTGCCGGGCTCAAAACCGAGGTCGGTTGCAGTGAGAAGCGGGCGATATTCGACACCTTCCGCCGCACAAAGGTCAACACACGTCGTTCCTCGATCGACGATCACACTTGCGAGCACCACCGATGCCCCAAACGCTCGAACAACCTCCACCGCCTCAAGCAAACTCGTACCTCGTGTTGTGGTGTCTTCAACAATGACGACACGATCATCGGGAAGCAATGCGCCAGCGAGTCGGCCGGTGACTCCATGATCTTTGGCTTCTTTGCGGACGCTGAAACTCCTCAGCATTCGTCCTTTCGTTGCCGCGACGGCTGCAACACCATAGGCAACAGGGTCAGCACCCATCGTCAGACCACCGATAGCTGTGGCATCTGAGGGAAGAATTTCGAGCAACGCTTCTGCGACCAAGACGATTCCATCTGGCCGGCAGGCAGTCTGCTTGGTGTCAAGAAACCAAGAACTTTTCGCTCCACTCTTCAGTGTGAACTCGCCGCGTTTTACCGAATGGGTCAGCACGTGCTCTCGTAACGCAGCGCCGGTCGAGGAGAGCTCGGGAAGTTGTGTCACGCCTCCGAGGTTACGTCTCTTCGCCTCAACCTCTATGTTCGGATTGTGACAACAACCGCTCTCACCCCGTATCGCATCTTTACTGAACCTCAGCAGGGCGCCACCTACGACGACCTGCTCGCCGTGGCGTTGCGCGCCGAGTCGCTTGGCTTCGGTGCATTCTTTCGTTCTGACCACTACCTCAAAATGGGTTCCGTCAGTGGTGATCCGGGCCCAAGCGACGCATGGGTGACGCTCGGCGGGCTGGCGCGAGACACGACAACAATTCGACTTGGCACACTGGTGACCGCCGCAACCTTCCGACACCCGGGGCCACTCGCTATTTCGGTGGCAAACGTCGACCAAATGTCGGGAGGGCGGGTTGAACTCGGTCTTGGTGCGGGCTGGTACGAGGCCGAACACTCGGCATACGGAATTCCATTTCCGGCTCTCGGCGAGCGATTCGATCGCTTCACCGAGCAACTCGCAATTATCGATGGGATGTGGCACACCCCTGCGGGTGAAACATTTTCATACGCCGGTGATCACTGGTCACTCACCGACTCGCCGGCTCTTCCCAAGCCTGTGCAATCGGGTGGCATACCGATCATCATCGGCGGTCGCGGTGCGAAAAGAACTCCAGCATTGACAGCTGCATACGCAGCTGAGTTCAATATGCCGTTCACCGACCTCTCGACGTTCGCCGCGCAAACAGCAGTCGTCAGGGGTGCTTGTGAAGCAATCGGCCGATCACCCAACGATCTCGCGTGGTCAGCTGCGCTCGTCGCCTGTGTGGGGAGCACCGAAGATGAATTCACTCGTCGAGCAGAAGCAATCGGCCGGGAGCCCGACGAATTACGACAGAGCGGCGCTGCCGGGTCGACAGAGCAATTCATCGACACGATCGAGAAATGGCGTGAAGCAGGGGCGGAGCGGATCTACCTCCAGATTCTCGATCTTTCCGATCTTGACCACCTCGATCTCATCGCATCGTTGCTCGGGTAGCGACCCCGGCCCTCAGCTCTGACCGATGCACTCTGCTTCATGCATCTGATTTCCTACAGCACGATGACAGTTTTACGGTGATGGTTTCGAGAGGTTTACGACGATGGTTTCGTCCGCGTATCGCGTAGTAACACCTCTTGAGCCACCGTCGCGACGTGTTCACCCTCTTCGGTGAACACGTGGCCGACCGCAAGACCGCGAGATGCAATGAAGTGATGACACGTGAAATCGTGGAGGTGCCAGACATCTGATCGCATCGGGCGATGGAACCAAATGGTGTGGTCGAGGCTGACACCTTTCCAGTGTTCGCGCTCAACCCCCGTGCCTTCGATAGCAGCCGCTCGAACGGTGTCGGTCGCAAGATCATCCGAGGTATACGCGAGCCAACATTGATGCATGAGTTCAGCATCCGAAGAGACAGAATTCACTAAGTCGTAGTCATTGACTTTAATCCAGGCACAGACACGGCCAGCACCAGTTCGAGTTGCACCATCAACGGCTTCATCGGGTACGAAACATCGATCGAAACGACGAGTGAACGAACTTTCTTCCAAAGATTCTGGCCCTGGAACACTGGGCATCTCAACCGTTTGTAGGTCGGTCGCAGCGTGCGATCGCTGAAACGAACACTCGGCGTTGAGAATTGCGCCGATTGCTTGCCGCGCAACAACTCGTCGGGTGAGGAATGAACGACCATTTCTGATGCGGTCGACCTCGTAGCGAATGGGTTCGTTGTGGTCACCCGGACGGATGAAATATGCGCGAATTGAATGGGGCCGAAATTCAGGTTCCGCTGTCAACGTCGCTGCGCGTAAGGCCTGAGCAACAATTTGGCCGCCATAGAGACCACCCCACGGGTACCTCGGGCCAGTCCCGACAAACGTGTCGGGCCCGTGCGGGGTGAGTTCGAACATTCCTCCATTCAACCAACATTCAGTCTGAACTCCCGTCTCAACCGAAGAGATACAGGGCATCATTGCCTCTATAGACCTGCCTCTCCTTTCAAAAAGAAACGCCTGGCATCGTTCATACATCCAGTTCGGCAACAACAAAGACAAAGTGCCATCCTTTTTGTCCAATGCCAGTTACATCTACTCGCAAGTCGATGGCACTCAAAAGAAAGAAGAATAGGCTCTGGTAAACACACAAAACAAAGAGGCTCTATACTTAAACTTTATGGCAAATAAGTCTGATACTTCCGCAATGAGCGACGACCATAAAGCGGCCCTCGCTCAAGGACGCCACGAGAGTCGCGTTGTACGCGAATACCTAGAAGCACTGAAGTCCACAAAGCCAAAGCGTGGCCGCAAAAGGACCGCCGAAAGTATTCAAAAGCGTCTCGACAAGATCGAATCTGAGCTCTCAGCAGCCGATCCACTCAACGAGCTTCTTCTTCTCCAAGAGCGCCGTGACCTTCAAGACGAATTTGAGGCACTTGGGTCAGGGGCTGACATTTCATCTGCCGAAGCCGAATACGTCAAGATTGCGTTGGCCTACAGCAATCGTCGTCACATCTCGTACGCCACGTGGCGCGAGATTGGCGTTGAGGCTGCGGTGCTTAAGAAGGCTGGCATTCCGCGCTCTTTGTAGGAGGCTTGCTCCTTCTCACCAGCCCTCGATTACAGGGCGTCAAGATGAGCAAACGTTGCAGCTACATGCTGAAGTGACGATCGAAGGTCGAATGCCGCATCGAGATCGATTGCGGGTTGACGAGACGACACTTCTGGGTCAGCGGCGAGTACATCACGGAACCGAATGCGTTGTTCCCACGCACTCATGGCATTGCGTTGAACAATCCGATAAGCGTCATCGCGTGTAAGGCCCGAAGCCACCAACGCAAGCAACACCGGTTGCGAGAACACAACTCCATGACTTGAGTGGAGATTCTCCTCCATGCGTGCGGCATCTACCTCGAGGCGTTCGATAAGCCGACGAAGCCGTCGCAACATGTAATGCACGAGCATTGATGAATCAGGCAAGATGACGCGTTCAACACTCGAATGCGAAATGTCTCGCTCGTGCCAAAGCGCCACGTCTTGCAACCCGGCTAAGAGATTTGACCGGACCACACGCGAGAGCCCAGAGATCGTTTCAGCCGAGATGGGGTTCCGTTTATGCGGCATTGCCGAAGAGCCTTTTTGGCCAGGGGCGAAACCTTCTCGCACCTCGCTCACCTCGGTTCGCTGCAAATGTCGCAATTCGACGGCAACGAGTTCACAACTTGATGCAATCGATGCACATGCCCACAGAAACTCGGCATGACGATCACGGGCAACGACTTGTGTGGCTGGAACCGGCTCGAGTTCGAGGGCCTGTGCCACATGAGCCTCCACCTCGGGAGGGACATTCGAGTACGTTCCAACCGCTCCCGACAGCTTCATCACGGCAATCGCATCACGGGCGGCGCGAAGCCGATGGCGATCTCGGTCAAACTGCAATGCCCACAACGCAACCTTCGCCCCAAACGTTGTCGGCTCTGCATGAACACCATGAGTTCGACCGATCATCACCGTTTCGCGATGGGTCTTCGCAGTCATCACGAGTTGATCGATGAGTTCATCAATTGCAGACAGCAAAAGATCTGCGGCGTCACGCATCGCCCAGCACAAACCGGTGTCGACAACATCGGTCGATGTCAGGCCGTAATGAATCCACAGTCCAGCGGTGCCGCCGATCGCCTCTTGAACAACATCAACAAACGCAGCGACGTCGTGCTGGGTGATTTCTTCGCGGGCCATGACCGATGCCACGAAACTCTCATCGACGGTCGGGGCAGATGACCGACAGGCCACGGCATCGTCGTGGGGAACAATTCCGAGGGTCGCATGCGCCTCGGTTGCCAGCAACTCGACCTCAAGCCAACGGCCCATTCGCGACACATCAGACCACACCAGAGCCATCTCGGGAGTCTGATACCGGTCGATCATGACGAAGAACCCCACAGCACATAATCGTCTCGCTCAGCGCCAACGCCGATGATGCGCACCGGCACACCAACTTGTTGCTCAATGAGCCTGATGAACGCCTGAGCCTGCGGTGGAAGATCTGCGGGCATTCGTGCCGTAGTGGAATCAGACTGCCAGCCCTCAAGATCGACATACACCGGCTCAGCGCGTTCAAGAACGTCTGGCAGATCGGGGTAGTTCTCAACATCGTTGCCATCGATTCGATAGCCGACGCAGACACGAATGGTCTCAAACGTGTCGAGCACATCAAGTTTTGTCACCGCAAGCTCAGTCAGGCTGTTGAGACGCACTGCGTGTCGCAACATGACGCAGTCAAGCCAGCCGGCTCGACGGCGTCGCCCCGTGACCGTTCCAAACTCACGTCCGATATCGACAAGTCGATCACCTAACTCGTCGGTCAGTTCGGAAGGAAATGGGCCTGCTCCGACACGGGTTGTGTAGCTCTTCGAAATACCGACAACCCGATCGATGTTGCGCGGACCGATTCCTGTTCCGGCACACGCACCACCGGCAGTCGGGTTAGATGAGGTGACATACGGGTACGTTCCGTGGTCGAGATCAAGGAATGTTGCCTGCGCGCCTTCCAGCAAAATTGGTGAACCTGCGGCAAGTTCATCATGAAGGAAATTCACGGTGTCGCACAGATACGGCTGCAACCGAAGACCAAGCTCGGTGAATGTTGCAACCGTCTCATCAACGTTCACCGCCTCGCCGCCCGCTTGGGTAATGAGGATGTTCTCTGCCTCACATCGCTCTCGAACCGCAGCGGAGAACAAATCAATATCGGCAACTGCACCGGCGAGAATTCCGACCCGACGGGCCTTATCGGCGTAAGCCGGCCCAATGCCTTTCAGGGTTGTTCCAATCTTGTTGTCGCCGCGCCCCTCCTCGGCGAGCGCATCGTGACTCTGATGCCACGGGAAGATGAGATGGGCTCGCGTCGACACCTGCAACTTGTCGCAGTTGATTCCTCGGGCGGTCAACGTATCGATCTCGTTGAACAGCGTTGGCAAATCAACGACCACACCGTTCGCGATGACCGGCGTGACGGTGTCGTAAAACACACCTGATGGTGTGAGTTGCAGCGCGTACTTTTCGTCACCGACGACAACGGTGTGGCCCGCGTTGTGCCCACCTTGGTAGCGGGCGACCACTGGATGCTCTTTCGCCAATAGATCGATGACTTTGGCTTTGCCTTCGTCACCCCACTGGGCGCCGACGACGACGGTGACAGGCATGCGAACGCTCCTTTACTGCCCGGACGGAACGTACTCTGATCGTAGTCGTTGATTCACACGACAACTCGCGATGAGAGCGAACTACTTCGAATCAACCGGATCAGGCTGCTCGCGGAGTTTCACCGGGTCTTTGCCGTGTCGACGGGTTCCGATGTTGAGAGTTTCAACGAACACAGAAAATGCCATTGCTGCGTAGATGTAGCCCTTCGGGATGTGCTCACCGAATCCTTCAACGACCAGGGTAAATCCGATGAGAAGTAGGAATGCGAGAGCCAACATCTTCACCGATGGGTGGCGGTTGACAAAGGAGTAAATCGGGCCCGACGCGGCCAGCATGATGATGACTGCGGTCACGATCGCAATCACCATCACCGGGATGTACTCGGTCATGCCCACTGCGGTAAACACCGAGTCGAGCGAAAACACCACATCGAGCAACATGACCTGTGCAATGACTGCACCAAATGTCAACACGGCCTTCGAACCATGAGCGTCGTCTTCACCTTCGAGTTTGTGGTGAATTTCTTTCGTTGCTTTGTAGATGAGAAACACGCCGCCGGCCAGCAAGATGAGTTCTTTGCCAGAAAAACTGAAGTCGCGACCGAGCAACGTGAATCCGAGCAGCTCATCTTTTAGCGAGATGATCCACCCAACGCTGAGCAGGAGCACAAGACGCATCCCTCCCGCTGCAAGCAGACCAATCTGGCGGGCCCGATCTTGCTGATCTGCAGGCAATTTGGCTGCCAGAATCGAGATGAAAATGACGTTGTCAACGCCAAGAACAATTTCCAGCACAAGGAGTGCAACGAGAGCACTCCATGCCGAGGGGTCGCTCAGCCAACTCATGGGTAAAGGTTAGGTCGCACCATCAACAAGTGGTGAGTTTGTTCGCAGGAATCTGTTGAACCGGCGAGGTTTATCCGGCGGTGTATGCCATCGCCCCATCGATGCGAATCGTTGCCCCGCTGGTGTAGCTCGACGCGTCGCTTGCGAGATAGAGCGCGGCGCCGACGATTTCGTGGGCCTCACCACCTCGCTGCAGCGGAATCTCTGTTTTCGCTCGATCATTGAACGCGTCAAGGTCCCACGCTTTTGAAATATCGGTGAGAAATGGCCCGGGCATGATGACATTGCAACGAACCTTCGGCGCAAAAGCACGCGCCATGCCCGAGGTCATTGCGTCAAGCGCAGCTTTCGCTCCGGCGTACACCAATTCGTGTGGTGTCGGCGCGACCGCTGCAATCGACGACACGTTGATAATTGATCCCCCCGCACCTTCAGCCATCTGCGTACCGATAAGCGATGCAAGTCGAAATGGACCTTTGAAATTTACGCCAACAACTTTGTCGAACAGCTCCTCGCTCACCTCTGGTAGCGACGGGTAGAGCGGCGACATGCCGGCGTTGTTGACAAGCACGTCGCAGCGTCCAAACTCTGCGTACACGAGTTCGGCTAGTTGATCAGCCTGCTCCCATTTGCCAGCGTGGAACGCCGTCGCAACCGCACGGCGACCGGTCTGTTCAGTCACCTCATGCGCGAGTTCTTCGCACGCGTCAAGTTTGCGGCTGGCAATCACCACGTCCGCGCCGTGCTCCGCAAACGCAAGCACCATTTCACGACCGAGTCCTCGACTACCACCGGTTACGAGAGCAACCTTCCCATTGAGATCAAACCGATCGTCCATTACCGCCTCCAATGCTCGCTTATGGTGACTTCACCGTAATCGCACCACATTCGAAACCTCGTGGTGAGGAATGTCAGGGCGGTCTTGGGCGTTACACATACTGTGACCACAACAGAAAATGACCGCACGACACCTCCTTCAGGAAAGGGCGCTCGGGTCATATTCGACGTGCATCGTGACGTTGCGCTCGAACCTGATGTGGCATGGGAGGCACTCATCGATTGGGCCGCCCATAGCGACTGGGTTCCACTCACCCATGTCGACGTCGACGCTTCGAACCCCAACGTCTTTACTGCATGGTCGGGGCCGGGCGCTTCCGGTTGGGGGCGCCGTCTCGCCCTCGAAGATCGCATGGAGGCCGTTGTCGTCGACTACGAGGGTGGCTATGGCCGCTGTGTCGTGCACAAACTCGGTCCATCGCTCAAAGGCGTAGCCGAACTCACCGTCTCACCGGGTGAGGTCGCAGGGACGACGTCAATTCATTGGCACGAAAACGTGACGGTTCGTCGGCTTCCACGATTTGCGAGTTCGCTCACCGGAACCATCAGCGCGGCTCTGTTTGGCTGGGCGCTCGGACGCATGGAGAAGTGCGCCCGTAGGCAACACTGAAACAGTGCAGAGTCACCAGACTCTGCACCACTCAGTAAGGAGTTCACACATGGTTATGGTGATCGGCGTCGACGAGTTCGGCGGACCCGAGAAGTTGAAAGCGTTTGATATTCCCGCCCAACCCGTGGGGAGTGGCCAAGTTCGAGTTGATGTCGCTGCGGCGGCAGTGAGCCCAACCGACACCATTCATCGCTCAGGTGGTCGGGCAGAGCTCTTACAACAAGATCCGCCTCCCTATGTACCTGGCATGGATATCGCTGGCGTGATTAGCGAGATCGGCGATGGAGTCGACCATGTCGCAATTGGTGACGCAGTAATGGGAATTGTTGCCCCAACCGCCTCACACGGCGGATATTCGTCATCGATTGTGCTTCCGGCACGTTCTGTTGCGCGCGCACCGCAGGGGTCATCTGCAGTCGAGGCATGCACTCTTCCGATGAACGGGCTTACAGCTCAGTACGCTATCGATCTTCTCGACCTCCCGCAGGGTGCAACTCTTGCCGTCACGGGAGCCGCTGGGGCGTTCGGTGGCTACATGGTGCAACTCGGTGTGCATCGGGGGTTACGGGTTATCGCAGATTCGTCTGCGGCCGACGAAGAGCTTGTCCGCTCCCTCGGTGCTCATGAGGTCATTCGCCGGGGTGATGACATTGCCGATCGCATTCGTGCCCTCGTGCCCGACGGTGTTGACGGTCTCGCTGATGGGTCCATTCAAAATGAACTCCTCTTGCCGGCGGTGCGAGATGACGGTGGCTTTGCGACTGTTCGGGGCTTTCAGGGCCCAAGTGAGCGGGGCATCACCTTGCATCAGGTGTGGGTCCGCGAATACAAAACAGAACTCGAAAAACTTGACGAGCTGCGTGCACTCACTGAGAGCGGCAGTGTCACCCTTCGAGTTGCGGCAACCTTCCCCGCTGATCAAGCATCTGAGGCTCACCGAATGCTCGAAGCTGGCGGAACTCGAGGCCGCTGCGTCATCACATTCTGAGATGGCAAACCTCTCCGCTCGCGACGCCTGGCTTGCGACTCGGAACCACGGTGGTTCACCACATCTTGTACCGATCTGGTTTGTGGCCACGAGCGCTGATTCGATTTGGATTGCAACGGGGCGCCACAGCGCCAAGGTCACGAACGTTTCAAACAACTGCGAAGTATCAATCGGGGTGCCAGCCGAGGGTGACCCGAATGGCGATGCGGTCGCGGTTGGCACCGCCACACTTCATGACGAGGCCCCAACCGATGTGCTCGAGATGTTTGATGCGAAGTACCAGTGGTACCCGGGACCCGGTTTAGACCCTGATGTTGGCGAGTTGATCTTCATCGAAATCGCCCCACATCGTTGGATGATGGGATCTTCTACACCAAACGAGTAGACACTCTCTGTGACCAAGGACCGGCTCGACGCCCAAGAGACATTTGCCTCGGTCGCACCGTGGCTCTTTGTGTTCTTGTGGAGCACCGGGTTCATCGTTGCCCGCTATGCGACAAATGATGCGGACCCGATGGCCTTTCTCTCAGCGCGGCTCATCGTTGCGTCACTCATCCTCGCGGCCATTGCGCATCTGTCGAATGCACCTCGGCCGACTGCACATGAATCGAGATGGTCCATCGCGGTCGGTCTCGGAATTCATGCGACCTACCTCGGTGGTGTCTTCATTGCGATTGACCTTGGTTTGCCTTCCGGTGTTGGCGCTCTTGTTGTCGGCCTCCACCCGGTGATCACCGCGGTGGCTGGCGGGGCAATGCTCGGCGAGCATTTGAATTTCCGTCAATGGGGTGGTGTCATTCTTGGCTTCACCGGTGTCGTTCTCGTCGTCATTAACCGCCTTACCGATGACACGCTCAACCTTCCGCTTCGCGCGGTGATTGCGGTGTCACTCGCCACCCTTGGTATGTCGATCGGCACGCTCATTCAGCGTCAGCGCTGTGCTGCAACTCCGCTGCTGTGGGGCTCAGCGATTCAATACGCAAGTTCGGCAATCGCGCTCGTGGTTCTTGCCGGGCTGTCGGGCCAGACCAAGTTGTCGTTCACTTCGAGCACGATCTGGTCGCTGGTGTGGTCGGTTGGTGTGCTCTCGATTGCTGCTGTGCTCACCATGTTGTGGCTCCTCCAGCATCGAGCTGCAGCGAGCGTGTCGAGTTTGTTCTTCCTCGTGCCGGCGTTGTCCGCTATCGAAGCAGCGGTGCTGTTTGATGAGGAGCTCAACGTCACGACGGTTGCGGGCTTTGCCACCGCGATCGTTGGGGTTGCACTCGTCACCCGAGCACCTTCACGACCCCCGAACGACTAGGCGACTGCTGCGAGGGCTGCAGCGACAATTGAGTGTCCGCGGGCATCACCCAAGAGACCCTCGTCCATCCGGTTCATCACATATGCAACGGTCATCTCATTGTCAAGATCATTTACGATCATCGAGCCCCCGTAGCCACACCAAAAGCAGACGCGGCGATCAGGGAGATACGGAGTTGTCTCGTTTGGCAGCCCATACCCCAGCCCAAATGTGACGGGAATCTGCAACACAAGGTCAAAGCCGTCGGCCTGCACTCTGAAAATTTCTTCAACCGCCTCTTGCGACATCACCCGGGTGTCACCGATCTTTCCCATTGTGGAGATCACGCTCTGAGCCTGGGCAACACTTCGTGCATTTCCGTGGCCATTTGCCGCCGGGATATCAGCGGCCCGCCATTCAGGCAATGCTGCATACTTGGCGAGGATGAGTGGCCCGGTAAAGGTCTTGATGGCAGGATGTTGACGACCGAGGGCACGAAGCTCTCCAGAAGGTGGTGGCGGCGGCGTCAACGTTGCGACTCGTCCGAACTCGTCTTCTGAGAGACCGATGTGAAAGTCAATATCGAATGGTTCGGCAATTTCTTTACGGAAAAACTCGCCGAGTTTCATGCCGGTGATTCTTCGCACAACCTCACCGACAAGGTGCCCTTGGTTTATTGCGTGATAACCCGATTGTGTTCCGGGTTCCCACCAGGGTGCTTGCGCTGCGAGTTTCTCGGTGCTGAGTTCCCAGTCGAATACCTCGTCAAAAGTGATTGGTTTTTCCCATCCCGATACGCCTGAGGTGTGGCCGAGAAATTGTCGAACTCGCACATGTTCTTTGCCATTTTGAGCAAACTCTGGCCAGTACGTGCTCACCGGAGCGTCGACGTCGAGCAAGCCTCGATCAACGAGCAATAAGGCGCTCAACGCCATCATCGTCTTCGTCGTCGACCAGACGTTCACAATCGTGTCGTGCTGCCATGGCGTTGCACCGTTCGCCGCCACTGAACCACCCCATAGATCGACAACAAGCTCTCCGCCTAACATGACCGCAACGCTCGCACCGGTGTCGGCACCTGAGTCAAGGTTGTTCTGCAGAAGTTGATGAACGGCCTCAAAGCGCGGGTCACACACCCCCTGAATTTCTGCCACCTCAGTCCCCTCTCATCGAGTGATGAACCTGAAACGTAACAGGTTCGATCTAAGTGGTTTATCGAAAAGAGTCGATGATGAGGGTGAGCAGCGGAGCGACCGCAAGAGCGGGCAGCATGTCGGCAACACGAACTTCTTTCAGTTGCAGCAGCCGAATGCCAATCCCCAGCAAGAGCACCCCGCCGGCGGCTGTCATGGCGGCGATGAGTGAATCGGGCATAAAACTTCCGAACACGACACCACAGATGGTCAGCACACCCTGAACGACGGCCACCGTAAGTGCTGAAAACATCACACCAAGCCCGAGCGAGGCCGCAAACGCCATCGCCGCAAACAGGTCGAGTGATGACTTCAAGACGAGTTGGTCGATTCCTGTTCCCAGCCCGTCACTGAGCGATCCAAGAATGGTGAGCGGTCCGACACAAAACAACAGTGACGCGCTCACGTAACCCTCAATAAATCGGGCTCGATCATCGCTACCTGTCTCACCACCGAATTTCGTTTGCAGGCGCCCGCCTATGTTGTTGAGACGATCTTCAACACGAACCAGTGACCCGAGGATGCCGCCGAGCACAACGGCACCGAGCACAACGATGAGTGTCCAATCGGCGCCAACGGCATCAGCGAATGCACTGTCTCCAATCGCCCCAATGTTCAATGCGCCAACGACAAGCGTGATGAGCCCGAGACCGTTGGTCGTCGTTTCTCGTGTGCGTTCAGAAAATCGATTGCCGATCAACATTCCCACGGTCGCCCCAACGAGGACCGCAATGATGTTGATCATCGTCCCAAGGCCGGTCATGGCAAACGCTTACAGTTCGAATCGGTACAGATTGGTCTCATAAGGCTCGAAGCCAAGCCGTTGATAGAGGCGGTTTGCCGCTTCGCGCGAAGACCTGCTCGTGAGGCTCACACTCTTCGCGCCCCGCTGCCGAGATTCATCGATCGCTGCAACATTGAGCGCCTCACCAACACCAAGCCCTCGGGCTGATTCATCGACAACGACGTCTTCAATCCACGCCTTCAGACCGGTTGGGATTCGATAGAACGCAAGCGTCAAACTTCCCACCACAGACCGCGCATCATCATCGCCGTCGAGCTCGGCGATGAACAGCACCGAATTGGGATTATCGATGATCGACAACAATTCGGCTGCCGTCGGCGGGGGTGATGATGACGACAGCTGCGGAATGAGACGAGAAAACGCTTCAACAAGCCCATCATCGACCTCGGTGGCCGCTCTTATAGAAATTGACATCTCGATAACGGTATCTGACATCTCACGCCAGCGGTAGCCTCTGTACTGTCATGGAATCCAACACCAGACATATTCGCTGGCAAGGTGAACCCGAGCTCACCAACCCGGTCATCGTCGTTGCGTTCACCGGCTGGAATGATGCCGGTGATGCTGCATCTACCGCAGTTCGAACTCTCATTGAAACGAGCGGGGCAGACGCACTTGCCGATATCGACCCTGAAGCCTTCACTGATTTCGCAACTGTGCGACCTCACGTTCGTCTCGATGAGCAACAGCGGCGCAATATCGTGTGGCCAACCGTCGGCGTGTGGTCAGCATCGCTTCCAGGTTCTGATGTCATTTTCGTGCTCGGGCCAGAGCCCGCACTGCGTTGGAAAACCTTCGCGAGTCAGATTGTTGGTATCGCTGAGAAGTACTCAAGCCCGCTTGTGATCAGTCTCGGAGCGCTGCTTGCGGATGTTCCGCATACCCGCCCGGTGCACGTATTTGGTAGCGCCGCCGATGATGACCTCATTTCCAGGTTCGATCTCGAGCGCTCTCGTTACGAGGGGCCAACCGGAATAGTCGGAGTCGTTCAGCATGCCCTCACCAGTGCCGGGTTTTCTGGTGCGTCGTTATGGGCTGCCGTCCCCGGTTATGCCGCCCAGGTACCGTCACCGAAGGCGGCGGTCGCTCTCATCGAACGAGCGAGCAGCATGATGGGAACCCCAGCGCCAACTGGTGGTCTTAACGCCGATATTGACGACTATGACGCCCGTATCGAGGCCCTCATTTCTGATGACGACGACCTCGTGATCCATATCGAACAACTTGAATCGATTGTCGACGACATCAACGACGATGAAGATTCGAGTGGTCCAATCGACCTCTCCGAATCAGATGATCTCCTCAACGAGGTCGAACAGTTCCTTCGCGAACGCGATAACGAGAACTAGCTACGAATCAGCTCGCCACACCGGCGAGCGCGGCGAATCAAAGCCTGCTTCCACCGGCTCACCTCGTATTGCGGAGAATGCCATCGGACCCCACCACTGGGCGCCAGCTGTGACCTCAGGAAGAGCATCCTCACTGAACCAACCAACATCGCTTGTCTCAAGCGGGTGCCCCTCTAACGTGCCGCCGGTAGCCCGGCAATGGAAGAGCAACATGTACATCC